>CAJGDX010000092.1 GCA_904502185.1 uncultured Bacteroidaceae bacterium | reverse complement strand
GGTTGCAATCATTTTGGGCAGTAATTTCTGTTCCCTTCTTTTGCCGGGCAAAAGAAGCAAAAGCCCCGGCACACGGGACGCATCAGGCGGCTCTGCCTTTGTTCAGAAGTTGCCTTTAGGCAACATTCTTCAGTCGGTGGCGAGCCTTGTCGCTCGAGTCTTTTCGTCTGTTTTTCGGGGGCTGCGGAACTCGTTCAGTTATCCGCACTTGTGCGTATAACTCACACTCAGACAGTCCTCGCACTTAATCCGAAAAACAGACGGACTCTCGGCTGTGATGCTTACGGTGCCGGTTGAGTTTTAAGTTACTAATGCTATGGATGGAACCGCATAAATACTGCAAATTGACACACACTTTTATACCCTTTTAAACTTTTACCGGACACCAATAATTCTTATTAAAAGATAGTGAAAGCGAGTGAAATAACATTTTTTCGACGACTACCGGCACAAACATCAAACAAAATTCGTAACTTTACGATTTTAAACAAAGAGAGAAAGCATGGAACAATTTGAAGTACACATATTGGGATGCGGTTCTGCCCTGCCGACCACACGCCACAACGCAAGTTCGCAGATAATAAGAGTAGGCAACGAATTGTTGATGATAGATTGCGGCGAAGGCACACAGTTGCAGATAAGAAAATCGCACCAGCACTTCGCTCGGCTGAACCACGTATTCATATCGCACCTGCATGGCGACCACTGCTTCGGACTCATAGGAATGATTTCCACATTCGGGCTTTTGGGTCGCACAATGCCGCTGCACATATACGGACACCCCATGCTGCACACACTGTTGACACCGCAACTCGAATACTTCTGCAAAGGGATGAATTACGAGGTAATCATACACGACATAGACCCCGGACAGCATCAAGTTATCCACGAGAGCAAAAACATTACAGTGGAGAGCCTGCCACTCAGCCACAGGATTCCCTGCTGTGGTTTTCTGATAAGCGAAAAGCCCAAGAAAAGGCACATTCGTCCCGACATGCTCGAATTCTACAACATTCCGCTTTATGCACGCCCTGCACTACGAAAAGGCGAGGACTATGTCACAGCACAAGGTGAGATAATCCCCAACGAACGCCTGACCACACCACCCGACCGTTCACGCAGCTACGCCTACTGTTCCGACACAAAGCCATGCCCCGAAATAATAGATAAAATAAAAGATGTAGACCTGCTCTACCACGAAGCCACCTTCGCCAACAAAGAGCGCAAAAGAGCTGAAGAGACATTCCACAGTACCGCCGAGCAGGCTGCGACCATAGCACGCGAAGCACAAGTCAAGCAGTTGGTAATCGGTCATTTCTCTTCGCGTTACGACGACGAGAATACGCTGCTTGCCGAAGCTCGGGAAATATTCCCCGCCACAGAACTTGCAAAGGAAAACATCACATTCAAAATACAATAATCTCAACACCACACACCGGGAAACAGGCTTAAATTTACAATAAAATTCACACGCCGCTTTAAACTTTTTCATACAAAAGAGGTCTAAGCATGCAAACGACCAACAAAAAAGCAGACAGGCCCATGCACAAGAAAGAGAAATACGACGAAACAGCGCTGTTGAGGAGGCTTAAAACCCCCTCGACACAGAACAGCGCCTTCTCGGAGCTTGTGCAGCAATACAGCGAGCAGCTATACTGGCACATACGCCACATGGTATTGTCGCACGACGATACCAACGACCTGTTGCAGAACACTTTCATAAAAGCATGGACAGGAATTGACAATTTCCGCGGCGACGCACAACTATCCACTTGGCTCTATCGCATAGCCATCAACGAAACACTTACATTCCTGAACAAAAAGCCACAGACAATCCCGATAGACTCGCCCGAAGGCTCCATAGTTGAACAACTGGAAAGCGACACATACTTCAATGGCGACCGAGCAGAAATAACATTCCAAGAAGCACTGCAGAGCCTACCCCCCAAGCAACGTCTGGTATTCAACATGAAATATTACGAAGAGATGAAATACGAAACGATGTCCGAACTGCTGGGAACCAGCGTAGGAGCCCTGAAGGCATCGTTCCACATAGCAACAAAAAAAATAGAAGATTTTTTAAAAAACAAAGATTAAACCTTTGTAAACTAACATAGTCAAAATAACAGATTAGCAAAAAGAGACAATATGCTCAACAAAGAAAACAAAGGTAGAACACAAGGGCCATTCACACTCCCCGACAACTATTTCGAGGAGTTTCACGAGAAGTTAATGAAACAGCTTCCCGCGAAAGAGATTACCCATTCACCGGGCTCCCTTAAAATAAAATGGCTGACCTACTGGATGCGAGCAGCTGTGGCAGCACTCGTGCTGACGACAGCAACCACAGCCGTATATATGTTCGTAGACAACAAAGAATCGGCAAAAATAACCGAAGCCGAAAGGAACGAAATGATAGAAACCATTTTCGACAGCTACCCGATAGACGATTACAACGTTTACTGTTACCTGACAAGCGCAGATGCCAACTATTAATTCAATAAGAAGATGAAAAGACTACTACTGATATTAGCAATTATCTGCTGCACGACGACATCCATTGTCGCACAACAGAAAAGGCACATGTCTCACGAAGAATATTGCAAGCAACTGCAAACATTCATCACCGAGCGAGCCAAACTGACCCCGGACGAAGCAAAAGCATTCTTCCCCATCTACTTTGAGTTCCAGCAGAATAAATGGAAGATTAAAAAAGAGGCGCGCAAGAAGCTGAAATGCACATCGCAGGATTGCCCCAACGACGAAGAACTGAAAGGCATTGTAAACGAGATTGCTGATGCGCAAATAAAAATAGCACAATTGGAAAAAGACTACATAGCCAAATATCTGAAAATAATTTCCGCCCGCAAAGTTCTAGATGTACAGCATGCCGAAGACCGCTTCCAGAGAGAGATGATTAAAAAAATGGCATGCGGCAACAACAAGAAAAACGAAAAAACAAACAACTAAGAATCTTTATATTTATTCACAAAAAATCGACCGGCTCATTGAGTCGGTCGATTTTTCATTTCAGCAGGAGCAATACCTGTCGCATCATCTCACCTGTATAACAAGATATTTTGTTCTGCTCCAGAACTTTTCTGCATCAACTATTGTCAGCACATATTTCTTCTGGCTGTTACGTTCCAGCTTATAACTATCCTCGGGATGAGTTGTCAGCAGTTTGGCACTCTTCTCGTGAGTCTCTATGGTAGTAAGATTACGCATATCACCCTTTGTAAAATATGACATATTGGCATTGCCGCTCTGTAGAACCTTCTTGCCATCGACAATGTTCATATCCTTAAGTTCGCGCTTTGTACCGATAGCGTACCACACTGCATTCAGTTTTTCCTCCTGCTCGCTGATGGTCTTTTCGTTTCTATCCTTTGCAGCGCTAAGCTCGCTAACGTTGCTGTTAAGCTCCTGAACAGCCTTGTCAAGTTCGCCAATCTTTATATTTTTGGAAGCAAGTTCCTCTTTGAGCAGCGCTATCTCGCGGTTCTTCTCTTCGAGCTGTTTTTTCAGCTTGGCAACCATAGCCTTCAACTGCTGAGAAGCGGCCTGATTCTCGTTCAGACTCTTTTCGAGTTCTGCAATGCGCTTGCGATTGTTCTCAAGCGTCTCTGCTATAAAATTAAAATCCTTCTGCAAAGCAACCATTTTACTCTGCTCTGCGCCTGCATCAAGGTTTATGCGACCCTGAGCTTCGTTTATCGACCTAAAACCCTCCTCTACCACATTGATGGTAGTAATCATTTCGTCCAAAGCCGCATCACGGGCAGCAATAACACTTCTGAGAGAATCGTTCTGTGACTTCAGTTCCGAATTTCCCGGACCACTTGTGCAACTTACCACAAGAGCAGCAATTGCAACTATAAGATAAATTGTCTTTTTCATAGCTAAATGTTTTTATTCGTTATTATTGACAAATGATGGACAATCTACACCACCTACCAGCAGCACAAACTCACCACGGGGCTCATTGGCCGTAAAATGGGCTATCAGCTCCTCCAAAGTACCACGCACACACTCCTCGTGCAGTTTGGAAATCTCCCTTGCCGCCGCAGCCGGACGCTCCTTGCCGAACGCCTCGGCAAGCTGCGTCAGTGTCTTTACCACACGATAGGGCGATTCGTAGAATATCATTGTTCGCGTTTCGTCCTTAAGTTGCGTAATTCGTGTCTGACGCCCCTTCTTCTGCGGCAGGAAGCCCTCGAACACAAAACGTTCGGAAGGCAGCGAAGAGCTTACCAAAGCAGGCACGAATGCCGTAGCACCCGGCAAGCACACCACCTGCACACCTGCACGCACAGCCTCGCGCACAAGAAGGAATCCCGGATCGGAGATTGAGGGAGTTCCCGCATCGGACACAAGAGCCGCATGAGAGCCGCAAGCCATAATCTGCTCGACGGTATTTGCAACCGTTCTATGCTCGTTGAATTTGTGATGAGAGTGCATAGGAACGTGAATATCATAATGTTTCAACAGATTTCCCGTAGTACGCGTATCCTCAGCCAGCACAAAATCCGCTTCGCGCAAAAGACGAAGCGCACGCATTGTTATATCTTCAAGATTTCCCACCGGAGTGGGAACAACATATAAAATCCCCATACGATAATAAATTGCGCATAAACACCTACCGTCAAGTCGCACTACACACAAATGACATTCACCGCCACCTGCCGACAGGTATTATATATACCATTAATAAAATTAATAAATCAGATAATCTTCTTCAGAAGGCAAATGTAAATATAAATATGGTATTTCTGCATGGATGAATGAAATTTTTAACAAATTCTTTGTTGTATCTTTTATAGCATTGGTTACTTTTGCAATGATTAACTTATTAAAGTCTTTTATGAAAGAGATTAGCGTAGGACGTTTTCTAAGAATAATACTCATTCTTATAATCATAGGCATCACCTATTTTATACTGAAAAGCCTGGGCGGAGTGCTGGTGCCATTTTTTGCAGCATGGCTGCTGGCATACCTTATATACCCGATAGTCACCTTTTTCCAATATAAACTGCGCTTCAAATATCGTCTGCTGTCGATTATAACCGTACTATTGTTGATACTGGGAGCGGTGACCGGAATAACAATGCTGGTCATCCCGTCACTTTTAAGCGAAATGGTACAGCTAAAAATTGTTGTTGTAGACTTTATATCCAACAACATAAAGAATCCGACAATACCGGCAACAATAAGCGACATCCTGCGCGAATATGCCAACGAGAACAACCTGCCGGCAATACTTCAGAGTTCAGGCGTGCAGGACATGGTAAAGACAATGGCACAAAAGACATGGTTCTTTGCCGTAGGAACCATAAATGTAGTAATACAGATTCTGGCATCGTGCATAGCACTGCTCTATCTGTTTTTCATTCTACTCGACTACGAAAGATTGGCAGATGAGTGGAAGTCGCTAATTCCACAAAAATGGCGCAACCGAGTAGCCGCATTGTCGAACGACCTGAAAGACGGTATGAACCAATACTTCAGAGGACAAGCATTGATAGCACTGATTGTAGGAATACTATTCTCGATAGGATTCCTGATAATAGACTTTCCCATAGCCATAGGCCTTGGACTATTCATCGGAGTACTGAACCTCGTCCCCTATCTGCAATTAGTCTCAGTGATACCCATCACCCTGCTTGCACTGACAAAAGCGGCAGGCACAGGAGAAAATTTCTGGGTAATCCTGGCATCTGCACTGATAGTCACACTTATAATACAAGCCATACAAGACCTTATCCTTATACCCAGGATTATGGGCAAGCGCATGAAGCTGCATCCGGCTGTCATTTTGCTGTCACTTGCAATCTGGGGCAAACTTCTGGGCATCATAGGAATGATTGTAGCCCTTCCACTGACAACACTGATTCTTGGGTATATTAAACAAATAACGCACCACAAAGACCAGCAATATATGGCTAAAAGCAATGAAAAATAGGTCGAAAGCAAAAAAAATTACATTTTTCCAAAAAAAATCTTCCCAAACATTTGCAGATTCAAAAAAAGTCCCTACCTTTGCACACGCTTAACGGCACGAAGGTTGATTCGCTAGCTCAGCAGGTAGAGCACATCCCTTTTAAGGATGGGGTCCTGGGTTCGAGCCCCAGGCGAATCACTTAGGAGAGAAACTCAATCGAGTTTCTCTCTTTTTTTGCATACACGTTCGGCGCACACAAGTCAAGAGACCAAGCACAACAAGACCGATCCTATCAGCACAACTATCTACTTTGTTTCACCTTTGCATTTGCCTACATAAAGTGCTGCTGTATCATAAACGGCTGTGCCTATATATTATAAAGGTATAGTCGAAGTATATATAAAGTGAAAGCGGAAAAGCATTTCTGCTCTTCCGCTTTGTACCCAGACCCGGGATCGAACCGGGATGGGTTGCCCCACTGGTGTTTGAGACCAGCGCGTCTACCGATTCCGCCATCTGGGCATTTGCTTTCTCAAATGCGATGCAAAGGTAAGACTATTTTTCGTATCTGCAAAACATTTCGAAGTTTTTTTGAAAAAAGTTTTCATTTTCTTGCCTATTTCATTGAAAAGAAGTACTTTTGCACGCCGATTATTATCGACTCATGAAAAATGAGTTGTGATTAACACTTCAGGTCTCCGAGTGGTTAGCGCGATTAATCTAGCCAATTAATTGATAATCACGCGAGGAGGGTTTCCCAAGGGGTCTATTTCCGTTACGAGTCCGAAGGAGAAGGGTTAAAGAGAGAATAGAATATTAACAACTAAAAACAATTTTTAAAGTGGATACTTTAAGCTACAAAACTGTTTCTGCAAACAAAGCAACCGCAAACAAAGAGTGGGTTGTTGTTGATGCTACAGACCAGGTACTTGGTCGTCTTGGCGCAAAAGTTGCCAAAATTCTTAGAGGTAAATACAAACCTAACTTCACACCCAACGCTGACTGTGGTGACAACGTAATCATCATCAACGCAAGCAAGGTTAAAATGACAGGTAACAAATGGGAAGGTCGCACATACCTTCGTTTCTCAGGCTACCCCGGTGGTCAGAAGGCATTTACTCCTGCAGACGTTGTAAAAGGTTACAAGGGTTACGAGCGTCTTTTCAAACACGTAGTAAAAGGCATGCTCCCCAAATCACGTCTTGGAGTTCACATCCTCGACAACCTTTACATTTTTGAAGGTCCCGAGCACGACAAAGCAGCTCAGCAGCCCAAAACAATAGATATTAATTCATATAAATAATAGCAGATGGAAATGGTAAACGCATTAGGCAGACGCAAGAGCGCAGTTGCCCGTATTTTCGTTACAGAGGGTACAGGTAAAATTACTATTAATAAAAAGGATCTGCAGGTTTATTTCCCCTCAAGCATTCTTCAGTTCATTGTTAAACAGCCTTTGACAAAGTTGAATGTTGCAGAGAAATACGACATCAAAGTTAATTTGGACGGTGGTGGTTTCACTGGCCAGTCACAGGCTTTGCGTCTTGCAATTGCTCGTGCTTTGGTTAAGATCAACCCCGAGGACAAAAAGGCTTTGCGTTCTGAAGGATTCCTGACTCGTGATGCTCGTGAGGTTGAGCGTAAGAAACCGGGTCGTCCCAAAGCACGTCGCAGATTCCAGTTCAGTAAACGTTAATATTCGGTTCGAAGATATACGTTTAGTATCTAAACCACTCGGGACTCTCTACTTATTAATAATGGGACTACCCGAGAGGTTGATAAAAATTAATTAAAAAGAAGGTAAACGCTTAAAAATTAAAACAATGTCAAGAGTAACTTTTGAATCACTTTTGGAGGCCGGTGCACACTTCGGTCACTTGAAACGCAAATGGAACCCCGCAATGGCTCCCTACATCTTCATGGAGCGTAACGGTATCCACATCATAGACCTGCACAAAACTGCAG
>CAJGDX010000091.1 GCA_904502185.1 uncultured Bacteroidaceae bacterium | reverse complement strand
TCGCTTTGTAACTTGCAAGTAAACTTGCGTTACGCTCGTTTGCACAAACCTTCACGCTTTATCCGAAAAACAGACGGGCTCTCGGCTGTGCTGCTTACGGTGCCGGATGGATTTTAAGTTACTTGTGCTTAGGTGCAAATTACTACCATTTATTTTAAAAGTAAGTATTTAATTAATGTAATTAGAACCTTAATCTACAGATTTAATCAACTCATGTTAAATTAAAATGGGAGTGACCACGTGGTCACTCCCATTTTATCAAGGGTAAGTATGATTACTTAAAAAATTTCTTATCAACTTTTACAGCACCGTTAGCGTAAACCTTCTTAATGATGTTAACGCCCTGTACGGGAGCTGAAAGTACTTTACCGTCAGCAGTGTAGTATGTTGTTGAAACAACCTCGCCTTCAACGTCGTCAACTACATCGTTGTTGATAGATGTGGTGTTGGCATAGATGAGCTTCCACTTAGACTGCTCGGCTGCATACTGCCAGAGACAGAGGTGACCCCAGTCGGTCTTACCATCGTCGTGGCCGAGGATGTGCAAGAAGGGATATGTGTCGTTGTTAGACTCGAAGTTGAGGTGCGCATCGTATGAACCAAGATTGTACTTGATGCCGCTGAACTTCTTGATGTAGTACAACAAGGGCTCTTCGCTCATGGGCAGACGTACTGACCAGTTGTCCCATGTACCCATGTAATCGCCGGTCTGTTTGTTCTTGAGGTATACATAAGTTGTGCCCTCTTCCACTTCGTCGAGCATTGTTGTGTCGCCCTGCTCGAAGATCCATGTGTAAGCCTCTTTTGTACCGTTTGCCTCGTCGAGGAATGTTCCCCAGTAGGGCTGGTTCTCGCTTACAACGTTGGGGTCTGCCTTGTCGTTCTTGTCGGCGAAGATAGCCATCTCTTTACCCTGCAACTGGTAGAACATGTCGTATGTGCTGACAATGTAGTATTCTGCACCAACCTTGATGGGGTTAACTGTTGCTGTTGAGAGTGCTTCCATGTTGCTCTGCAAAGCGTCGGCTGCTGCTTTCGCTGCTGCTGCATCCTTGGTGTCCTCGAGTGCCTGAGCTGCTACGAGTGCGCTCTTGAACTCATTTACACCTGCACCGTTGTACTGACCGGGGTTGATACCGAAGATGTCTGATGTGAAGCCAGACTCCTTAACTGCGTTAAGTACGCTCTGCAACCACATGATGCCGAAATTGTCGACAGTTACCTTGTAGATTTCCCATTCGCTCTGTCCGTCAAATTCGAAGAGGTCGTTCTCGAGGTCTGCAATAGGACATGCACCCATTGACTCGCCCCAGTCTTGGATGAGGAAGTTTGCCTCCTCGCCGTAGAGGTCTGAGTTTTCGTCTTCAACTACGCCTACGCTGTACATGTTGAACATGTCTGCGTGTGTTGTGTGCTCCTTGATGGTGATAGCTGCTGCGTTCTTCTTGAAGTAAGTAGCGTTTACGTTATTCCATCCTATGGGCTGTTCTATATAGTAGTCCTTAGACAAACTGTGGAGGTAGAACTTACCGTCGCCGGCTGACTCGAATGTGAAGAGACATGCGCTGTGAGCTTTCTTGCTGTTGTAGAGCTTGATGCCTTCGTAGTAACCTGAACCTTCACCAACAACTTCTTCGCCGTCAGCGTCGAATTTACCCAAGTTACCATAGAGGATGTAGTGACCACCATCAACAATCTGTGAAACATCTGTTACCTTTTCAATAACTTTGAGGTTGTAGGGATCCTGGATGGGTACATCGTCGGGGTCGTATGTTGAACCGTTGGTGATACCAAAGTCTACGGGTGCGCGGTTATATGTATTGTTTGCGCGGCTTACCATGCGGTAACGGAATACAGAAAGAGGCTCGTCGAATGTTACCTGAATGTATGCATATTCTCCTACACCGGGAACGATGTCCTGGTCTGCACCGTATGCTGCGTGGTACCATGTTGAGTGGTTGCCGTCAACGAGGGCTGCAATACCGCCACCGTCTGTTGCGTTGAGTGAGTTAACCTCAATCATGTCCTCTCTGATGGGGATGAGGTCGCCTGCTGCGTCGTAGAATTCAAGCTCGCCGAGGCAGTAGAATGCTGTACCGCTGCCGCTGAAGATAGCGTTGCTGCTCTCCTTGGTAACTGTGATACGAATTACGTCTGTGGGCTCGTTCAAATAGAGAAGGGGAGTATCCCAAATGTAGCTGTTGTTTACATTGCCATTCTCGCGTACACCGGGAAGACCATCTTTCTCGTTGAAGCGCATGGGCAGAGAGTATACCTTTTCAACGCGTGAAGCGTAGAGGTTTGCAAGTCCTTCTGAAAGTTCGTCAATCATCACTGAGATGTCAACCAGTGCTGTGATGTTGTCGATGGCGATGTTTGCCTCGTCAGCAAGTGTTGTCAACTTAATCTGGTATGTGTCGGGGTATGAACCTACGTTCCAGCCACCGTTACCGTCTGTGAAGTTGAGGTCGGCGTCGTTGAGGATGTATTCGATAGAGTCGATAAGCACATAGAGGTACTGTTTGCGGTACTGAGCTGTGAGAAGGTCAATCTCGTTGGTCTTTTTAACCGCTGCATCAGCTGCAAGCTCTGTGCCTGCGATAAGTGCGCGACCCTCTGCAACTGCTGTCTGAAGTGCCTCGTATTCGCCTTCGTCCTCATCCTCGAGCAAGCCCTGAAGTGTGAGAAGTGAGTCGGCTACGTTGATGACTTTCTCAAGTCCGCTCTCGATGACTGTACCCTTAACGTTGGAAACCTTTGCTTTGTAAACGTTCCATGCGTAGTGGTATGTGTATTCTGCATCATCCTCGAATGAGTCGGGGTGTATGATTGCCATTCTGATGAAGCGTCTCTGACCGAGGAAGAGGTTGTCGCACTTGATGATGAATGAACCGGGAACAGAGTCACACTCAGAGAATGTGTACTTACCTGCCTTGAATGAACTGTTAACCCATTCAGCATATTCCGATTCGCTTACGCGGTCTTTGGGGTTGTATACATAGTGACCGTTGATGGGCCAGTGGATGTAATATGTGTTCTCCTCGCCTGTGGGAACGAATGTGATGAGGTCTGCTGCCGAGGGAGTGATGGCTGCACCATAAGGAGAGTGGTAGTATGCATCGCCACGGTACTCCTCTTCGCGTGAGAAGTTTTCATCGGGATACTGGTATGTGTAGTAGCTGCCTTTGAGTACGAATACACCACCCTCTGCCAACTGCTCAAGTGTTGTTACCTTATCGCCAAGCTCAAAACCATATTCGGGGTAGGGGAGGTACTCTGTTCCACCGGCTGTGATACCTACTGTTGTGGGCATGTTCTTTCTGTTTGAACGTGAGAACCATCTCAGTTTGAACTTTGACATAGGCTGGGGAAGTTGTACCTCAATGTAGTGGTAAGCCTGAGGAAGTGTACCCCATGAGTATGTACCGTGGTAGAATGTACCGGTAGAACCGTCGATGAGTGCTGCAAGACCGCCACCGTCGTTTGTTGCTATGGCGTTTGAAGAGAGCATGGACTCTGACAATTCAACCATGTTGTCGTCTGCGTCGTAAATACGGAACTCAGACATTGTGAAGAAGGGGAATCCGGGGCCGTAACCTGCACTGAGACCATCGTAGCTGTACTCTGACAGAGTGTCGGTGGTGTTTGTGGTGATTACTGTGAAACGGAATGAGCTGACGGGCTCGTCGAACTCAAAGTAACGGGTAGAATACTCGTTGCTATCACCTGTGAAGCGACCGGGAAGACCATCCGCTGTTGTGAGCGTGATGGGGAAAATATCTCCGGCCATGAGGGCTGCAGAGAATGTGAGCCCCATCAAAAGAGATAAAAACTTTTTCATAAAGTGTTATTTAATTAGTTATTTAAAGATTGTTTGTTTTTCTAAACAGCAAATAACGGATAAAAAAATGATTTATACAAATTTTTACCCGTTATTTTGCTGTATGTGGTCGGCCCTTGATGTTTGTCGGCCCTTTATGTGTGGGGCTGCCCCTCTGTTTTTAACAATTGCATTGGGATGCTGCGGTGTGCAGCCCGCTGCTCCTATTTTGCCGAGAGTATTCGTCCCGAGTCGGTGAGCATCTGCAAAACTGTTTTGTTGAAAGATTTCTCTTTTTGCAACTGCTCTATTGTCATGTGCATTCTGTAGTTCCACACATGTCCTCTGTTTGCAGGGATGTTGATGCGCTCTTCGTATGGGTTCAGGAAACGCAGGCGCTCGTCCATCGCCATCCAGTCCTGCCATGCTATCATTGCCAACATAGAGGGCGAATCGAGGTGCTGCTTCAATATCTGTTTGGCAATGTCGCCGTTCATGTCTGCCGGTGCCTTGCCTCCGCGTCCCAATGTGTGGTTGTAGAAGTGCTGTGTCTCTTCGGGCGACTCGGTCCACCACTCACGCAGGGTACTCATGTCGTGTGTCGATGGTGTTGCCACCGAAAGGTAGGGGTACGAGGCTGTGTCGGCAAATCTTACCCCATATTCTTTGGGCATGCGCTGTATTTCGAGCGACAGCACCTGTAGGTTCTTCATAGCCCAGGGTACACACTCGGGTATCATTCCCAGGTCTTCGCCACAGGCAGTCATCGAGGTTGCGCTGAGTAGTGAAGATAGCTTCTTCATCGCTTCGCCGAACCAGAAATAGGTGTGACGGTGGTAGAAGAAATCTTCGTATATGCGGTCGAAAGCATGCTTGCTGCGTTCGTCGAGCGCGCGGTAACGCTTTGTCTCAGATGCCATTATTCGCGGATGGTAGTAGCCTTTTCGTGTCTCGTCGGGCAGGAACAGGAGGTCGGCAGGTCGGTCGGTGGGCAGGTCGGCGAGCGAGGTACACGAGTGGTGTTTTACGTCAAAGTGGAATCCTGCCTTTTCAATCTCTTCGATGCTGAGAGGCATGCTGGGTCTGAAGTGTCCCGAAAGTCCGCTCGACACGTATGAGGGTATCTCCCATATACGGAAGAACCCGAGTATGTGGTCAATGCGATAGGAATCGAAGAATTTTGCCATATATTTCAGGCGTCGGCGCCACCACGAGTAGTCGTCGCGTGCCATCACCTCCCAGTTATATGTGGGGAAGCCCCAGTTCTGTCCGTCAGCCGAGAATGCATCGGGTGGCGCTCCTGCCGAACCGTTGCAGTTGAACAGTTCTCTGTTGCACCATACGTCTACTCCGTCGGGTGCTACTCCGATGGGAATGTCGCCTTTCAGCGCAACACCGAGCGAAAGTGCATATTCGTGTGCCTCCTTCAGCTGCGAGTAGAGTATGAACTGTACGTATGAGTGGTACTGCATTTCGCGTTCGGCTTCGGGGTACTGCTCGGTGAGTCTCTTTACGGTGCTGTCGTTGTATGAAGCGTAGTCGCCCCAGTTGCCCGGGCCGGCACAAATTTTCTTTGACAAAAAACGGTAGGCACAATAGGGGGTCAGCCAGTCGCGCTGCTCCTTTGTGAAGCTCTTGTATGATTCGTCGGAAAGGAGTGTCTCCGAACTCTCTTCGAACAGCTTGCGAAGGTAGCTCTCCTTTAGTTCGTTGACTGCTGTGTAGTCGAAACTTTTACCTTCGTTCAAACGTTTGGCACGGCGTGTGAACCCTGCGCGCACTCTTCCGTCTTTTAATTGCGGAAGTGCTGAAATGTCAATATATTGTGGGTGCAGGGCGAAGACCGATACGCAATTATAAGGGTAGGAATCGCCTGCACCGCCGTAGATGGTTGTGTCGTTGACGGGAAGCAATTGCAGTACTCGCTGTCCGGTGGCTGCAAGCCACTCTACAAAGCGTTTCAGGTCGCCAAAGTCGCCTATTCCCCAACTGCTCTCCGAACGTAGCGAGAATAGCGGCATCACTGTGCCGGCAATGCGCAGTCTGGGCGCTCCGAAGTCAATGCCTTCGAATGTGATTCGTCGCACTGTGGGCGACTCTATTGTTATGTACAGTGTGCGGTTGCCGCCCTCTTCCCAGCGAGCTTCTCCTGTTTCGCTGTTCAGGGCTATGAATTTGTAACTCAATATCTTTCCTTGCAGTGACGATGTGTTGACGATGCACTGCCAACGGTTGGGCGCAGTGTACTTCATGCGTATGGCGCGCTGCGGTGCCCATGCTCCCAGAGTGTCATCGTCGCCAACGAGTGCAAGTGTCTCGTTTTCCGCCAGTCCGCATGCAGGGACGTCGAAAATCAGCGAATCGCGAAATTCATCGCTTACCTCTATGTTTTCGTACCCCTTTGCACTTCTCTTCGATTGGTAAAATTTATTGAACAATCCGCTCTGTAAATAGTTGCAGAAAGGTGAGTCAAGCCATTTGTCGTGCAGCTTCCAAAGCGATGAATCTATTGTGAGATTTATGCAGTGAGGCATCCCGCTCCATTCGGTGCGGATGGTTTCGCCGTTGCAATCCAGTTCGTAGCCATACGACAGTTTTGTTACATTGTCTTCGAATGTCAGGCAGCCACCCCAGAGGTCGCGTGAGACCTCTTCGAGTTGCAGGCAACTTTTGTTGCTCTCGCCGTTGGCGGTAAAAAAGTTGTATTTCAATTGTAGGGTAACATTTTCATCCGTATGAAAATCTACCAGGAATTCTATTTTTTTCATTCTGTGGAATTTTGTGTTATGTCGGGTGGTATTCATGCACATAATTACCTTCCCCTTTTTGCAAAGATAGCAACAAACGAGCGAAAAAAATAAAGCTTGCTTTGATTTTTTCACAGCGAGTGTAGTCTATTTTATCCAAAGATAGCAACAAACGAGCGAAAGTTTGTGCTAGCGAGTGAATAAAAATTTATTTTTTATTTCCAACGAGCGCCGCCAAACTTCGGGCACTCAAAAAAATAAAGTTTGCCTTGGCTTTGTGAAATTTTTCTTACTAATGCCCTTAAAAATGTTCGCACGCGCATTTTTTTATATTTATAACAAAAGAATGTTTAGAGATTGGAAAGAAAGTGCTATATTTGTAAAATTTTAGGCTGGCGGTGCAAAAACCACCGCTCAAACCTGAATATAATCGAGTAATAAAAACAAAAAACTATAAGACTATGGATAACAGACTTTACATTTTCGACACCACGCTCCGCGATGGCGAGCAGGTGCCAGGATGCCAGTTGAATACAGTGGAGAAAATACAGGTGGCCAAGCAGTTGGAAATGCTCGGCGTGGATGTTATTGAGGCAGGATTCCCTATCTCCAGCCCCGGTGACTTCAACTCTGTAATTGAAATTTCAAAGGCAGTTACATGGCCTACAATCTGCGCACTTACCCGTGCCGTTGAGAAAGATATCGATTGTGCAGCAGAGGCTCTTAAATTTGCAAAACGCAAACGTATCCACACAGGTGTAGGTACTTCAGACTCACACATACAGTATAAATTCCGTTCAACTCGTGAGAAAATCATCGAGACAGCCGTTCGTGCTGTGAAGTATGCTAAAAAATATGTTGAGGATGTTGAGTTCTACGCCGAGGATGCAGGCCGTACCGACAACGAGTATCTCGCACGTGTGGTTGAGGCTGTAATCAAGGCCGGAGCCACAGTTGTAAACATCCCCGACACCACAGGCTATTGTCTGCCCCACGAGTATGGTGCAAAAATCAAGTACCTGATGGAGCATGTCGACTGCATCGACAAGGCCATCATCTCTACACACTGTCACAACGACCTGGGTATGGCTACAGCCAACACTCTTTCGGGTGTAATCAATGGTGCGCGTCAGGTCGAGGTTACAATCAACGGTATCGGCGAGCGTGCAGGTAACACATCACTCGAGGAGATTGTGATGATTACCAAATGCCATCCTACACTCAATATCGAAACAAACATCAATACACAGAAGATTTATCCCACAAGCCGCATGATTTCAAGCTTGATGAATATGCCTGTGCAGCCCAACAAGGCTATCGTGGGACGCAACGCGTTTGCGCACTCATCGGGTATTCATCAGGATGGTGTGTTGAAAGATGTCAGCACATACGAGATTATGAATCCCAAGGATGTGGGTATCGACGACAACTCTATCGTATTGACAGCACGCAGCGGACGCGCAGCTCTCAAGCACCGTCTTTCTGTACTCGGAGTAGAGGTTGAGGGCGACAAGCTCAACGAAATCTACGAGCAGTTCTTGCGTCTTGCCGACAAGAAGAAAGAGATTAACGACGACGATATATTGATGCTCGCAGGTGCTGACCGCAGCACTAACAAGGGTATCAAGCTCGAATATTTGCAGGTAACC
>CAJGDX010000090.1 GCA_904502185.1 uncultured Bacteroidaceae bacterium | reverse complement strand
AGTTCGGTGCAGTAGGTATCGGTCTCTGCCGTACAGAGCACATGTTCTTCGAGGCCGAGAAGATTGTAGCTATGCGTGAGATGATCCTTTCAAAGGATGCAGAGGGTCGCAAGGCTGCTCTTGCTAAGCTGTTGCCCTACCAGAAGGCTGACTTCTATGGTATCTTCAAGGCAATGGATGGTTGTCCCGTAAACGTACGTCTTCTCGATCCCCCCTTGCACGAATTCGTTCCCCACGATCAGAAGGGTCAGGAAGAGATGGCTGAGGCTATGGGCGTAACTGTAGAGTACATCAAGCAGCGTGTTGAGAGCCTCTGCGAGGCTAACCCCATGCTCGGTCACCGCGGTTGCCGCTTGGGTAACACATACCCCGAAATCACAGAGATGCAGACACGCGCTATCATCGGTGCTGCTGTACAGTTGAAGAAGGAAGGTTACAACCCCATCCCCGAAATCATGGTTCCCCTCACAGGTATCCTCTACGAGTTCGAGGCACAGGAGAAGGTTATCCGCGAAACTGCTGCTGCTATCTTCGCTGAGGAAGGCGTTAGCGTTGACTTCAAGGTTGGTACAATGATTGAGATTCCCCGCGCAGCTCTTACAGCTAACCGCATCGCAAGCCGCGCCGAGTACTTCTCATTCGGTACAAACGACTTGACACAGATGACATTCGGTTATTCACGCGACGACATCGCCAGCTTCCTCCCCGTATACTTGGAGAAGAAGATCTTGAAGGTAGACCCCTTCCAGGTACTCGACCAGAATGGTGTAGGTCAGCTTGTTGAGATGGCTGTTGAGCGTGGTCGCGCAGTACGTCCCGAGTTGAAATGCGGTATCTGTGGTGAGCACGGTGGTGAGCCTTCATCAGTTAAATTCTGCCACAAGGTAGGTCTTAACTATGTAAGTTGTTCTCCCTTCCGCGTGCCCATCGCACGTTTGGCTGCTGCTCAGGCTGCTGTTGAAGAGGCATAATCAACCTCATAGACAAAATATTAAAGTGGGTGCGTCTGTGACGCACCCACTTTTCGTTTACCCTATATCTAATTCATATTATAAATAAGGTAAAAAGTAATATACCACAAGCAAACGATAGAAGAGAGCCCAAAAGCCCTACATTATAAATAAAGTAGACATCTTTAAGAGAATTGGCACCTTCTGACCCAGACTTTGTATTTTTTAGCAGAAATAGTATTGACAACAAAAGATTTATTGAGTATTTTTGCATAATATTTCACTTCGATAAATTACCAGAATATTTAAGCAATCGGCGGACTGCAAATATTATGGTAATATTTTTTGTTGAACCATACATAATTTAGATTCAGTGATAACAACGGCAATCATCTTGTTACTTTCCGTGTTTTTCTTTGTAAACGGGAAGGTACGTTCCGACGTAGTGGCACTATGTGCACTTATAGCATTAGTTCTGTTTGATATTCTCACCCCCGAAGAGGCCCTGTCAGGTTTCTCAAATTCGGTTGTGATAATGATGATAGGACTGTTTGTTGTGGGTGGAGCCATATTTCAGACAGGATTGGCAAAGAAAATAAGTTCACGAATACTTACACTTGCCGGAAAAAGCGAAATGCGACTTTTCATTCTGGTAATGTTGGTGACATCTGCCATCGGCGGTTTTGTCAGCAACACCGGAACAGTTGCGCTGCTATTGCCGATTGTGGTAAGCCTTGCCATGAGTGCAGAGGTTTCACCCAGCCGTTTTCTTATGCCATTGGCGTTTGCCAGCAGCATGGGCGGCATGATGACACTCATCGGTACACCGCCAAACCTTATAATCAACAGCACATTGCTGAACGCCGGATACGAGGGACTGTCATTCTTCACATTCCTGCCGGTAGGACTCATCTGCATTGCTGTCGGACTTTTGGTACTTGTGCCGCTGAGTAAAATTTTCCTCTCGAAAAACACAGACTCGGACAGCAACAAGAACAACAAGCGAAAGACACTAAAAGAGCTTGTAAAGGAGTATGGTGTTTCAAACAACCTCTCATTGCTTAAGGTTAATGACAATTCACAGATAATAGGTAAAAGCATTGCCGAACTTGAGCTGAGAAACAAATATGGAATAAACATATTTGAGATACGTCACAAAGAGAGCAATCAGAACCGTTTTCTTAAGAATGTTACCCAGCAGATGGCTGCCCCCGACAGCATAATAGAACAGGGCGACACACTTTATGTAACAGGAGAAATTGAGAATGTCAGAATATTTGCACAAGAGGGCAAGCTGGAGATTATCGAAAGAAACGAGACTGACAAGAAGAACAAGCATAAGCTGGAATTTTACGACATCGGCGTTGCCGAGGTTGTGGTTATGCAGTCATCGGCGCTTATAAACAGCACTATTCGAGAATCAAATTTCCGCGCGAAATACAACCTTAACGTACTGGGAATACGTCGCAAGACCGAATATATATTAAATGGATTTGCAGACGAGCGCATACACACCGGCGATGTGCTGCTGGTACAGGGCTCATGGGAGAACATTGCTCTCCTGGGCAACGAAGAGAACGACTGGGTAGTTATTGGACGTCCTTTGGAAGAAGCGGCCAAAGTACCACTCGACTACAAAGCTCCTGTAGCTGCGCTTATAATGGTGCTGATGGTTGCAATGATGGTGTTCGACTTTATACCTGTTGCACCTGTCACAGCAGTAATGATTGCAGCCATACTGATGGTTATCACAGGCTGTTACCGCAATGTGGAAGCAGCATACAAGACCATTAACTGGGAATCGATAGTGCTTATTGCAGCCATGATGCCAATGTCGCTTGCACTGGAGAAGACAGGAGCATCGGAATACCTGTCGAATACACTGGTAAGCAACCTTGGAGGCTATGGTCCGCACATATTGCTTGCCGGCATATACTTCACCACATCGTTGATGACAATGTTTATCAGCAACACCGCGACAGCAGTACTCTTTGCCCCCATTGCACTGAGCAGTGCCATGCAGGTAGGCGTAAGCCCCGTACCATTCCTGTTTGCCGTAACACTGGGTGCAAGCATGTGCTTTGCATCACCATTCTCTACACCACCAAATGCTTTGGTGATGCCAGCAGGACAATACACCTTCATGGATTATATTAAGGTAGGACTTCCCTTGCAGATAATAATGGGTATTGTAATGGTAATAGTACTCCCCCTACTCTTCCCCTTCTAAGAAAATATCCACAAGATATAATAAAAGTTCCGCTTTCTGAATTCAGAAAGCGGAACTTTTATTATACAGCAAAACCCTCAGAGAAAAGACAAATCTAAAACCAACCGATGCTATCGAAATTCAACAGAGAGGAATTTGACACCATTTTAAAACCCTCCACAACTACGTAAACAAGTACCACCAGACAATATATAAATTTTATACCTGTTACTAGCATAAAGGCAACAAACGTCATAAAGGCGGTTGAGAGAGCCTTGTCAGTAGGTGTATTTGCTATCAGTTCGCCGATAAGAGCGCCAATGAAAGGTCCTAAGATAATGCCTAACGGACCAAAGAAAAGTCCTACCAACATTCCTATTGTCGCTCCCCACATTCCGCATTTTGTTCCGCCTTTTTTCTTGGCAAACCAGATTGGTGCCACGTAGTCGAGTATAGTAATTACGACTGCCAATATTCCGGTAATTATCAACGAAGAGACACCTATTTCGCAAGCATCACACAACAGCAGCACCAAAAGCCCCACAAAAGAGAGAGGAGGGCCCGGCAATGCGGGAACTATTGAACCCACCAATCCGAGTACTGCACATATAAGAGCTAATAGAAAAAATAAAACATCCATTTTTTATAAGGTAATTTTATTCAGGATACAATTTAAACATACACTTACCCCTGTATCGAGGTTTTACTTTGTCAATGAGAATTTAAGGCTTACACCAAAATCTGTTGTCGTTGTAGGATACGAGCTTGAAGAGATAAGAGGTATAGTCTTTTTACGTTCAAAGAAGAAACTCATATTAAGCATCTGACTATATGTATAGTCTGCCGAAAGCGAGTAGTTGAACGACTCGTTACCACTGGTAGCCTGGGTAGTACCACGGTCAATGCTTCGACAGAGCGAAGTCATATTCTTGAATGAGAAACTTGCTCTGAGGTTAAGATCGTTGCTTACCTTATTGTTCTTTGTAGCCTTGTTGCTTGCTCCCAGCATCTTCAGGTTCACAATCTTATATCCGGCATTAAACACCAACTCTTTTGAATGGGTTTCTACCAATTGGATAGCTGTCACACTAAGGTTCAGCACTCGCGACTTCACATATTTTGCACCCAACGATAGATTATTATGCATAGTCACATCCACGCCGAACAGGGGCGAGAACGACTCGTTGATTGAAGCTGTACCAATATTGTAACGGCTGCTGGGGACAGGCATACCCGTAGAGGTGTTGTTAACATATCCGAGTCCGTTGGTATACTCCATGTATGTAGCATAGGTACTGTATGAACCTATCGCATAGACACTCTTGTAACCATGTGTAAGGTTCACGCTCTTGAAGTATTTCTGGAATGCAGGCAACTTTGAAAGACCTGCATATTTTATATTCCAGTTGGGAAGCATGCTCAGGAACGAGGGGAAGAGGTCGAGCAGACTATTATTGCCGTCACGACCGGTGTATGTGCTGAGGAATGCAGGTATCATTACCTCGGCTGCATATTTGTTGACCGTTCCATTCTCGGGGTTGAACACCTCTCCTGCCAATGTAGTATTTTCGGGATAGAGTGTACCGGTGTATTTATCCTCTATACGCTGTCTAACACTCTCAAGATTGGAGACAAAGCGATTGAAGGTCGATGAACGGTAATTGTTACTCTCGCTGCCCACGTCGAAAGAGTTGCCAATGGTGATGGTGGTCATAGTAAAGCCACCCGACTGAGTTTCGGGCATTCCTGCATACATATATTGTATGTTGCGACTGTGATTTCTCGACCAATCAGCATTGAGGTCTATCTTGACGTCGGTGACAGGCTCAAGCACAAACTTCACCTGAAGATTCTCGGCCGAGCTTGAAGATGCCTGAACTGCGACACTGTCACTGCAGAGCAACCATCCTTTGTCAAATGCACGCTGCAGATAGTTGTCATCGGTAAGACCGAATGCGAAATCGAGTCCGGGAGCATATGTTCCGTTCATCTTGTTCTGTCCCAGCAGGTCACCGGTGTTCGGCATGAAGCCCGGCAGCGACATTGAGTAGTTGTTGCTGTAATTGATTGACATGCTGCGCAGCATCATCAAGAAACGTGTGGGATATTGCATCTTCTTCATAAAGTCGCTGTTCTCACTGGGAAGTTTGGGAGTGATTGTCAGCTTCAAGGGGATTGTATCCTTATTCTTGATGATGATGGTATTTTCGTCTTTTACCTTATATTTGAGTTTATAGGGACGACCGGTCTTTGTACGGGCGTTAATTACAAGTTTCTTGCTCTTCAGTCCATGGGCAAGCAGCATTGCGCTGTCCAGGTTCAATGTAATCTCTGTGCGGAAAGGTTTGATTTTTGCAGCCTTCTTAGCCTTTTCCTTTTTATTCTTGGCAGCTGCTCCGCTGGCAAAGCGTTTGTTGGTATCAGCAAGATAGGGGAAAAGGTTGTAGAACTTGTCAAAGGCGAAGTTTCCGTTCAAGGTCAATGTACGCTTGTTGGCAATGGTGTTTCCGAAGTTCACGCCTGACGAACTATTACCACGCGCCCAGTTGTATGACGATGTGTAGTTTGCATCAAGACCCACCCACTCGAAGATAGGCAGTTTGTTGATAGGCAGCTTATATGAAGCCGTAAAGCTCTGCTGGTAGCTCAAGGGGCGGCCAAGATCTCTTACACTCTGCATTACAGAGTCTTTCCAGATTGAATATTCATCGGGATAACGGCTCTTGTTCACAGGCATATATGGCTCCTCTATTTCTGCATTTGTTCCGGTATTGAGGTTCATACGCAGATTAGTCGTGGGATCCCATTTAAGAGTCATGCGACGGTTCCAGTAGAACTGCTGCGAGAAGTTCAGAGGAGTGGCAGTCTGGTTGTATGCGTTGCTCAGGTCACGTGTCTGAATCTCGTAATAGGTACGAGTCATATCAGTGTTGAGCGAGAGGTTCTGCGGCAGAGGATTGATGCCGAAGTCCTTTAGGATAGTCAACCATTTCGACTTACCCTGGAGGTTCTTGAAGGGCTGAATAGTCTTTATGGGGTTGGTGTAGGCATACGCAGCCGTTGCCTTCCAGTTTATCTTGTTTTCCCAACTGATGGTGCTTCCGCTGTTGTCGGTACGTGAGTATGAGTAGCCGAAAGTGAAGTTAGCCGGGTCGTAAGGCATTGACTTTTTGCTTGCTATACCAACCTTTGCATTGCTGACGCTGAAATTGCGGGTGGTTGATTTCACCTCGGCAATGTTTCGGACAGAATCTTGCGCAAAACCCGTGTAGGAATCGAGTACATCCTCGAGGAAGAGGTCTGTTTCGAAGGGACTGTAAAGAGGTGATTTCACCTCGCGCGACATTGAATAGTATGCCGGCAACGACACTTTTGCCTTTGTGGGGAAGAAGCGACCAAAGTCCAAGGTTCCTGTCATGGTATACTTATAGTGGTCGTCCTTGCTGCGTGAGGCAAGTTTCTCCTCGAGTCCGCCGAAGCCGGCAGTCTCTATCTGACCCTGTGCAGCAATGCTTCCAATGTCGGAGAGTTTTATGTTAAGATTGCCCTGTGCAGCCCATCCGCTCTTATTATTGAAGCCGAGCATACGCATTTCATTTACCCACACGATTGCAGACTTAGGTGTACCGGTGTTATTGCGGACTCCAATCATCATCACTTTCACCTGTCCCAGCGATGGATTACCGATGACGCTGATACGGTTCTTGGGATTATCTTCGTCATACTCACTGTAAATTGTGGTATTATTCACCGTTGCCGAATTGGCGTTGCGCAGAGTATTGCGTTTAACCTTTATGGAAGAGAGCTTATTCAGAGGAATATCAAGCATATTCTCCTCGGGCCATACAGTTTCGGCTGACACAGAACTATACGCATCGTAAGAGCCGTGAGGTGTCAGTTTGAGCGGAATTTCATATTCGTAGTAGTTGCTCTTATAGTCAGAACCCAATCGCACGAAAAGTGACATTTCGCCGTCGGCAAGCACCGTACCATCTATTTCCGGTGCCTCGGCATGTGCAAACACCTGTATGCGTTCATATTGTCTGATGTCGAGAGTGCTCTTCTTGTAGACTGCACGCGATTCCTTGGCGCCGAGGTTGTTCACCTGCAGCGAGAGAGCCTGCTCGTTATCCTGACGCAGCTGAGGCTGTTCTGGGTCGAGTATACGGGATATGCCGGGAGGAAGTACATAGTTGACAGGGCGACGGTCGCCATGCTCCTCTATGTTCACAGCCGACATTATAAGTTCACCGCTCATTGTGGGCGATACATTGTTGGTCGAAGAGATTGCACTCAAATAGGGACGCCAATCGCCACGAACCAGTTTCAGTGTAGCAAAACGAAGGGTCACAGGTTTGCGGAAGCCTGTGAGATACATACGCATGAAGCGGATAGAGGTAAAGTCGCGTATGGAGCCGACAACCTTCTCGTAGTCGTCGATGGGAATACGGAATTTATACCAGTCGACACTTTCGGTTGAACCGTTGCGCAATTTGGCAGTCACAGTGCGTTTATCGGAGATGTAGTTTGTTCCGACACGCATATCCTGGGGACGAAGCGAGATTCTGTACTGGAAGAAGTTCTCGTACTCATCCATTGTAAAGTCCTGGTTGGCATCCTCGATGTCAGGGGTGGTCTTTGCCGATGTATTGTAACTTTCGTTTGAAGCGCCCGAGGTTGCTGAGTTTCCTTCGGGATTGTTATAATATTTGTATCGGTCAAAGATATTTCTTTGCACTTCGTCGTAATCAGAGCCCCTGTAATGGTGATAGTTGTCGTTTGCGGGGTCGGCTGCAATGCTGTCATAGACCTCGCTTCTGACCTTGCCACGTATGGCATCGAGGTAGGTTGCGTAAGTAGGGAACGCAGCCTCGTCGGTGCTTGAAAGGCCATTGAATCCCACATCCTGCTGGGTGCGGCTTCCGGCATTGTTGTCGAAGGCATAAACAAGGCTTGAGGTCGTAGGTATACGTCCCCATACAGTCTCTTCGTAGCCGTAGTTGTTGCTGCCGGCAGGAAGTCCGTTCTCGAAGAATTTCTTGCCATCCTTTAGGATATCCTCGGACACCTCGCCAAGGTTTATATAGAACTCACCTCCACCACCT
>CAJGDX010000089.1 GCA_904502185.1 uncultured Bacteroidaceae bacterium | reverse complement strand
TTTTCTGAATCGCCGAAACTGTCGTAGCCCGAAATTACAACATTTTCGCCGGGCGACAAGCCTTCGAGCACCTCATAATATTGCGGATTCTGACGACCTATCCTTATTTCGCGGCGTACAGCCTCGCTGCCGTCGGGCGACACCACAAAGAGCCATTTTCCACCGGTAACGCCGAAGAAGCTGCCGCGCGGGATAAGCATTGCAGGGGTAGGCTCGCCAAGTTCAAGGTTGATGTAGTATGTCTGTCCCACGCGGATATTTTCGGGTACCTCGTCGCTGAAGGTAAGATCGGCACGGAACTGTCCGTTGCGCACCTCGGGATAGACAGTGCTTACCGTCACCGCATACTCCACACCTTGACGCTCGAATGTGCCCGGAAGCCCCGCTGTTATGCGATCGATGTAACGCTCGTCAATGTTGACGGTTATCTTATACTCGCCAAGCACGTTTATCTGTCCTATCAATGTTCCGGCACCGATATTCTGCCCAAGTTCGGCAGAAAAACTGCCCAACTGCCCGTCGTATGTGGCCTTCACCTTCAGATTGTCTGCCCGTTGGCGCACAAGTGTCAGATTCTCCTGCATATTATTCAGGCTCTCCTGCATCTTGGCAAGCTGCACACTGCGATAGAGCGAATCCTGATGCAGACGCTCGATGAGCAGGTCAAGCTGGCTCTGTGCAAGTTCGTAGTCCTCTTTGGCACGCAGATACTCCTCGCGCGAGGATAGCCCTTCGTCGTAGAGGGTCTTTATCTGCTCGTAGGCGCGACGGGTGCGGTTGGCATCGGTGACGGCACTCAGCCTGGACTGTTGCATGGATAGTTTATCCTTCTCCATGTTAATCTCCGTGTCGCGCAACATATTCTGCCGTTCGGCAAGCTGCGACTCGCTGTTGAGCGTCTCCTGCGCAAGATTGGGGTTGCGAAGCACAAGAATTACATCGCCGCGCTTGACCATTGCACCCTCCTTCACCGGCTTGTAGTCGACAATGCCGCTTTCGAGTGCCGACACGTGTACCACCGTTGCAGGTTGCACCTGTCCGTTTATGCGGATGTAGTCGTTGAAACTACCCTGCTCTACCTTGCTGATGATTATGTTCTTTGTGTCGATGCGCATCTTGCTGCTGTGGTCGCCAAAGAGCATCCAGCCGAAGAGCAGCACCAACAGCGCTCCGCCGATGATAAAAGGAATATGTTTCTTCTTCAATCCTTTTTTCTGTTCTATTATCTTGTCCATAGTTATGTAATTTTTAGTATTTTAATTGCTATGACCGGAACTCCCTCCGCTTCACTTCGTTCCGCTCGTTCAAGAGGGACAATTTTTCTGTTACTTCTTTGGCTAAGGAAACTTCAGTTATTTTATATAGGGTTTACCGTTGTAATAGTCGTATTGCATTTTCTGTATTAGCAACTGTATCTGCTTGCCGGTGAGCGTGGCGCGTGCCTGTGCCAGACGCGATGAACTTGTAGATAGTTCAAGAGCCGATATTTTGCCAAGTTCGTATTTACGTTGGTTGGCAGCATGGGCGCTCTCTACCGCCGTCAGTCGGCTGATGGAAGAGAGGTACTCTTTGCGTGCGCCTTCGAGGTTCATCACCAGTTTCATCATTTCTGTGGTGAGGTTGCGCATAGTCTCGTCGTATGCCGCTTGCTCTATCTTGTAGGAAAGTTTACTGTTTTTCAAACTATTGTACTTGCTCAGCCGTCCGAAGAGAGGAATGGAAATTCCGGTGCTTATGGACTTTCCTATGTTATCCCTGAACTGACGGTGGAAGGGCGCGGCAGCGTAGTGCATATTCAGTGTCTTGTAGTACGATGTCGACATTCCTGCCGAGAGGGAAATTCCCGGAATAAAATTGCCACGGGCGATGCGTACGGCCAATTTGCGCTGATGCAATTTTTCGCCGGCAATCTTTGCTGCGGGAAGTTCCATAAGGTTTATGTCGCAACTATATGTGTTTTCTTCGCCGATACTTTGCAGACGGTCATCAATCTCAATTTCGCGCTCCACAGGCCACGACATTGCAGCCTTGAGGTCGAGGCGGGCAATATCCAGCAGATTCTGCTGGTTTACAAGCTGATATTCGTTATCGGCGACTGTTGCTGACATCTCATCGACATCGGCACGCGACTTCAGCCCCATCTGTTCCTGTCGGCGTGTTTGCCGCAGATTTTCCTGCGCCACTTCCAACGACAACTGCACCTGACGGACAAGTTCCTTGCAATAGACTACATTATAGAATGCTCTGATAACTGCAAGCGAAACTTCATCGGCACGCATCTGTGCGGTTGTCTGCGATGTTCGCACATAGCTCTTGTTCATCTTGTAATTATTTATGTTGACAAGACCGTCGAAGAGGGGCAACGACATTGAAAGGCCGAAGCTCGTTCCCAAGTTCTGCTTAGTGCCGTAGGTGTTTGTCTCGGGGTCGATGCCTCGACCGAAACTGAGGTTGGCATTTGCCGATGCACTGATGTAGGGCAGAAACTGCATGGCGCTGTTCTGAAGGGCTATGCGCTGCTGCTCATAGCTGTAACGGTTCTGCAAATTAACCGACGAATGGTCGCGGGCATACACAAGACACTCCTGCAAAGTCATCGGGGCAGAAACGATACCCTCTTCGGCGCGAAGCATGATGCCTGCCCACAGAAGGATAATTGCTGTTATTACTGTTCTTTTCATATTCTCGTTGCTTTTTCTGTCGGCAAAGGAAATAATGAAAAAAAGTATTTCGAAGCAATTTTGCAGGATTCGTATTTTTCGGGCCCATTTTGTGCAATATGTGCACACCAGGTGAAAATGTAAGGAGCGTGGATAGGTTAATAATATAGTAACAGCATTCATTTCTTGCCGATATCGGCAAGAAATGCTATATTTGCAACAAATAAGAATTTATAACTTGCCGATAACTATGAAATATATATCTGTATCTGAATTTGCAGAAAAACATGGAATTTCGCAGCGCACAGCACGTAACTACTGCGCAATGGGTAAGATAGAGGGTGTACTTCTGATAGGAAAGACATGGAGTATCCCTGCTGACGCGGAACCACCTGCACGCAAAAACCGCGAATGCAGAGCAATGCCCTTGCTGACTGCGTTGAAACGCGAAAAGGATTCGGGGCTTAAAGGCGGTATTTATCACCGCACACAAATAGACCTCACATACAACTCCAACCACATTGAGGGCAGCCGCCTCACCCACGAACAGACACGGTACATATTCGAAACAAACACCATTGGTTTTGAAGGCGAAAGCATCAGAATAGACGATATTATAGAGACAACCAACCATTTCCGTTGCATAGACTTTATTATCGACAGAGCCGAAGAACGACTGACTGAAAAATTCATAAAGGAACTGCACAGAATGTTGAAGGCCAACACCTCGGACAGCCGCAAGGATTGGTTCGCAGTTGGAGAATACAAACACCTGCCGAATGAAGTCGGCGGCAACGAGACAACTGCCCCTGAAAATGTGCATAGGGAAATGCAGGCACTTCTAAAGGAATACAACTCCATAAAACAAAAATCTTTGGAGGATATTATCGACCTGCACCAACGCTTCGAGTGCATACATCCTTTTCAGGATGGCAATGGTCGTGTGGGCAGGCTTGTAATGTTCAAGGAGTGCCTTGCAAACGGACATGTGCCATTCATTGTAACAGATGAACTGAAAATATTCTACTATCGCGGTTTGCAACAATGGAACAACGTACGCGACTATCTGCTTGATACCTGCCTGACGGCACAGGATAACTACAAAACATTGCTCGATTATTTTAAAATAGAATATTAGAATCTGCCGGATATACAAGTGTGTAAAAATTGCACACTTGACACTAAAAAGCACCGACACACACTGTTTTTTACCGTTTGCGCATTATATTCGCACCATAATATATAAGACGCACGTATATGTATAACTATCACATTCTGGCAATAGACGACAACGAGGCACTGCTGCAGACACTGAAACTTATTCTGAAAAAGGAATTTGCAGTGGTTGGAACAGTCCAACACCCCAACCTTGTCCCCGCCATACTCGCAGGCGGCAAGGTGGATGCCATACTGCTGGACATGAACTTCGACAAGGGCAGACTCGACTGCGAGGAAGGGCTATATTGGCTCAATGCCATAAAGGAGCGCCCCAATCCTCCGGCAATAATATTGATGACAGCCTTCGGCGACATTGATATTGCCGTACGTGCCATGAAGCAAGGTGCCGACGACTTTGTAACCAAGCCGTGGGACAACCGCGAACTTATAGCAAAAATTGTGTCAGCGATAGAAAAGCGTAATAACAGCGAAAACCGGCAGAAGCAAGAGGCGGAAGAGGATAGCACCCCGACACTGAAGGAGATTGAGGAGGAACGACTGCGCAAAGTACTCAAAGAGACCGGTCGCAACATAACAAAGAGTGCTGAAATTCTGGGAATTTCGCGCCGCACACTCTACAACAAGATAGAAAAGTATGGCCTATAGCAACTATCGCATACAGTTGGCACTGCACATTGCAGCCATAATACTCGACAGCGTGGCAATCACACTGATTGCCGTCTACACAGGCGACATTGTGTGGCTGTCGATACCCATCGTGCTGCTCATTGTGCTGATATTCGGTACAATGAGGTTAGTTCATTTTCCGATTAAACAGGTAAGGATGTTCCTGCTGTCGATACAATGTGGCGAACACATGATACGCCTGCCAAAAGCAAAGGACCGCATGCTGCGAGAAATGCACGACAACATGAACAGGATACTGGCACACTACCACGAGAATGAGCGTGCAATAGAGACGAAAAAAATTTATTACGACCGCCTGCTGCGCATAATGACACACGAAATACGCAACACGGTAACACCTATAATAACCCTGTCGGACTACTACGCGACAAGCGACGAACTTATTGAACAGGCGGAAATAAAAGAGGGAATGACAATAATAAACGCACAAAGCAAAAACATCAAACGTTTCCTCGACTCGTACCACACACTGACACATCTGCCACCACCCACGCCAACTGAAATATCCGTCCCCATGCTTTTTGGCGAAATGCACAAACTGTTCGAAAAGGAGTTTCCCGCCGTAAAATTCACTGCACATTGTCCGGACATAGAGATTGTAGCCGATGCCTCGGAGATACGCATCGTGCTGAGCAATCTGCTGCGCAACGCCATGCAGTCGGCAGCAGGTTACCCCGACGGCAGCGTCGAACTGCGTGCCACGCTGTGCGAAGACTCGCCACTGATAACCGTCACCGACAACGGCGATGGCATTCCGGCGAACCGCATTGAGGAGATATTCCTGCCCTTCTACAGCACCAAAGAGCATGGCAACGGCATAGGCCTGTGCCTCAGCCGCCAGATAATGAGATTGCACGGCGGAGAACTGCTTGCCGAAAGTTACCCCGAAAAACGCCACACACTCTTTACGATGAAATTCGCAGACAAAAATTCCTGAAAAACGACGTCAACTGCAATCATGTCAAAAACAAAAAATCGACTGGCATCCAATATATCCGACAGATAAAGTTGCAAAAAATCACAAATACCACTATCTTCGCAGATATATTAAAAACGAAAACCATGCACAGAATATTTTCAAAAATAGCGGTTCTCGTAATAGCCGCGACATTGTTCACAGCCTGCGGAAGTTCAGGCGAAAGCAGTTCGGACTCGATAGGAGAATTCGGTCTTAAGCAGTTGAACACCAACAGCCCCGACAAAGACCAGTATGTAATGATAGAGACCGACCGCGGAAACATAAAACTGGTTCTCTACAAGGAGACCCCGCTGCATCGTGCCAACTTCATAAACCTGGTAATGAACAAATACTACGACGGACAGCTATTCTTCCGCACCATCAAGGACTTTATGATACAGGCAGGCGACCCCAAGTCGCGCGGAGCCGCTCCCAAAATAAAGTTGGGCGAGACAGATGTAAGCTACAAGATACCTGCCGAAATTGATGTCACAAAAAGATGGCACAAATATGGCGCTCTCTCGGCAGCCAGCCTCAACCCTGCTGTAGAATCATCGGGCAGCCACTTCTCCATCATCACAGGCCGCAAGGTTAACGACAAGGTGCTGAACGACCACGAGGAGAAATACAACAAGACACTGCGCCGCAAGACATACGAGAGTCTGCAGGTACCCTACCGCGACAAAATAAACAAGCTCTACGAAGAGAGCAAGAAAAGCTCTAAAAAGAAAAAAGAGCTTAACGAAATGATACATTTCTTCACTGCCAAGACCGACTCGGCAATGCAGGGAAAAGAGTTCAAATACACCCCCGAACAGCGTCGCGGATACATCGAAGGTGAGGGAGGTGCTTTCCACCTCGACGGCTACTTCACCGTATTCGGACAGGTTCTTGAAGGCATGGACATTGTTGAAAGCATTTCACGCGAAGCGTATGACGTCTACAACCGCCCCGTAAAAGACGTGGTAATCAAGCGCATTGTAATACTCGACGAATGATGGATGTATCACGTTTCAAACTCGACAACGGGCTGCGACTTGTCTTTTTCCGCGACGAAAGCACTGAAATGGTTCACGTGAACCTGCTCTACGGTGTCGGCGCAAAGAATGAGGAGTACAGCCACACAGGGTTGGCTCATCTGCTCGAACATCTGATGTTCGAAGGCACAGAGAAGTTCCCATCGTTCGACGAACCCCTCGAAGAGGCCGGCGGCGACAGCAACGCATACACCAACAACGACGTAACCGACTATTTCATATCACTTCCACGCAGAAACGCCGAACTTGCTTTCTGCATGGAAAGCGACCGCATGCGCAATGCTACCCTCGACGACGAGAAGATAAACGTGCAGCGTCAGGTGGTTATGGAGGAGTTCAAGCAACACCATCTGAACAAGCCATACGGCGATGTCAGCATGCTCATGCGCAAACTGGCATTCAAAAAACACCCCTACCGCTGGTCAACCATCGGACGCAAGCTCAGCCATATATCCGACGTGCCGGCAGAGGTTGTACGCGATTTCCACCGCCGCCACTATGTACCCGAAAATGCAGTACTTGCAGTGGTGGGTAACCTGCCGTTCGAGCAGATTAAAGAGTGGACCGTCAAGTGGTTCGCAGACATTCCTGCCACCAAGTGCCAAAAGCACGAGATTCCACAGGAACCGCGTCAACGACGTCAGCGCCGTGCCACCGTCTACCGCAACGTCCCCAATGATGCACTATACATGGCATTTCACATGGACGGTTTCAACGGAGCCGACTACTACCCATGCGACGTAATATCGGACATTCTTGCCAACGGTTATTCAGGCCGCCTGTCCGAAAGACTGGTGAAGAAGAAAAAACTGTTCACACGCATCGACGCATTCATTTCGAACACCGACCACGATGGACTCTTCTGGATATACTCAAGACTGGCCGACGGGGTAACCTACGAACAGGCCGAGGCTGCCATACGCAACGAACTTGAAGAGTTGCAACAGAAAGAGGTACCTCGCGCGGAACTCGAAAAGGTGCGCAACCGCTTCGAGTCGGAACAGATATTCAGCAATCTCAGCGGAGTGAACTTTGCCGAAAAGCTGGCGCTTGCCGAATGGTACGGCGATGTCACCCGAGCATGGCGCGAAACAGAAATGTACCGCGCAGTCACCCCGGCAGATATCAAGCGAGTAGCTAAAGAGCTGTTCCGCCAAGGCAACTCATCGGTGCTTCTTTACAAGAAAACCAAGAAGTAAGGATAGTTATAAAGAGGTTCTAAAAACCTGTCAAAAGAAAAAAAACGAAAAATTTAAAACAGCTTCTAAAAATAATAACTACCTTTGTAGCAATTAGACAAAAGCAAAACCAATTATTTACAAACATATTAAAAAAAGAATTATGAAACCTACACTTTTTGTATTAGCTGCCGGCATGGGCAGTCGTTACGGCGGTTTGAAACAGCTTGACGGTCTGGGCCCCAACGGCGAGACCATCATGGACTACTCAATCTTCGACGCAATCCGCGGCGGTTTCGGTAAATTGGTATTCGTTATCCGCAAAGACTTTGAGCAGGATTTCCGCGAGAAAATCCTCAGCAAATACGAAGGACACCTTCCCGTTGAATTGGTATTCCAGGCAATTGATGACCTCCCCGCAGGCTTCACAGCACCCGAGGATCGCAAAAAACCCTGGGGAACAAACCACGCAGTTCTCATGGGTAAGAACGCCATCAAAGAGCCTTTCGCAGTTATCAACGCTGACGACTTCTATGGTCGCGACGCATTCGAGGTAATGGGCAAATGGTTGTCAGAGCTTCCCGAAGGCAGCAAAGACAGATACAGCATGGTAGGTTTCCGTGTATGCAACACTCTCAGCGAGAATGGTAGCGTTGCACGTGGCGTATGCGAGAAGAACGACGA
>CAJGDX010000088.1 GCA_904502185.1 uncultured Bacteroidaceae bacterium | reverse complement strand
GCGCGAAACAATATCCTGAACAATGCCCAGCGGACAGATGACAGAGCAGTAGACACGTCCGAAAAGTAGTGTAAGCAGCAGAAGAAGTGCCACTGCAACGAGGTTCAACGAGAGGATTGCAGGCACAAGCTGCACCTTTGCCATCCACCCGAGGAAGGCGGGCAGCACTCCGGTAAAATCGAGAAACATGGCTGTTATTCCTATAAAAAACAGCACGGCAAGTGTTTTTCTTATTTTGCGTAACATAGTAATTTCCTTTAGTCGTTAAAAAATCATATTCTGCCGTCGCCAAGAAGCGTCTGCACAAATTCATCTATTTTTCTCATCTGACGCGAGATTTTAATTCTCTGCGGGCAGTGGTGCTCACACTCCTGACAACCGACGCAATGGTCGGCCTGACGCAACTTGGGCACTCCGCGTTCGAGCCCAACCAGGAAGGCGCGACGCTGCGCCTTATAATCCTCGTCAAGTTCGTTCTGCGGCATGCGGCCCTCGTCGAGGCAACGGTTGTAGTGTGCAAAGATTGCCGGAATATCAAGGCCATAGGGACAGGGCATACAATACTTGCAATCGGTACAATCGATATTCTCGAAGCCCATTTTGCGCTGCGCAACATCCATCAGCAGCTTGTTCTCTTCGTCGGTAAGCGGTTGCAGGGGCGAATAGGTGCGTATGTTATCCTGAAGATGTTCCATATATGTCATTCCGCTGAGAACTGTCAGCACCTTGTCGTAGCTGCCGGCGAAACGGAACGCCCACGATGCGACACTCTTTTCGGGTTCGCGCTGCTTGAGCATAGCCATTGCCTGATAGTTCATTTTGGAGAGACGTCCGCCCAACAGAGGTTCCATAATAACAACGGGTATATTCTTTTCGGCCAGTCGGTTGTACATATATTCGGCTGTGGGATTGCCACGCTGCCAGTCGACGTAGTTCATCTGTATCTGTATAAAATCCCAGTGAACACCTGCCTCGTCGAGCATAAAGTCGAAAAAGGCCTTTTCGCCGTGGAACGACCATCCGAGGTTTCTTATCCTGCCCTCGCGCTTCTGCTGCTGCAGATAGTCGAGAAGCCCGTTCTCCACGAAACGCTTTTCGTAGGCACCACGGTTGCCCAGGTTGTGCAACAGCAGATAGTCGACATAATCGACCTGAAGCTCTTTCAATGAATTTTCGAACATCTCCTTGCCAAAGCCAAAGCTGTTGTCGCCACGCATGTTAGATAGTTTTGTAGCAACAAAATAGCTGTCGCGCGGATGGCGGCTCAAGGCAATACCCGTAGATTTCTCCGACGCTCCCTTGCAGTAAACGGGGGCAGTATCGAAGTAGTTTACACCATGTGCAAGCGCATAGTCGACAAGTTCGTTCACACGCTGCTGGTCGATAACATCCTGATCCTGTTCGTTTTTCGTCATGGGCAGACGCATCATGCCATAGCCCAGGATAGATACTTTATCGCCACTGTTGTGGTTGACTCTGTAAGTCATTTTATCGGTAGGAACCTCGCCACCAACACCCTCGGCCACATATTTTTCGGCCTGTTTGCCACCCGAACAACCTACCATTGCCAGCGAGGATGTTGCAACGGCACTACCGCCAAGACGTTTCAGAAAATTGCGACGTCCGGTATTAAGGTTCATTTTTTCTTCGCTCATAATATCAGAGATTTTTCTTAGAAGTTATATGTTTGTCAAAGATAGAACTTCGGCATTGAAAAACAAAATTTAAAGAGTTTTTTAGATTCCAAAATTCATATTTGGCATGAGTTGGATATAATTTTCGGAATTACGGCACAGAGAAAAGTCGAGAAAATCTTCAACACAAATATTGCAGCGAATCTATTTTATATCTACATTTGTGTATTGCGAATGAGTATTATTCAATATCGTTATTGACAGGATTATGAAAAAGCTATGTTCTTTTGTAGCAGTGGCAATGGTTGCGCTGCTGCTCGGCAGCTGTTGCGACAATGGCCCCAAACGCGTAAAAGGAGTAAAACATGTGGTAATGATAGGCTTTGACGGCCTTGCCGGAAACACGGTAGAAGCGGTACAGATGCCAACGCTGAAATCTCTGATGGAGCAAGGAGCGTGGACACTGCAGGCACGTAGCATCCTGCCATCGTCGAGCGCCTGCAACTGGGCAAGCATGTACATGGGTGTAGGCCCCGAAATGCACGGCTACAACACTTGGGGCAGCCGCAAACCCGATTTTCCATCTATAGCGTTGGGCCCCAACGGCATATTCCCGACATTCATCACCGTACTGCGTGAAAAGTACCCGCAGATGAACATCTGTTCGTTCTACGAGTGGGAGGTTCAGGGCGACCTCATCGACAACAAGGCTGTAACCTATCACAAGCATATACCCATGGGCGAGAACCGCAGCCGCGAAAGTACCGACGGATTCATCACCTACCTGAAGGAGCAGAAACCCGAATTTGCTATGTTCATTTACGACTCGCCCGACAGCGAGGGACACAAATACGGATGGGGTTCGGAGCAGTATATGAATCGTTTGACCGAACTTGATGCCTATCTAAATGAAATAATAGAGGCCACAAAAGCTGCCGGCACATACGACAGCACAATATTCATGGTTGTATCCGACCACGGTGGCATCGGACGTGGCCACGGCAGCACCAGTATGGACGAAATGGAGGCTCCGCTTGTATTTTTTGGCCCCGGCATAAAGAAAGGTTACAAGATTGATGTTCCGGTGATGAGATACGACACTGCTCCCACCATTGCATATATCTTCGGTGCCGAAGTTCCCGACGTATGGCGAGGCAGAGTGATAAAAGAGATTTTCGAATAAAACCGACAAAAAACAAAAAAGAGATGCGAATGCATCTCTTTTTTGTAGCGAGAGTGGGTCACGATCCCACGACCTCCGGATTATGAATCCGACGCTCTAACCAGCTGAGCTATCTCGCCATCTCATTTGAGCGGTGCAAAGATATGTAGTTTTTTTTATTACAGCAAATATTTTTCGAAATTTCGTCAAAAAAAATAATAAAAAGTACTTTTATGCCCGAACATACCTATAATACACATCTTTTTTAGTAAATTTGCCCGAATGTATAAACCACAGCAAAAAGCTGATTACAAACACGACTGACAGAAATATTAACACAACATCATATATGGGATACAATTTTACCGAAATTGAGAAAAAATGGCAGGCACGATGGAAAGAGAACAACACCTATCGTGTAGTCGAAGATGAGAGCAAAGAAAAATTCTATGTGCTAAACATGTTCCCCTACCCCTCAGGCGCAGGACTTCACGTAGGTCACCCTCTGGGCTACATTGCATCGGACATCTACGCACGCTACAAACGTCTGCAAGGCTACAATGTGCTGAACCCCATGGGCTACGACGCATACGGTCTTCCCGCCGAGCAGTATGCCATACAGACAGGACAGCACCCCGCTGTAACCACCGAACAGAATATCAACCGCTACCGTGAGCAGCTCGACAAGATAGGCTTCTGCTTCGACTGGGAGCGCGAAATAAGAACCTGCAACGCCGACTACTACCACTGGACACAGTGGGCGTTCATCAGAATGTTCAACCACTACTACGACAACGACGCATGCAAGGCAATGCCCATTGCCGAGCTTCGCGAAAAGCTCGCCACACAGGGCACAGCAGGGCTGAACGCTGCCTGCGGCAAGGAGATTGAGCTGACAGCAGAAGAGTGGAACGCCATGAGCGAGAAGGAGCAGGAAGAGACACTGATGAACTGGCGCATAGCATTCCTCGGCGAGACAATGGTAAACTGGTGTCCCCAGCTGGGAACAGTGCTTGCCAACGACGAGGTTGTCGACGGAGTTTCGGAGCGTGGCGGTTACCCTGTGATACAGAAGAAGATGCGCCAGTGGTGCTTGCGCGTGTCGGCATACGCACAGCGTCTGCTCGACGGTCTTGACACCATCGACTGGACAGACTCACTGAAAGAGACACAGCGCAACTGGATAGGCCGCAGCGAGGGTACAGAAATGGAATTCTACGTTAAGGACAGCGAGAAACACTTCACCATCTTCACCACCCGCGCCGACACAATATTCGGTGTAACATTCATGGTGCTTGCCCCCGAGAGTGAGCTTGTGGCAGAGCTTACCACAGCCGAGCAGAGCGAGGCTGTGCAGGCATACATCGAGCGCACCAAGAAGAGAACCGAGCGCGAGCGCATGGTTGACCGTTCGGTAAGCGGTGTATTCACCGGTTCATACGCAGTGAACCCCATCACCGGCGAAAACATCCCCATCTGGGTGAGCGACTATGTATTGTCGGGTTACGGTACAGGAGCCATCATGGCAGTACCCGCACATGACAGCCGCGACTATGCCTTTGCAAAACATTTCGGCATTGAGATACGCCCCCTCATCGAAGGTTGCGACGTAAGCGAAGAGAGCTTCGACGCAAAAGAGGGTATCATCATCAATTCACCCACCGCACAGTTCGCTTCATGCGGTCTGTCACTCAACGGCCTTACAGTGGTAGAGGCTATCGCTGCCACCAAGAAATATGTAGCCGAGAACAACCTCGGACGCATCAAGGTGAACTTCCGTCTGCGCGACGCCATCTTCAGCCGCCAGCGCTACTGGGGCGAACCCTTCCCCATCTACTACAAGAACGGAATCCCCTGCCCCATCCCCGAGGAGTGCCTGCCTTTGGAACTTCCCGAGGTTGAGAAATTCCTTCCCACAGAGAGTGGCGAACCCCCATTGGGCCACGCTAAGCTCTGGGCATGGGACACTGTTAACCGCTGCGTAGTCGACAAAGCCCTTGTAGACGAAAAGACAATCTTCCCTCTGGAGCTCAACACAATGCCCGGCTTTGCAGGCTCAAGCGCATACTATCTGCGCTACATGGACCCCAAGAACAGCACTGCGCTTGTTTCAGAGAAAGCCGACAACTATTGGCAGAATGTAGACCTTTACGTAGGTGGAACAGAGCATGCCACAGGTCACCTCATCTACTCACGCTTCTGGAACAAGTTCCTTTTCGACCTTGGTTTCAGCGCAGCCGAAGAGCCATTCAAGAAACTGGTGAACCAGGGTATGATTCAGGGACGAAGCAATTTCGTATACCGCATAAAGGATACAAACACATTTGTATCGTTGAATCTGTCAAAAGAGTACGACGTGACACCCCTGCACGTGGATGTAAACATCGTGAAGAACGACGAGCTCGACATCGAAGCCTTCCGCGCATGGCGTCCCGAGTACAACGACGCTGAGTTCATCCTCGAAAATGGCAAATACATCTGCGGATGGGCAGTGGAGAAGATGAGTAAGTCGATGTACAACGTCGTAAACCCCGACACCATCGTGGAGAACTTCGGTGCCGACACACTGCGTCTGTACGAAATGTTCCTCGGCCCGTTGGAGCAGTCGAAGCCCTGGGACACCAACGGTATCGACGGTTGCCACCGCTTCCTCAGAAAAATATGGAACATCTGCTTCGACAAGGAGGACAATCTGATACTTACCGACGAAGAGCCCACACGCGAAGAGTTGAAATCTGTTCACCGACTGATCAAGAAGGTTTCAGAGGACATCCCCAACTTCTCGTACAACACCACCGTCAGCGCCTTCATGATATGCGCCAACGAGCTTGCATCACTCAAATGCAACAAACGTGCGGTGATGGAGCTGTTCGTAACAGTATTGGCACCCTTTGCACCCCACATCTGCGAAGAGCTGTGGGAGACATTCGGACACACCACAAGCATCTGCGATGCACAGTGGCCCGCCTTCAACGAAGAGTATCTGAAAGAGGATAGCGTAAAATATACAATCTCGTTCAACGGCAAGGCAAGATTCACCATGGACTTTGCAACAGAGGCCGCACGCGAGGAGATTGAGGCTGCGGTGCTTGCAAACGAGCAGTCACAGAAGTATATCGACGGCAAATCAATCAAGAAGATAATCGTTGTTCCCAAGAAGATTGTGAACATCGTTATCGGATAAATCCAATCAAACAGCAATGCTGTCAGCGTTGCACGGACAGCATTGCTGAATAGCCTGTTGCACTGATTAAAATCGCCAACAGACTGAATATATTTCACACTAAAACCAACAACAAACAATACAAACGACTATGCCCAGTTTCAATATTCCAAAAAAGAGCCTGATAGTTGCAGCCAAAGAGTATATTGCAATAACCTTAGGACTAATAATCTACGCTTTCGGATGGGCCTTCTTCCTGTTGCCATACAAACTGGTATCGGGAGGTACGGCGGGTATCGGAGCCATCATCGAGTATGCCACAGGCTTCCCCATGCAATACACATATTTTTTAATCAACATTATACTGCTTGGCATTGCAGTAAAGGAATTAGGCATAAAATTCTGTCTGAAAACCATTTACGCAGTATTTACGCTGACATTCTTTCTCGGAGTGATGAAGGACCTGCTTGACAAGTACCAATTCAACGCACTGAACATATTGGGCGAAGGTGCAACATTCGAAGCCTGTATCATTGGTGCAGGATTCTGCGGACTGGGTATTGCAATGAACTTCATCAACAACGGAAGCACCGGAGGAACAGACATCATTGCAGCCATCATCAACAAGTACCGCGACATCAGTCTGGGACGCGTCATAATGTACATAGACATCGCAACCGTACTCAGCTGCAGCATCGTACTGGGCAGTGACGAGATTGCAAAAGTATTCTATGGTCTTATCACACTTCTCATCTCGTCGACGATGCTCGACTATGTGGTAAACAGCAACAGACGCCTTGTGCAGTTCCTCATTTTCTCAAAGAAATACGATGAAATTTCGCACTACATCACCAAGGAGATGCACCGTGGTGTAACACTGCTCAACGGCATAGGATACTACACCAAGGAAGACACCAAGGTGATTGTGACAATGATGCGAGGCAACGAATCGAACGAAATGTTCAGAATAATTCACGAAATAGACCCCAACGCCTTTATCTCGCAGACACGTGTGTCGGGAGTATACGGTGCAGGCTTCGATAAAATAAAGGTAAAGAAATGAGACTTGTATTTGCAACCAACAACAAGCACAAGCTGGAAGAGATGCGCGCCATCCTTGGCGACAAGGTGGAGCTTTTGTCGCTGGCTGAGATTGGCTGCTTCGACGAGATTCCCGAAACAGCCGACACCCTTGAGGGCAATGCCCTGATTAAGGCACGATACATCTACGAGAAGTACGCAGTATCATGTTTCGCCGACGACACAGGACTCGAGGTTGAGGCGCTTGACGGCGCGCCCGGAGTATATTCGGCACGCTACGCAGGCGAGAACAACGACTCGCAGGCCAACATGAACAAGCTGTTGCAAAATTTAACAGGAAAAAGCAACCGCAACGCACAATTTCGCACAGTTATTGCGTTAATAATAGAGGGCAGGGAGAATCTCTTCGAAGGCATTGTGCGTGGCACGATTGCCGAAGAGCGACAGGGCGAAGCCGGGTTCGGATACGACCCCATATTCATCCCCGAAGGCTGCAACGAGAGCTTTGCCCAGATGGCGGCAGAAAAGAAAAACTCCATGAGCCACCGCTCGCGTGCAGCTGCCGCACTCAACGAATTTTTACAGGGCTGAAAAACACTATGAAAAGAGGAATTATTACATCGCTGCTCATCCTGACGCTCTCTGCTGCACTCCACGCAGCAATTGGCGAGTGGAAAACATATAACTCCTACCGCAATGCAACATCCTGTCGCGTGATGGGCGACAAGGTGTATGTGCTGAGCGCAGGTTCGCTCTACTCATACGGCAAGGAGGACAGCGAACTACGCATATACGACCACATAAACGGACTGAGCGATGTGAGAATCTCGTTCATAGAACACAGCGACGCCATCGACGCACTTGTCGTGGTATACGACAATGCCAACATCGACCTGCTCTACAGCGACGAGACATTATATAATATCTCGGACTTCAAGAACAAGTCGCTTGCAAACAAGCAGATAAACAACTTGCAGGTGATGGACAGCATGGCCTACATCTCCACAGGCTTCGGCATTGTGACGCTGAACCTCAAGCGTCGGGAATTTACAAACACCTACACTTTAGGACTGAACGTAAATGCAGCGGCCATCCACGAAGGATACATATTCGCCTGCACCGACGCGGGACTCTATCGCGGAAAGACAACCGACAACCTGCTGGACAAAACCAGTTGGAAACAGCTTTTCAACTTCAGGATAAACGCCCTCGCCCACTACGACGGCAAGCTTTTCAGCCTGCTGCCCGACTGGGGAATCTACAACCTCGACATTGACGGAAAACTGACAAAGCTCCACCTGAACGAGAGCAACATGCGCTTCAGCTACATGAACGCCGATGGCAAAAAGATGATTCTGGGCACCAACAACGGCAAGGTGTACATACACGACTCCGCAGAGAACTACACCATACACACCCTGTCGCCCGACTGCGTCTATCTGCGCGAGGACGGCAACAGCTACTGGGCATGCAACGGCATGCAAGGCCTGTCGCAACTGACACTGAAGAGCGG
>CAJGDX010000087.1 GCA_904502185.1 uncultured Bacteroidaceae bacterium | reverse complement strand
GATTGAAGTTGCTGAGAACGCACCCGTATCAATGAACTTCTGGGGCTTCACACCCGACTACTTCAACTACTCTGAGGAGTTGTTCGTAGAGTTCTTGAAAGAGAATGCAAGCAACCCCAAATCAGAGTTCTTCATTCCTTTGGTAATCGACAACCTCATTAACAACGGCAAAGCAACATGCGAGGTACTCGACACAACAGCTAAATGGTTCGGTGTAACATACGCAGACGACCGTCAGGCTACTGTTGACAAGATTGCTTCACTCGTTGAGGCTGGTGAATACCCCAACAAATTGTTCTAATAATCTTAGGAACATATATCAAAAAGTGTCGGCATTTTAAATGCCGACACTTTTTTGTATAGTAAAACAAGATCAACAACTGCAACAAACAGAATAGACAGTCCACGCAATCATAGTCATTAATAACTACTATTAGGGATTAATTACAAAAAAATACTATTGCCATTTTAAAGAAAGAAGATTAATTTTGCAGATTGAAAAAACACAGGTAGATGAAACTATCGGAACTTAAAAACGGAGAAACAGCCATAATAATACGTTTATCGGGACACGGAGGTTTCCGCAAACGCATTATGGAGATGGGGTTTGTACGTGGCGAAAGGGTAAAATCGGTACTCGACTCGCCCATGAGCGACCCTGTCAAGTACCACGTGATGGGTTACGATGTATCTCTGCGCCGCAACGAGGCAGCAATGATAGAGGTGCTTCCCGAAGAGGAGGCAAAAATGGTGCTGACCCCTGCCCCATCGTTCGGTTGCACCACCGTCTGCGACAACTGCCCCGGCTGCAGCCTCGGCTATAAAAAGATCGAAGCTGTACGAAAAAACATCATCAATGTTGCACTTGTGGGCAACCCCAACAGCGGAAAGACATCGCTGTTCAACGCCCTCACCGGAAGCAGTGAACATGTAGGCAACTACAGCGGAGTGACAGTGGATGCCAAAATTGGCAGTTTCAACTACAAAGGCTACCGCATAAACCTCACCGATCTTCCCGGAACATATTCAATTTCGGCATACTCGCCCGAAGAGATATATGTACGTCGCCATCTTTACGACAAAGAGCCCGACGTTATTATAAACGCGGTAGTAGCCTCCAACATAGAACGCAACCTCTACCTGACAACTGAGCTCATAGACCTGAACCTGCGCACAGTCGTAGCACTTAACATGTACGATGAACTCTTGTCGAGCGGAGCAAAAATAGAGTACGAACACCTGGGCGCAATGATGGGTGTACCCATGATTCCCACCGTAGCCAAGAGCGGCAAAGGGCTGAACCGATTGCTCGACACAATAATAGAGATGTTCGAGGGACAGAACAAGACAGCACGTCACATACACATCAACTACGGAATCTCTATGGAGTCGGCAATATCGACCCTTGCCACCCAGCTTCACCGCGCCACCGACCTTCCCCACCAGTTTGCAGTCAGATACTGGGCCACAAAACTGATTGAAGGTGACAGCGAGGCCATCAGACAGCTTGCAGGATGCCGCGAGATTGGAGTATGGAAGAAGAAAGCCGCTGCACTTGCCGCCCGCATAGAGCAGGAGACAGGCGTAGACGTGGAAACAGCCATCAGCGATGCTAAATATGGATTCATAGCGGGCGCATTGCAAGAGACCTACACACCCGGCAGCGCCGACAGCAACAAAAAGACAAGACGCATAGACCGTCTGGTAGCCAACAAGTGGCTGGGATTCCCAATATTCTTTGCCATCATGTGGCTGATGTTCACATCGGTATACAAACTGGGAGCATACCCTCAGGCATGGATTGAGGCTGCATTTGCAGCAATAGGTCGTCTGCTCGCAAACGTAATACCCGACGGTGCCATACAGGATCTTGTTGTTAACGGAATAATAAGCGGAGTAGGAAGCGTTGCAGTATTCCTTCCCAACATACTCATTCTCTATCTTTTCATCTCGCTGATGGAGGACTCGGGATACATGGCACGCACAGCCTTCATCATGGACAAGATGATGCACCGGATGGGGTTGCACGGCAAATCGTTCATTCCCATGCTTATGGGATTCGGCTGCAACGTGCCCGCGATAATGGCAACACGCACCATTGAGAGCCACAGCAGCAGGCTTATAACAATACTTATCACGCCATTCATGTCGTGCAGCGCACGACTGCCGGTCTACATTCTGCTTGCAGGAACATTTTTCCCACAGCATGCACCAATAGTAATGATTGGATTATACCTGTTCGGCATACTGATAGCAGCACTGACAGCACGTCTGCTGCGACTGGTTAAATACAAGACCGACGAAACCCCATTTGTGATGGAGCTGCCACCCTACCGCTGGCCCACGCTGCGTTCCACACTGCGACACATGTGGGAGAAGTGCGAGCAATACATAAAAAAGGTGGGAACAATTGTACTCGCATCGACAGTGATAATATGGTTCCTGAGCTACTTCCCACGCCCCACGGAAACAGCACCCGACAACTACTCGCAATCGTACATAGGAATGATAGGCAAGGCCATAGAGCCGGTAATGGAGCCGCTGGGACTCAACTGGCGTTCGAGCATTGCCCTCGTCACCAGCATACCTGCAAAAGAGCTTGTTGTCAGCACACTTGGTGTACTCTACAACACCGGGGACGAAAACCTTTCGCAGTCGCTTGTAAACTCGGGCGACTTCACGAAAAGTTCGGCTGCAGCCTTCCTTGTGTTCATACTGCTATTCTTCCCCTGCATAGCCACCATAGGAACCATTGTCGAAGAGACGGGAAACAAGAAATTCGCCATCTTCGCCATAGTCTACAACACCGCTGTTGCATGGATTATAGCATTCATCATAAATCAAGCAGGCAACTACTTAGGATAACAGACAAAAATGGATAAAAACATACTATATACAGGCAAGATGAAAGCGGCGGAACTGATCACTGCCGACTGGAATCTTCTGGCTGTATTCGAACGGTTCAACATTAAATTGGGATTTGGCGAAGCAACGGTAACAGAACTGTGCAAACTGCATAATATATCAACCGAGCTTTTCCTGATGATATGCAACATATACTCGTCAAACAGCTACCGCCCAAATGCCGAAGCACTGAAAAAAGAGGATATTCCGCACATTGTATCATACCTGCGCACATCGCACAAGTACTACATCGACAAAAGTTTCCCGCAGCTGCACAACGACATACACACAATGATGGAAGAGTACGAGGAGACAAGCAGCCGCGTACTTAACAAATTCTACGACGACTACGACTGCGAGATAAGGAGGCACTTTGAATATGAAGAGGAATCGGTCTTCCCCTACATCGAGAATCTGCTCGTCGGCAAGGTTGCAGGCAACCTCTACAACATCAAGAAGTTCGCACACAACCACACAAATGTGGAGGAGAAGCTCAACGACCTGAAAAACATCATAATAAAATACCTGCCTGGCAGTTACACATCAGACATACGCATGCAGGTTCTCCACGAAATATTCAAAATAGAGAACGATCTGCACAAACATACAATGGTAGAGGATAAACTGCTAATTCCCATGGTCGCAAAATTGGAATCGGAAAATGAAAGATGATAAAAGATATAAGATTCTGCTGATTGAGCCCTCGGAAATTGTCGCAACAGGAATAAGCACCATCATTGACAAGAGCAAGGGGTTCAGGCTCGTATCCACCATACCCAATCTCGGTTACTACAAAAACAGCAAAAGCAGTTTCGACATTGTGGTTATAAACCCTGCAGTCATCGACTACAACGAGCGTTTCGACATACGTTCACTCTTCAGCAACGAGAACAGCCGGACAACCATCGTTGCACTCACATACACCAGTTACGACGAAGATGTGTTGCGCCAGTTCGACGACTGCATAGGCATCTACGACTCGGCAGAAAGAATACGGCAGAAATTGCAGAATGCCATGAAGCACAGCAGCGAGAACAGCAACGAGCTGTACGAACTCTCGACAAGGGAACGCGACATACTGATAGCCGTTGCCAAAGGAAGCACAAACAAAGAGATTGCCGACGAATACAACATATCCATCTACACGGTAATATCGCACCGACGCAACATATCGCGCAAACTGGGTATCAACACCATCTCGGGCCTCACCGTTTATGCCATAATGAATAAACTGATAGATATTTCAAGTATAAAATAGAAAATCGGAGACAGGCACATTAAAAATTTTCACCTATCGGGTGGCAGGAAACAATTTTTATGTAAGTTTGCACCACACCAAAGCACACAAGAATTATGGTAACATTTCCCAATGCAAAAATAAATCTCGGACTGAACATAGTGGAGAAACGCCCCGACGGCTACCACAATCTGGAAACACTTTTCTACCCCATTGCCTTGCAAGATGTGCTGGAAGTAACCCCCAGAGCAGCAGAAGCCGAAGGCAACTACTCGATGACTATGTACAATGCGCCATTCGAAGGACGTAGCGAAGACAATCTTGTGATAAAGGCATATAATGCCCTTGCTGCGGACTTCACATTGCCCAAACTAGACTTTTTCCTTCAGAAAAACATACCCACCGGTGCAGGACTGGGTGGCGGTTCGGCAGACGCAGCGTTCGCTCTGAAGATGATTAACGAAATAGCGTCACTCTCCCTGAGCGACAAAAAGCTGGAGAAATATGCCGTAAGCATAGGCGCCGACTGCACATTCTTCATTCACAACAAGCCCGCGTTTGCCACAGGAATTGGAAACATACTCTCCCCCGCCGAATGTTCGCTGAAAGGCTACTACCTGGTGCTTGTAAAACCAGAAGTACACATATCCACCAAAGATGCTTACGCACTTGTAACACCCGAAAAACCAGCCATCAGCATTCTGGATATTGTAAAAAGACCTGTAAACGAGTGGCGTGACCTGCTGAAAAACGATTTTGAAAAAAGTGTCTTTGCAAAATACCCCGACATTGCAGAAATCAAGACAAAGCTCTACTCCATGGGAGCAGAGTATGCGTCAATGTCAGGTTCGGGTTCATCGTTCTTCGGCATTTTCAAGGAGCAGCAAGATGAAGTTGCCATTGAAAAGATGTTCAGCGACTGTTTCTGCCGAGTAATAGAATTGGCGTAAGAAGCGAGAATACATCATTTACAATAAAATAACCGCGTGGTAGTTTTTTTATGAAAAATCTACCACGCGGTTGTGATTCCGGTGGGATTCAAACCCACGACCTTCAGAACCGGAATCTGACGCTCTATTCAGCTAAGCTACGGAACCATTGTATATTCCATCAGCACCCCATTAGGTTGACAGACAAAAGAAAACCCGCCTTTAACGCAGCGAGTCATACAAATTCACTGCAAAGATAGCAACAAATCAATGCTCTGCGAAAGAATTTATAAATAATTTAAGAAGTAAAGCTTAAAATAGGTTGGAAAGCAGTATATTTGCGATAAACACTTACAAACACAAAAAAAAGTTAGAAATAGATATATGTTACGTAAAATCAGAATCACACTTGCTGCACTGTTCTTCACAGGCATCACTCTGCTGTTCCTCGACTTTACAGGAACAGCCCACCAATGGCTCGGATGGATGGCTAAAGTACAATTCTTGCCGGCTCTTTTGGCAACAAACGTCATTGTAGTGGCTGCGCTCATAGCGCTGACACTGTTGTTTGGCAGAATATACTGCTCGGTTATATGTCCGCTGGGAGTAATGCAGGACATATTTGCATTCTTCGGACGAAAGAGCAAGAGATACAGATACAGTTACTCTCCGGCAAAGAACATCCTAAGATACACAATGCTTGCTCTGTTTGTTGCAGCAATAATCGCCGGCATCAGTTCTGTTGTGGCATTGCTTGCACCTTACAGCGCGTACGGACGCATTGCGCAGAGCCTGCTATCGCCTGTATGGGCTATGGGTAACAACCTGCTTGCCTACTTTGCCGAACGTGCCGACAGCTACGCATTCTACACCACAGAGGTGTGGTTGAAAAGCAGCGTGACCTTAGGCGTTGCTGTTGCAACACTTATTATCACAGGCATATTGGCTTGGCGCAACGGACGTACATGGTGCAATGCCATCTGCCCCGTTGGAACTGTATTGGGATTCCTCTCCAGATTCTCATTGCTGAAGCCCAGAATAGACACTGCAAAATGCAACGGTTGCGGTCTTTGCGAGCGTGGTTGCAAGGCAGCATGCATCGACAGCAAGAACCACAAGATTGATTACAGCCGCTGTGTTACCTGCATGGATTGCTTGGAGAACTGCAAGAAGGGTGCTTTCAGCTACGGACTCCGCTACAAGAAGCAGGAGTGCGAAACAGCGGGAAGCGGTGACGGACTGTCACGCCGCAGTTTTATTTCGGCAACCACCATCATTGCTGCAAGCAGCCTTGTAAAGGCCGAAGAGCAGAAAATCAAAGGCAGCCTTGCTGTCATCGAGGATAAAAAGATTCCCGAACGTTCGACACGCATTGTTCCCCCGGGCGCAAAGAGCATTCGCAACATGACCAAGCACTGTACATCGTGCCAGTTGTGCGTAACAGTATGCCCCAACGAGGTGTTGCGCCCGTCGAACAACCTTTCGACTCTGATGCAGCCCGAGATGTCATACGAAAGAGGCTACTGCCGTCCCGAGTGTACAAAGTGTAGCGAAGTGTGCCCCACTGGTGCCATTAACCTTATAACCAAAGAGGATAAATCGGCAACACAGATAGGTCATGCAATTGTCATACGCGAAAACTGCGTAGCAATCACCGACAATGTATCTTGCGGCAACTGCGCACGTCACTGCCCCGTGGGAGCCATCACAATGGTAGCTGCCGAGCAGGGTAAAAAGTCGCCCAAAGTACCGGTGGTGAACGTTGAACGCTGCATCGGTTGCGGTGCCTGCGAACACCTCTGCCCTGCCCGTCCCCTCAGCGCGATATATGTAGACGGACACACAACACACAGAACAATTTAAAAATTCGAAGCAATGAACAACAACGATAATAACAAGAATATTTGCCGCAGAGAATTCCTCAAACGTCTGAACGCAGCGGCAGCCACCGTAGGTGCATCGTCGCTGATAGCCTGTGGCACTGAAACCGGTAGCAAGTCAACGGCAAGTAAACAAAAAGATGGCAACGCGGCAAGCGGAATGACCTACCGCACAACACCCACCACAGGCGACAAAGTATCGCTGTTAGGCTATGGTTGTCTGCGCTGGTTCTCGCTTCGCGACAAGGATACAGGCATAATAGACCAGGATGGAGTGAACGAATTGGTAGACTACGCAATAGAACACGGAGTAAACTACTTTGACACTGCTCCCGTATACTGCGACGGCGAGTGTGAGCGTGTGACAGGTATTGCCCTGAACCGCCACCCCAGAGAGAAGTTCTACATTGCTGCGAAAATTTCGAACCTTACACCCGACACATGGAGCCGCGAGGCAACATTGGCCATGTATAACAACTCGTTCAAAGAGTTGCAGATGGACTACATCGACTACATGCTGCTGCATGGTGTGGGAATGGGAAAAGGCATCGAAGAGTTCGAGGACAGATTCATAAAGAACGGCGTGCTCGACGACCTGCTCGAAGAGCGCAAGAAAGGACGCATACGTAACCTCGGATGGTCGTTCCACGGCGATGTAAAGGTGTTCGACCATCTGCTGAAACTGCACGACGAGGGTAAATACACATGGGACTTTGCTCAGATACAGCTGAACTATGTAGACTGGAAGCATGCACAGGAGGAGCATCCGCGCAACATCAACGCCGAATATCTCTATGGCGAACTGGAAAAACGCAACATTCCCGCAGTCATCATGGAGCCGTTGCTCGGAGGCCGTCTGTCGAACATCCCCGACCACATTGCGCTGCAGTTGAAAGAGCGCGAGCCCGAGAAATCGGTAGCATCGTGGGCCTTCCGCTTCGCAGGCACACGCCCCGGTATTTTGTCGGTACTCAGCGGAATGCCATACATGGAACACCTTAAAGAGAATGTGGAAACATTCTCGCCAATAGAGCCATTAACACAGGAAGAGATGGACTTCCTCGACTCAACAGCACAGCAACTTCTGCGTTACCCCACAATCCCATGCAACGACTGCAAGTACTGCATGCCCTGTCCCTACGGACTCGACATTCCCGGAATATTATTGCACTTCAACAAGTGCATCAACGAGGGCCGAATGCCACTGACATCACAGGACCCCAACTACCGCGAAGCGCGTCGCGCATTCCTTGTTGGATACGACCGTTCGGTTCCTAAGTTGCGACAGGCTAACCACTGCATCAACTGCAACATCTGCGCTCCGAAATGTCCGCAAAGAATTAACATCCCCAGACAGATGCAACGCATCGACAGATTCGTCGAGGACTTGAAACAGGAGCGTGAGTTTGACACCACTACATACATCTGGATGAGATAAGAGAAAAAGCGACTTTCTGCATACAAAAAAATTAAGACCTCCACCACTTCCTATTTATTGCATCGGAAAGTAATTTTTGCACTCTAACGCCCACGAACAGACACTAATGCCTACAAAAATCGGCTGAAAATCATACAAAATAGACGAAAAATCCCGAGAGTTTATCAATCACTTTCGGGATTTTTTGTGTTTTTACGGAATTGTGCCCGAAAACGCCATTTTTCGTGGGCGTTGGTGTTTATGAGAACGCACCATTCTCGACCTCGGTGTCAGATGTTGCCCACTTCGAGGGCTTTCCTCACCCAAAAAGTTCCGATTCTGCAATGGGATGCAACGAGGTGAAATGTAGTGCAATGAGCCGCATCTGACACGGGTGAAAAGAATTCTACTTTC
>CAJGDX010000086.1 GCA_904502185.1 uncultured Bacteroidaceae bacterium | reverse complement strand
GATGTTATTACAGCCACTGGCTTGTTCTCCTCCTCGGGGGCAAAAGGGCGGCCATGAATGAAGTTGAAGTTAAATACTTTCCAGTACTTGCTGTCTACACGGCTGTACGCATTTGTTTCGGCTTCATCTCCGGTTTTCACAGCTGTAACCACTATTTCTTCGTCGCCGTATGGAATATTCTTGTATATGCACATCTCGTCGAGATACTTTGCTTCTTCGCGTATCTTTTGCAGAAATATCGGCGATGCGAGACAGAAAATCCTTCTATCTTCGTAACCTTTCTCGCAGTACGACATATACGAAAGACTTATCATCCTGTCTCTTTCGTACTCGGGATAGATGGGACCCAATTTAATGTAAAGTACGATGAAAATGGTCATTGCCAGTGCAATGCTCACTGCTGTACCGAGAAGGTACATTCCGGTGAACAGCTTGTGCTGTCGCATCATCGTCCATGCTTGTCTTAGAAATTGTCGTATCATAATAAATATTGTGTGCCGTTTGATTGTCGTCTACGGGCGATGGCACAAATTTACCACCATCGCCCAAACCGCCTAACCTATTTTAATTTTATTTTATCTCTATGTGCAAATTCCGATACATCGGAGATTACTACGCGGTCGCCCTCTTGCAGCCCCTCGACAACCTCTACATGGTCGAAGTTTGAGTCGCCCAGTTTCACCTTACGGCGTATAAGCTCGTTCTGCTCGTTGCAAACAAAGAGGTTGTATGTTCCTGCGCCCACATAGTACGAAGCGTTGCGTATGCGCAGCACATCGTCGTGGATGGAGTTCATTATATATACATCGGTGCGCACTCCGGGACGCAGACGCTTGTGGTTGTCGTTGTCGAGTATCACATCGAACTGTATGCTGCCGTTAAGGCTCTTGGGCGCCACGTTGCCTATGCGTCCTACGAGCTTTTCGCTGCCTATCTTGACGAGTGTCTTTTTGCCGGGTGACACATATTCGCTCATGACGTCGGAGATTTGCGCTTTTATTATGTAGTGGTCGAGGTCGGATATTACAGCTATCTGTGCGCCGCTGCCCACCTGCGCACCTATCTGTTCGTTTATGTAGGTGAGGACAGCCTTGCGTGGCGAGAGTATGCGTGCATCGTCGAAGGTGCGCTTCATCTCCTCGAGTTTCTTTGTGAAGATGGCAAATTCAAGCTCCTGCACACGTATGTTGGAGGATTTTATCTCCTTGTCGTTTATCAACTGTTCGCGCTGCTGCTGAAGACGAAGGCTGGCTGTCTTTACTGCCATTTCGGCCTGACGCACCTTGTCGGCTGTTCCCGAGCCTATGCTGTCGAGGTAACGTTCGTTGCGCAGTTCGGCCTGGAGGCGGTTAAGCTCCATCTCATTTATCTTTATGTTCATCTCAAGAGCCGAGAGAGCAGTCTTGTTGTTAAGTCGCAGCTGTTCTAGCTGGTGCTGACGAATCTCTTTTTCGTCGAGCAGTTTTTTGTACTCATTCTCGGTGGATGTAAGGTCGAGGCGCAACAGCGGAGTGCCTGCTTCCACACTGTCGCCACTGTGGCAGTATACCTCCACAATGCGCGAGCTGATGGGAGAATTTATTATCTCCTCGAAAGCCGGATGAACTTCACCGCTGGCAGTGACACTTGTCTCTATGGTACCTCTGTCGATGCTGCTGAATGTAAGACTTTTTGCCCGCACGGTGCTGCGGGAATAGTTTATGCCGGCAGCCACGATGGCTGCAAGCAGTGCAAACGCGCCTATAATCTTAGCTATGCGCATCAGTTGTACTTTTCTTTTCTCTTTTTTAGGAATTTCTCTATCCATTTCGTACGTTTTTTACAATATTACTATCAAAAACCGTGCCAAAATATTACATCACTGATAATCAATGGATTAAACTTTTCAGAGGTGTCCGTTTTCGGACACTCTGTTCGGTTTTGAAAACGGATTGATACAAAATCGCACGAAAAATTCTTTTTTCAGTGCAACATAATTATCGGTTCGCTATTGCAGTAACCGCATAATATTAATATTTTTGTACCATTATTATAAATTTATAAAACAATCCCTTATGAAGAAATTTTCAATGTTTATGATGCTTTCTTGCCTGGTGATGACATTTATCTCTTGTGGCGGAAGCGGTGCAACAAAAAGTGCTGATGCACAGTGTGAGAAACAGTGTGAAGCAAAAGAGTGTGGTCTGCCCGTTGGCTTGCAGCTTTACAGCGTACGCGATGATATGGCAAAAGACTTCAAAGGTACACTGCAGAAGGTTAAAGAAATGGGATACGATGGCGTTGAGTTTGCCGGACTTTTCGGAAACACTCCCGAGCAGGTAAAGGCTATGTGCGCCGAAATTGGATTGAACCCCATCTCTGCACACGTTCCCTTGGCAGACATGCTTGCCGACACAGACAAGGTTATTGCCGACTACAAAGCTCTTGGCTGTAAATATATCGTTGTTCCCTACGTAACAGAGGAGCGTCGTCCCGGTGGCGAACTCTTTATGCAGATGATTGAGGAGATACGCACCATCGGTCAGAAGGCTAAGGATGCAGGCCTCGTACTGCTCTACCACAACCACGACTTCGAGTTCAAGAAGGTGGAGAATGGCGAGTTCGGTCTCGACTTCCTCTACAGCTCAGTTGCTGCCGACCTTTTGCAGACAGAGCTCGACGAGTGTTGGGTGAAATATGCAGGACAGGACCCCGCTGCTTATCTTCAGAAATATGCAGGACGCGCGCCTGTGGTTCACTTCAAGGACTACTATGTTGAGGGCGAGCAGGTAGGCGACCCCTACGCTCTTATCGGTCTTAACGAGGATGAGAAAAAATCAAACACAGCGTTTGAGTTCCGCCCCTTGGGTTGCGGTGTTCAGAACATCCCCGAGCTTCTTAAAGCAGCCGAGGCAGCAGGCAGCCAGTGGATTATCATTGAGCAGGACCAGCCCAGCATGGGTAAATCTCCCATGGAGTGTGTTGCAATGAGCATGGAGTATATGAAGAAGGTTAAAGAGAACAAGAATTGCGCTCACGACCACAGCAAAGAGGATTGCGACCACAAACATTAATAAATTTGCTTCTTAAATACAACTTAAAGGCTGTGTTACCGCGGTAACACAGCCTTTAATATTTATATGCGTATGGGGATATATTTGTATCAAAATATGAAACATTTCTCTTCATCTCTATGATAAATCTTTTCAGCAAGAATGTAACAAAGTAAGGGAATGTATAGATAATTAATCTCACACGATCCGCCCTAAAAAACGGCGAAAATTCACATAATCCGACGATTTTTCATCTGTTTTTTCATACTTTTCTTATCACACTATTCCGTGTTCAATAGCATTTGTGTTCAAATAATAGCAAACAACTCGACTACATCGAGTTTATACTTCTACACATTGTCATCGCCCCAAACACCCCCGAGGATAGGCACTAAAAAGAATATAAACCGTCCCTCCTCGAAGGGTTCTCTGAATGATATTGAAAGTGCAATATTGCCCTGCAAGGGCAACATTTTATAGCGTAGCCCATGAGGGCTATGTTATAAGAATGTATGGAAGATTATATAGCCCTGAAAGGGCGGCATTGGGATAAATGCACTATCGTAGACAGGCTGTAAAATTTCGCACCTTACAGGGCTTGATATATCTGTTGACTCACGGTTGATTACGTAGCTCTTACGAACTACACTATAGAATTTCACCCCTTACAGGGGTTAGTCGAAATGTATATGCATTGTGCAACGCAGATTTTTGACCCCCTCCGTCCTTGCTCGTCTAACGGCTTGTAACTCAACGGAAGTACCAACATTATTTTGGGGGCAAGAGTGTCTGTTTCTCCAATATTTCAGATATGCCTCCACCTATAAAAGTCGTACTCCACTAAATCCTCACAAAATTCACCGAAATTTATAAGAATTATTTAAAACTTTCCGAACAAATTCACAGTTTGAATTGTTTATGGTATATTGTGAAGCAAATAGCATATTGCTAATGAAAAACGACGAATTCAAGAAGAAATTAATAGGTTCGCTCGCCGGACTACGACAATACTGCAACAATTTTACCACTAACAGCGACGATGCCGACGACCTGTTGCAGGATACCATTCTGAAGGCTCTCAGCAAGTGCGACCATTACAAGAGAGATGGCAACTTCAGTGGATGGCTGCACACCATCATGCACAACACATTCATCAACGACCGTAAAGCTGCAAAGCATTATGCAGATGTTGCGATTGGCGAAAATGACTGCATATCCATTGACAGCAGACATAGTTACCGCGAAATTCTCTCCTTAATCGGTTCGCTGCCCAGCATCTATCGCACACCATTTGAAATGTGCATTGCGGGATATAAATATTACGAAATTGCGGAGATGCTGCAACTTCCCATTGGCACTGTAAAGAGCAGAATAAACTCGGCGCGAACAATGCTGAAAAGGTTGTTGCAGTGAGTAGTCACCACCCTACTTATATTTATTTTGCAAAAAGAATAGTCTATTTCAATTTACAAAGTAATGCCAAGCTATTCACAAATAAATAGCTTGGCATTACTCGCATTAAAATATCACTATTACAGCAGAATCACTTCGCCACTGTCATACGAAAAGCAGTATGCAATATAGCAGTTGGTGTATCATTTTCACCCACTGCTTCGTGCAAAAGCAAACTGGGCAAAGCAGTATCTTTCATTGAATCGTTGCGATAAACTTTAAGCGACATAGCAAAAGAGCCATGCGACACAGTATCTTCCTTAACAACATCGACCTGCCAGCCGGGGATAGAATTTGTCGCTACACGTACTGCATCGACATTCTTGCAACGCGACAGGTCTACAACCATTGTTTGTCCGGCAGTGTCCACGGTACAATAAAGTTCTGAATCGCCTGAGCCGCTACCCACAATTTTGACTTCGGAAATGAAAGAGGGGACATTGATATACTCCACCCACTCATCGCGCGGCATAATGCTCCACTCCACCTCATTATCAGTTTGCAAACACTCACAGACGAAAGGAATAAGCAAACTATCCTTCTGCGAGGTAATGCAATGCCATAGCAGACATGTACCATTCCCACGCTGCTCGTCGTTAATATAATTATGGATGGATTTTGCATCGGGTGTAGCAATAATGCCATTTAACCTATGCTGCGCAAGATTATGTTCAATATCGGCAATCGTACTTCCTACACGCCGTGTACTTGTATTCGTATAGGATACAGAGAATGGCTTGTCAGCATCTTTGTTATACTTTACAAACACGAAAATTCCTGTAATCAAAAGCCACACAACAATCAGCATTGTCTTAATCCATTTTTTCATAGGAGCCAGTTTTCCTCTCTTCTGAAAATAATGACAGGCAAGCAGAAGTACAGGAATGGCAACTACAAATGGGAATAATATTTTTGATACTTCGGGCCATACATCTTTGAATATATCAATTATTTCCGGATCAAAAGTAACCACTTCGCCGTATGTATCGCGGAATATCTCATGGAACAGACGAGCCACAAACAAGGCTATTCCAAATAGGAAAAGAAGTATCGAAATTGTTATAAAGATACAACCATTAAGGCAACCTTTATTCTCGCAACCATAGCCACTGAGTAGTTCCAGCGACGCACGCTCATATTCGCGTCTCCATGCATCGCTCTCACTTTCGCCATTGCGGGGAGCGGCACCACGCAAACGCAAAAGTTGGGTAAGGGTGTTTGCATTAGAAACCAGTATCCATGTTGCCATATATACCACAAAAAACAGTATTCCCACGTAATACCAAAGTACCATTGCCAACACACGCAACAGCCATACGTTCCAGCCCAGATATTCGGCAAGACCGCTGAGGACACCGCCAAACATTCCTCGGCGAGTGTTACGGTAATATCTTTTGCCCAGCAGCTGCGCCGCATGCCAGGGAACATCGGGAATATCGGCTGCTGCTTCGTTTTTGGGTTCATTATCATCGGAAGCCGCAGATGTCGTATCTTCGCAACCAACCTCATGGGCTATTGCATCGGGAGTACCCAGGCGGCCAATAAACTCATCTATCATCGCACGGTCTACAATGCGTGAAGCAACTCCATTCACGCGCGAGTCGCACAATTCGCTCAGACGTGTCTCAATGTCGGCCACTATCTCCTCGCTATCTTCGCTTCCCGACAGACTCTGACGCAGATTTTCTAGATAGTTGTTCAACATTTCGTACGCATCCTCGTCTATATTGAAAATTCTGCCTCCCAGATTTATATTAAAGGACTTTTTCATATTTCAATTCTTATTTTGCATTTACACTTATTGTTTAATCTGCGCAACAGTCCGCTCAAGAGCGTTCCAGTTTTCATCCAAAAGGGCAAGAGCCTGACATCCATGCTCGGTCAGTCGGTAATATTTTCGTGGCGGACCTACAACACTCTCCTGCCACTCATAGTCAAGCACGCCCTCTTTTTTCAGTCGATTCAGCAGCGGATACAACGTACCCTCGACCACAATGAGATTGGCGCGTTCGAGATTCTCGATAATATCGGAGCTGTAGGCAGGCTTTTTACTGAGCAGCAACAGCACGCAATACTCGAGCATGCCCTTGCGCATCTGCGATTTTACATTTTCAACATACATTCTCGTCGTTTCTTGCTTTACTTGATTATAGAGTAAATAGTTTTCGATGCAAATATACGCTAAACATAGTACCTTGCAATACATAGTACATGGTTTTATTAATTTTTAACCTTAGAACAGCCACTAAACATAAAAGCAAAAAGATTGTTATGTAAATAACCAAAATATAAAAACCATGTCAACGAATGTTCAAAAAACAGTAAAACTGGGCGTTTTTACGCTCGCCATTATGAACGTGACAGCCGTAGTATCGCTGCGCGGATTGCCTGCCGAGGCGGAATATGGAGTTTCATCAGCATTTTATTATCTGTTCGCAGCAATAGTGTTTCTCATACCAACGTCGTTTGTTGCAGCCGAACTTGCATCAATGTTTCAGGACAAGCAGGGAGGTGTCTTTCGCTGGGTGGGAGAGGCATTCGGCAAACGGGCAGGCTTTCTTGCCATCTGGCTGCAGTGGATTGAAAGTACAATATGGTACCCCACAGTGCTTACGTTTGGAGCAGTGGCATTTGCATTCATAGGCACCGACGACAGCAAGGACATGGCACTTGCATCCAACAAGGTATACACTCTGGTGGTGGTGCTTGCAATATATTGGATAGCCACATTTATTTCATTGAAAGGACTGTCATGGGTGAGCAAAGTGGCAAAGTTGGGAGGATTGATAGGAACCATCATCCCTGCAGCACTGCTGATAGTACTTGCTATTGCCTATCTGAGTACGGGCGGAACATCGCAGATGAACTTCGACGGACGATTCTTCCCAGACATAACCAAACTTGACAACCTGGTGCTTGCCTCCGGAATTTTTCTATTCTACGCAGGAATGGAGATGACAGGTGTGCATGTGAAAGATATGGAAAACCCGACACGCGACTATCCGCGAGCTATCTTAATAGGTGCAATAATGACTGTGCTTATTTTCATATTGGGAACATTCTCATTGGGTATAATAATTCCCCAAAAGGATATAAACCTGACACAAAGCCTGCTCGTAGGATTCGACAACTATTTCAAATACATACACGCATCGTGGCTCTCACCGGTGATTGCAGTAGCACTCGCATTTGGAGTACTTGCCGGCGTGCTTACCTGGGTGTCGGGTCCCTCGAAAGGTCTTTTTGCAGTAGGAAAGGCAGGCTATCTGCCACCATTCTTCCAAAAGGAGAACAAGATGGGAGTACAGAGAAACATTCTGCTGTTACAGGGAGTGGCAGTGACACTGCTGAGTCTGCTGTTTGTGATAATGCCATCGGTACAAAGTTTCTACCAGATATTGTCGCAACTGACTGTGTTGCTCTATCTTATTATGTATCTGCTGATGTTTGCTGCTGCAATATACCTGCGATACAACATGAAGAGCTGTAAACGCCCATTCCGCATTGGAAAGAGTGGCAACGCGCTTATGTGGATAGTTTCGGGAATGGGATTTTTAGGAAGCCTGCTTGCCTTTGTACTCAGTTTCATACCTCCGGCGCAAATTGCAGTAGGAAGCAATGCCGTTTGGTATTCGGTACTGATAATAGGATGTATAATTGTGGTTATTGTACCATTTATAATATATGCGGTGCGCAAACCCGAATGGGTCGACAAGAATTCTACATTCGAACCCTTCCATTGGGAAAATAAACAGAAGTAAACATCGGAGTATAAACATAAAAAAGTGCAACTTCTCAGGAAGTTGCACTTTTTTATGAATTGTGATAAGTAATTATCAATTAGTTGTTCTCGGCAGCAGGAACTACAGAAACGTAGCTTCTGTTCTTGAGACCTTTCTTGAAAGTAACGACACCGTCTACCAAAGCAAACAATGTGTGGTCGCTACCCATACCAATGTTCTCACCGGGATAGTGAACTGTACCACGCTGACGAACGATGATATTACCGGCTTTACATACCTGGCCACCCCAAATCTTTACTCCGAGTCGCTTACTAGCTGACTCACGTCCGTTCTTAGAACTACCAACACCTTTCTTATGTGCCATAATACTTAAACTTTAAAAATTAACCGATAATTTCCTTAACTACAAGTTCTGTAAACTGCTGACGGTGACCGTTGAGTTTACGATAGCCTTTACGACGACGTTTGTGGAATACAAGCACCTTGTCACCCTTAACCAATGTGGGGTCGATTGTGCGTGTAGTCTCGATGTTCTTACCGTCCTTAGACTTGCGAACGATCTTCATCTCACGAACATTGCCAATATAGCAAACTACTTTTGCGCCCTCTACAGTGGGAGCACCTACTGTGATTGCACCGTCGTTGTCAACCAACAATACGCGGTCGAACTCTACGGTTGTGTCATTCTGAGCACCTTTGATGTGGTGCACGAACAGCTTCTTACCAGCCTC
>CAJGDX010000085.1 GCA_904502185.1 uncultured Bacteroidaceae bacterium | reverse complement strand
GATATAATTATGTTAAGAATTGCAATACAGACAAAAGGTCGATTGAACGAACAGAGTATGGAACTTCTGCGCGATGCGGGTGTTACCATCAAGGAAGAGAAGAGAAAGTTTCTTATGCGTGCCGCGGATTTTCCCGTAGAGATACTCTTCCTCAGAGACGATGATATTCCCCAGACAGTTGCAATGGGTGCAGCCGATCTTGGAATAGTAGGCTACAACGAGGTTGCCGAAAAGGGATACGAGGTTGATGTTCTGAAAAAGCTTGGTTTTGGCGGTTGCCGCATATCATTGGCAATACCCAAGACTGACAAATACGATGGTCTGGAATATTTCAATGGCAAAAGAATTGCAACATCATATCCTAATGTGTTGCAAAAATACTTTGAAGAGAATAATATCAAAGCAGAAATTCATACTATCACCGGCTCGGTGGAGATTGCTCCCGCTGCCGGACTTGCAGATGCCATCTTCGATATTGTGTCATCGGGTGGAACATTGGTTACCAATGGTCTTGTCGAGGTAGAAAAGGTTCTGTTCTCGGAGGCTGTGCTTATTGGTACCCCCGGTCTTGACGCCGAAAAAATGGCTATTGCCGAGCAGTTGATGTCTCGTTTCGAATCGGTGCTTACAGGTGCAGGTAAGAAATATCTTCTGCTGAACCTTCCCACTGCGTCGCTCGAGGAGGCTATAAAGATATTGCCTGCAATGCGCAGCCCGACAGTTATTCCTCTTGCACAGCCCGATTGGTGCTCGCTTCAGACTGTGGTCGACCAGAACAGATTGTGGGATGTGATTGAAAAGCTTAAAGCTATAGGCGCTGAGGGTATCCTTGTGCTTAATCTCGAAAAGATTGTACTGTAATGAAAAAATATATTAATCCCGATAGAAGCGAGTGGGGCGCATTGGTAAAGCGTGTCTCTGTGAACGACGATGTTATCGCCGGACGCGTTGAGGCTATCCTTGCCCGTGTGCAGCGCGATGGCGATAAGGCCATCCGCGAACTTGCCCGCGAAATAGACGGTGTTGAACTTGATGCAATAGAGGTCTCTGCCGACGAATTTGCAGAGGCTGCATCACTTGTGTCGCAGGAAGTAAAGGATGCAATAGCAAAGGCTGCTGCCAATATTGCTAAATTCCATGCGGCGCAGTGCTTCAAACCTGTTGAGGTTGAAACAGCTCCGGGTGTAAGATGCGTGCAGCGTGCTGTGGCTATACAGACTGTGGGATTGTATGTCCCCGGTGGTACAGCCCCTCTCTTTTCAACTGTGCTTATGCTTGCAATCCCTGCAAAGGTGGCAGGTTGCCGCAACATAATTCTCTGCACTCCCACCAACAAAGAGGGCAAGGTTGCTCCTGCCGTGTTGTATGCTGCAAGGGTATGTGGTGTTCATCACGTGTATAAGGTTGGTGGCGCACAGGCTGTTGGCGCAATGGCTTATGGTACGGAAACGATTCCTGCAGTCGACAAGATATTCGGCCCCGGTAACCGTTATGTGACAAAAGCCAAAGAGAGTGTGACCGACAGAGTGTCGATAGATATGCCTGCCGGTCCTTCCGAGGTGATGGTGATGGCTGACGAAACTGCCGACCCCCGTTTCGTGGCAAGTGATCTTCTTTCGCAGGCCGAGCATGGTGCCGATTCACAGGCATTGCTGGTGTGCGGAAGTGAGCAGATGGCTGACGCTGTGTGTGCCGAGGTTGAAAGACAGTTGGATAAACTCCCCCGTAAGGAGCTTACTATGAAGGCTCTTGTCGAGAGTCGCATCATAATTCTTCCTACTGTGGAACAGCAGATTGAGTTTGCCAATATGTATGCGTCGGAACACCTTATCATATCAATGAAAGAGCCTTGGAAAGTGGCTGAGCAGATAACTGCTGCCGGTAGCGTGTTTATTGGTAACTACTCGCCCGAAAGTGCAGGTGACTATGCTTCGGGAACAAATCACACGCTTCCTACTTCGGGTTGGGCACGTTCGTGCAGTGGTGTGAATATAGACAGCTTCACAAGAAAAATTACCTATCAGGAACTTACTGCCGAGGGAATGGCATTGCTCGGTCCCACCATTGTGGCTATGGCCGATGCCGAAGGATTGGATGCACATGCAAATGCGGCACGTCTGCGTATGGGCGAGGAAATATAATCTGTGTAACTATGGAATTGAACGATGTAATGCGCCTTGTGCGCAAAAATATAGCCAATCTCGCACCCTATTCAACAGCGCGCGACGAGTATAAAGGCAAATTGGGATTTTTTCTCGATGCAAATGAGAATCCCTTCGAAAATGGATATAACCGTTATCCCGACCCCCGTCAGCTTGAACTGAAAGGAATAATTTCGCAGTTCAAGGGTGTGGCTGTGGAAAATATGTTCCTCGGCAATGGTAGCGACGAGGCTATCGACCTCTGCTATCGTATATTCTGCAATCCGGGAAAGGATAATGCGGTGTCAATAGCTCCCAGCTACGGAATGTATCGAGTCGCAGCCGACATTAACGATGTTGAGTTCCGCGAGATTCAGCTCGATGCTGAATTCTCATTTCCCGCAGAGCAACTGACTGCCTTGTGCGACGAGAATACAAAACTGGTGTTCATCTGCTCGCCAAATAACCCTTCGGGTAACAGCTTCCCCATGCAGCAGATGCTCGATTTTATAGCCTCTTTCAAGGGTATAGTAGTGGTCGACGAGGCATATATTGACTTTGCAGAGCAGGATAGCCTGTTGACGGTTCTTCCGCAATACAAGAATCTCATCGTGTTGCAGACACTGTCAAAGGCGTATGGCCTTGCAGGATTAAGACTGGGTCTTGCTTTTGCCGATGCGGAAATTATGAGTATCTTTGCAAAAGTAAAATACCCCTATAACATAAACATAGCAGGCATGGAGCGTGCCAAGGAACTGCTCAAAAGGGATGTAAAGGCCGAAATAGAATTGCTGAAAAGCGAGCGTAAGCGTGTGGCTGATGCTCTTGTTGCAATGCAGTGCGTCGAAAAGGTCTTTCCCTCTGATGCAAACTTCCTGTTGGTTCGAGTGAATGATGCGCGTGGTCTTTACGAGGCTCTCATTAAAGAGCAGGTTATCGTTCGCGACCGTTCACGATTGAAGGGATGCGAGGAGACGCTCAGAATAACCATCGGACGTCCCGAGGAGAATGACCGTATGCTTGCTATTGTAAACAATTGGAAATAAAATGATGAAAAAAGCACTGTTTATAGACCGCGACGGTACGATAATTGTCGAGCCTCCTGTAACCGAACAGGTAGATACACTGGAACAACTGGAATTTCTGCCGGCGGCAATAGGCGCTCTCAGCAGCATTGCCGAACTTGACTATGAACTTGTCATTGCAAGCAATCAGGATGGACTCGGTACAGAAAGTTATCCCGAGGAGCGTTTCTACACAATACATAACAAGATGCTCGATACTCTCAGGGGCGAGGGCGTTATTTTCGACGATCAGCTGATTGATCCCTCGTTTGCATCGGAAGGCTCGCCCAACCGTAAGCCCGGTACCGGTATGTTCGGTAAATATATGGGTGGTGAGTATGACCTTTCTGCATCATACGTTATTGGTGACAGACTCACCGACGTAGAACTTGCCAAAAATCTTGGCGCAAAGGCTATCCTTATAACCGCCGATGTTGAGCGTATAAAGGCATTGGGCGAATTGCCATACTCTGACGTGTGTGTACTTGTAACCAACAGCTGGCGCGAAATTTCGGAATTTCTTCGTACGACTGAACGTGCGGCGACTGTGGCGCGCAAGACAAAAGAGACTGATATTGAGGTGAGCATAGATCTCGACGGCAAAGGAACTTCGGGCATAGATACAGGACTGAAATTCCTCGACCATATGATAGACCAGATAGTACACCACGCTGGTGTGTCGTTGATGGTTAAGGCGCAGGGCGACCTTCACGTCGATGAGCATCATACGATGGAGGATGTTGCGATTGTTCTGGGCGAGGCAATACTTAAGGCTCTTGGAAACAAACGCGGCATAGGACGATACGGCTTTGTTCTTCCCATGGACGAGTGCAAGGCGCTGGTGCTTATAGACTTTGGCGGACGCATCGACTTTGAGTGGGATGTGGAGTTTACAAAAGACTACGTTGGCGATGTACCTACTGAGATGTTCAAGCACTTCTTCAAGTCTTTGGGCGCAGCAATGTGCTGCAATCTGCATATAGCTGCCAAGGGTGAGAATAATCACCATCTTGCCGAAGGTATATTCAAGGGTTTTGCCCGCGCTCTGCGTATGGCAGTGAAACGCGAGGTGTTCAGTTACGAACTTCCTAGCAGCAAGGGTGTACTATGATAGCAATTGTCGACTACGATACAGGTAACTTGTGTTCGGTGTGCAATGCGCTTTTGCGATTGGGCGTTGAATTTGTGGTGACGGATGACGCAGAAATTATCAAGAGTGCCGACAAGGTGTTGCTGCCCGGTGTAGGCGAAGCTTCGTCGGCTATGCAGAAATTGCGTGAACGCGGACTTTGCGATGTTATCAAAGCTCTTACCCAACCGGTTCTGGGAATATGCATAGGAATGCAACTTATGTGTCGTCGTAGCGAGGAGGGCAATGCTGAATGTCTCGGAATATTCGATACTGAGGTGAAGCGCTTTGTTGCGGATAAAAAATCGGGTGTAAAGGTTCCCCACATGGGATGGAACGAAATACGCAACCTGAAGACTCCGCTTCTCGCAGGACTTAAGGAGGGTGATTTCTTATATTTTGTACACTCCTTTGCACCGCAGATATGCGACGAGGCAATCGCAGTTTCTGAAAATGGCAGACAATTTGCTGCGGCTCTGAACAAAGGTAATTTTTACGGAACACAGTTTCACCCCGAAAAGAGTGGAACCATTGGCGAACAAATATTGAAAAATTTTATAGAGCATTGTTGAATTTTCAATGATGCTATTACTGAAAAATATGGAACTGATACCTGCAATTGATTTAATAGATGGTCGTTGTGTGCGATTGACACAGGGCGACTACAATGATAAAAAGGTTTACGCACAGGATCCTCTTGAAATGGCGAAGAGTTATGCCGACTGTGGCATTCGTCGTCTGCACGTTGTCGACCTTGACGGTGCAAAAGCAAAGGCTCCCTGCAATCTGAAGGTGCTTGAAGTGCTAGCTTCGCAGACTAACCTCGACATTGAGTGGGGCGGTGGCATCAAAACTTCCGAATCTATCAGAGATGTACTCAATGCCGGAGCCAACCGTGCCATTTGCGGCAGTGTCGCAGTGGACAACCGCGACCTCTTCAGCGAGTGGCTTCAGACTTATGGTGCTGAGCATGTGATTCTTGGTGCGGACATACGCGACGGAATGGTTGCCACACATGGATGGCTCAAGAATTCGGGAGTGTCAATCGAGGAAATTATTGAAAGTTTCCTTCCAGCCGGACTTACTCAGGTAATCTGTACAGATATCAGCAAGGATGGAATGTTGCAGGGTCCCAATTTCGACCTTTACGTTGCTCTCCAGCAAAAATACAAGCAGGTAGATTTTACACTCAGCGGCGGTATCTCTTCTATGGATGACATTGCCAAAGCCAAGAGCCTGGGTCTGCACAGTGTGATTATAGGAAAAGCGATATATGAAAATCGTATAACATTAAATAATTTAAAAGAATGGTTGCAAAACGAATAATACCGTGCCTCGACGTTAAAGACGGACGCACAGTGAAAGGAGTTAATTTTGTTGGTCTTAAAGATGTAGGCGATGCTGTGGAACTTGGTTGCCGCTACGCCCTCGAAGGTGCAGATGAACTTGTTTATCTTGACATCAGTGCTACATGCGAAGGACGTAAGACCTTTACTTCATTGGTTGAGCGCATTGCACAGAATATTAACATCCCCTTTACAGTGGGTGGTGGTATCTCTACAATGGACGATGCTGCACGTCTGCTCGATGCAGGTGCCGATAAAATCTCTATCAACAGTGCTGCTGTTGCCAACCCTGATATCATCGACCAAATTGCTGCAAAGTATGGCAGTCAGTTCCTGGTGCTTGCAATTGATGCCAAGCAGGTAGATGGCATTTGGCGCATCACCACTCACGGTGGAAACAAATTGACAGACAAGGAACTTATCTCTTGGGCTTACGAAGGACAGGAGCGTGGTGCCGGTGAGATTCTGTTTACATCAATGGACCACGATGGAACAAAGAACGGTTATCCCTGTGAAACATACGCTGCACTTGCCGATAAACTTTCTATCCCCATCATTGCATCGGGTGGAGCAGGTTCGGTAGACGATATTGTAAAGGTTCTCACAGAGGGTAAGGCTGATGCTGCTCTTGCTGCCAGCATATTCCACTATGGCGAGGTTTCTATCGCTGAACTCAAAAAAGAATTGCAGAAACGAGATATTAAAGTAAGATTATGAAATTTGAAGAGTTTGATTTAACAAAAAATGCCGACGGACTTCTGCCTGTTGTTGTGCAGGATGCAACAACACTGAAAGTGCTGATGGTGGCATATATGAATCGTGAAGCATACGAAAAGACAGTCGAGACAGGCAAAGCTACATTCTACAGCCGTTCGCGTGGAGGACTCTGGACAAAGGGCGAGACAAGCGGCAACTATATCGAGGTAGTGAATATGTACCCCGACTGCGACAATGATACATTGTTGCTGATGGGTAAACCCTACGGCCCTGCTTGTCATCGTAACACAACAAGCTGTTTCGATACTCCCGAATATCAGGGTTTCATCCGTAAGTTGCAGAAGGTTGTGGAGAGCCGCCATAAAGAGATGCCCGAAGGTTCATACACCACACTCCTTTTCAATAAGGGTGTGAAGAAAATGGCACAAAAGGTGGGCGAAGAGGCTGTTGAAACAGTTATCGAGGCTATTGCAGGCAACAAAGAACGTTATATATATGAGTCGTGCGACCTTCTCTATCACCTCTTTGTACTTAACGAGCATTTCGGAGTGACACTTGAGGATATGGAGAAAGAGCTTCTCGACCGTCATAGCTAATATCTATACTACTATGAAAAAATACTTTCTTATAATTGCAACAATTGTTTCAATTGTTATTGTGTCATGCGGCAAGAAAACTGAGGCTTTGTGGGGTATGTGGATTTTGCAGTCGCCTGAACCTTTCAAGACTGAGGTCATGTTCAACGATGACAACAGTGGTTTTGTGTTTATGGCCGACGAGGTGCGTTTCGAAACTACCTGGACTCTGGATACAATGCTGCATGTGGATTATAAGGATACATTCAAAGGTATCAGATTCAGCAGAAACTATACTATGGAACTCGATGGCGACAGCCTGAAATTGACAGATGCTCTCACCGGAGATATTACCAAGTATATTCGATTTGTTGAATAGACGGCGATGTTGTGCAGAATTTCTGCATTGCTATCTGAATAAAATTGAGGCACAAGATTTTTTCTTGTGCCTCAATTTTATTCAGATAATGTTTGAAAGGTAATATGTTTCCTTTTATTGTAAAAGGTTATAGTTTCAGATAAAAAGGGCTTAACATCTCTGTTGCTTCTGCGCTGAAAACTCCCGGAACCTCTTCCAGATTAAAGTCATCTCTCCTGTACTCTTCGGGTGTCCCTTTTCTAAGTTCTATAAGCACTCTTTTCGGTGCCAGTTCCCTACGTGTGTGTACGTGGGTAACTCTGCTTGGTCTGTAACCGCATTTTTCTGCTTCAGTCAGCCATGTCTCCTGCTGCTCGATAGGGATAATTACCGACAAAGCTCCATTGGGTGATAGCAACTTGTTTGCGTGTGTAAGAAATTCGTTGCATGGGAGCGAGTCGTCGTGACGCGCTTTGCTGCGTTTGTCATTGGGGCATTTAAGGCTGTTGCTGAAGTATGGAGGGTTGCTTACTATTGTATCGAACTGTTGTACGGGGGTGAATTTCAGAAAATCTTCGCAGATGATTTCTATTCTTTCAGCCCATGGCGATGATTCTGCATTTTCAGTTGCTTGTGATGCTGCTTCGTTGTCTATTTCTATGCCCGTAATGGTTGCACCCGGGCATCTTTGTGCAGTCATTATGGCAATCAGTCCACTGCCACAGCCTACGTCGAGTATTCTTTGTGACTGTGAGAGGTCGACCCATGCTCCCAATAGGCATCCGTCGGTGCCTACCTTCATGGCACATCTCTCCTGATGTATGGTGAATTGCTTGAATCTGAAATAGCTGTTTGCCATATTTCTGTGGTGTTTTTAGCAGGTTGGCATGTTCATTTTCTCGAACTTGTATCCCAATCGTTTGAGTTCTATGGCTGCTCCTATGCGGAACATGGTCTTTGCTGCACGTGTGAATACGTAGAATGCTGTGGGGCTTTGAGGCTCAATCTGCTCGTGTCTGATGAGGCTGACAGTTGTTTGTGCGCAACGTCGTATCATCTCTTCTGTATCTTTTGCCTCTTTGCTATCTGCCGGCATTTTCAGCAGGTCGAAAAGTATATGTTCGTCGAGGTCGTCGAATCCCTGGCTGCCATAGTAGTGCTTGTATTCGATTGTTTTCTGCGCCTCCCAGTTGCTGTCCCATTGTGCGGCAACAGCCATGCCTATGTATGCAGCCCATGCAACCGATACGGTGGGGTAGCTGCTTATCTCCTTTACTGCGTCAGCAATATATTCGGGCGCAAATCTTTGCCATTCGCCGTCAATGTCGTCAGTGGCAAGCAGTGTGCCTTCGAGCATTTTGTATGAAGTGCATAGACGCAATAGTTCGTTGGTCAGGTTGTTCTCAAATTTGTCGAGATATTCTTGGTTTATCATTTTTGTTGACGGTTTATTCTGATTTTCGCTATAAAGTTAGTGAATAGTTGCGGTCTGTGCAAATCCATCTTTCGTGTGGTGGTGAATTTGTGAACCATTGTGTCGATAGCATTGTTTTTCCAACAAAATTCAGTTTGTTGCAGAATGTTTTTTTTAAAAACTTACAGGTATGAAAAAGGTTTTTTATGTTGTCGTAGCGATTGCTCTCTGTCTGTTTGTAGGGTGGGTCTCCAGTCTGCTTAATGTCGATTCAATAGCTTCCTGGTATCCTACGCTGAATCGTTCGTCGTTGACACCGCCTGCTGTGGTATTTCCTGTTGTGTGGAGTGTGCTGTATGTGCTTATCGGTATT
>CAJGDX010000084.1 GCA_904502185.1 uncultured Bacteroidaceae bacterium | reverse complement strand
TGCTTCTTTTGCCCGGCAAAAGAAGGGAATAGAAATTACTGCCTTAAATGATTGCAACCAAAGATTAAGGGTAAAACAGGCTTTTGAACTCATCCGTCTTCAAAACAAGTTTTTGATAGACCTCTCAAATTCGGCACTCCTTCGGAAAGAGAGTTCCAACCATTGCACTCAAATTTGCATCAACAAAGGAGTAGGGGCTTATACAAACTTAAATGTCGAATTTTAAAAGGATTAAATATGTTTACCGGACAACAATATTTTTAAATTAATAATTATGTGTGAATCGGCATTTAGGATAATTTGAACATCCTATAAATGTTCCAAATTTTCCTCTCCGTTTTACAAGAATTCCACCACATTTCGGACATATGCCTTTCGCAATTGTAGCCTCTCTGCTTTGCTGAACATTTTGTATGTCACGAATGTGCTTCTCTCTACTTCCCTCAGTAGTAATGTTTGCTGAAGATATTATGCTTAAAATCCTTTGTATATCTTCTTGTGAAATACATTGATTGCTGTATGATTTGATGGTAGAACGTAAATTACACCAGTTTATTACAATATGATTAGGTGTCGTGATATTTAGCTCCGCACTATCAGAAAAAGCCACAATAGGGATAATATTAACATCTCCTATCTCTTTCAGTATAGATTTGACAGCTCTTGCGTGTGCCGCATTTTGACGAATAGGATTTCTTAATTTATGTTGTTCACTAGACCACCCCCAAAATGTCTTTTTACCAAGTAGGCTCTGTTTCCACTCTTCTGACTTCTCATGCCCGAATATCCGTCCTTTATAGTTCTTTGTTTCAATTACAAAAATACCATACGGCGATACTACGATATGATCTATCTGAGTTGTCCCGTAATAAGTAGGCAATAATATATCATTAAGAGTAATGTATTCTTTCGAAAGCCAATCCAACTTTCGAGCTACACGCATTTCCCCAAACTTACCAATATTCTCGGGGGAAGACATCCAAATCTTTATTATTAGAAGTAGAATAACTACGCCTATGAATATTATTGAGCTCATTATACTTTATGTTATTAAACTTATATGATACTTTACAAAGTTACAGCCTTTTCACGATTGAAATATATAAAAACCACTATAAAGTGTACAAACAAGATGTTAATTCGGAGTAACAAAACGGACCCACTGCCGCCGAATATATTCCCGCTCGCTGGGAAAAATATTCAAGTAAACTTGATATTTCTCGCTCGCTTATTCATATATTTGTAATAAAAGTATAACTATAAATAATTGATATATATGCGTAAACTATCTATTGTAACGATTATTTTATTCTTTGCGGCAGTGGCATCGTCTGTGGCGCAAAAGACATACACAAACCCGGTTTTCAGGGGCGATTTTCCCGATCCAAGCGTACAGCGTGGCACAGATGGCTATTTCTATGCCTATGCTACCGGACCTAACTGTCTGAAAAGCAAGGACCTTGTCAACTGGGAGGGAGTGAATCGCGTCATCGACCGCCCTACGTGGAACGACACTACGTATATCGGTTCCGACGGCAATAAGAAAACCGACTATTATAGCTTTTGGGCATGCGATGTCAGCGCTGTCGAGAACAAATATGTAATGTATTATGCTTGTGCATTGTGGGGCAATGGCAGCCGTACAGGTATTGGTGTTGCAAGCGGTGATGCTCTGACAAAGTTTACAGATAACGGAAAAATGTTCCGCAGCACCGAGATTGGTGTAGAAAACAGTATCGACCCTGTCTATTGGGAAGAGAAAGATAAAAAATATCTTGCATGGGGAAGTTTCAACGGAATATACATTTCCGAACTGACCGAGGATGGCATGAAACTGAAGAATCCGTCGAACAAGACAAGAATAGCAGGTACAGCTTTCGAAGGTGCGATGATACATAAGCGTGGCAACTACTATTATCTCTTCTGCAGCGTGGGCAGTTGCTGCGACGGAGTGAACAGCACCTATCATGCTGTGGTTGGTCGCAGCACCAAACTTCTTGGTCCCTATCTTGACAAGACGGGAGGCAATATGCTCGACAACCGTTACACCACAGTTATCAAGGCAAACAGCCGTTGGAGGGCTCCCGGACACAATAGCGAGATTATTACCGACGACAATGGTGACGACTGGCTACTCTATCACGCGATAGATACAAAAGCTCCCGACGATGGACGCATGATGTTGCTCGACAAGATAAATTGGGACGAGAATGGCTGGCCCAATGTTAACGACGGTACTCCCTCGACGACTCCTCAGCCTGTGCCGACATTCCATGAGGGCGATGGCGCAAAGTTCAATTATATGTTCAAAAATCTCGATTTGAGCAAAAGCAACTTCAAGTATTGGAATGTTACGAAAAGCGAGGATTGTGAACCCGCATCCGGAGCAGGTGTAAGCTACTACACGGTGGGATACATAAAAGATAAGGGCACATTCGACATTTACCAGCAGGCAAGCAACATACCCAACGGTCTTTACGAGCTGCGCATGGATGCGCTTGATACAGATTACAATGTGGTAGCATATATCAACGGCACCGAGGAGCTGGTTCACAATGTCACCCAGCCTCAGGAGATTCCCACCACAGTCGCCAATGTATGTTCACAATTCAACCGTGGCAATTTTGTCCGCAATCTTTACGGACTTGTCACAGATGGAACCATGAAGTTCGGTTTTCGCAGTGTGGCACCTCTTGCCGAGGGCGAATCGTTCTACATAGGAAATGTACAAGTTATCTATCGCGACAAGAACTCTTCGGCACTTGCATCGGTGCTTGGAAGCTACTACGCCAAGATTGATTTTATCCTCGACGGAAAAGAGAAATTCTATAATGGCTATCGCACTTCTCTGCAAAATTATCGCAGCGTGGCTGAGGGGAGCAACGACAGCGACATACGTTACGAACAGCTGCTTGCCATACATAATACGCTTGACAGCATTGCAGAGGGCATAGAACTTTACGACTCGCTTGGCAGAAAAGTAGAGTGGATGAGAGGCGAAGTTCAGAAGGCCGAAGAGGGTGGTTACTGCACCGCCGAGGTACGCAACCTGTTCAACGATGCAAATAGCACATACGAACAGTCATCGGGCGACAATCGCAAGGTGGCAGAGCTTCTTGCCACAATGGAACAGAGTGTAAACAATATGCTATACTCCTTTCAGCAGGGCGATGGAACAGCCTCTAACCCCTACATAATATCACGTCCGCAGCAGATGATGCAGATGCATAAGGTCCTTGTCGAAAAACAGATGGTCTATTTTGCAATGGATGCTGATGTGGACATGAAAGGCTATGTGTGGCAGCAACTAAACACCTCGTCCAACAGTTACAGATATTGGATTAATTTCGACGGACGCGGCCATATAATACGCAATCTCACACCATCGTCGGAGTCGGGCTATCCCAGTTTCTTTGGTACTTTGTGCGGCGAGTGCCGCAATGTGGGCTTTGTCGATGCACAGATTGTCAGCGAAGGTTCAAATGCTGGAATATTGTGCGGCAGCATGGGCTACACTAACTACAAAGATGCAGACGGAAACCCCTACACAGTGGTTGTTGAGAACTGCTACTTTACAGGCAAAATCAAGGCTCGCGGATATGTGGGCGTCGTAGGTGGAACGCTGACAGCATCGCCTGCTGTAATTCGCAACGTATACACAGCAGTGGATATTGAGGGCAGTGGCACCAGTCGCAACTATTGTGGCGGTTTTATAGGACGTGTAAACTCGGAAATGACAATAGAGCACTGGTACTCGGCAGGTTCTATAAAGGCACCGACAGCAGCTCCCATAGCAGCAGGCGGACAAAAGTCAACCACCCCCGGCAGTATCTACAATAATGTTATTGCATGGAACAAGACCATTGATGGCATTAATGAAAAGAGCGATGTTACCTCTTTTGCCTTTACAGCGACTAACGACAAACTCGAAAACACATACAGTTTCTCGCAGATGCAGCTCAATGGCGCGACCATTGCCGATGGCAAGAGTCACAAAGAGCTTCAGGAGATTGTTGCTTCGTGGGGCGGAGCATGGCACGGCGACCCTGCTGCCGGCAATGGCTACCCCATTCTGAAATGGCAATATGAGCGTGGCGACTATCGCGAAATCTGCGGCTTTTTAGGCACCAGCGGCATTGATGCTATTCAGCCCTCTGTCGGCACCTGCAACGATGTGTATGACCTGCAGGGTCGCAAGGTGGAAAATCCTGCACGAGGTATATTCATTGTCAATGGCAAAAAGGTGCTGTTGAAGTAATCAGTCCCATCCATTACCATAAAACAAGAATTGCAGGTAGCTGATGAATGGCTACCTGCAATTCTTTCAATTATTTTATCCAAACTATTTTACCAACTCCTTCTGAATCTGCTCAAGTGATTTTCCCTTGGTTTCGGGCAACCACCATGCGAAGACAAGAGATGTTGCTGCTATCACTGCAAAGAATGCAAATATATACTCACCACCAACACCCAGACACAGAGGGAAGAACCAGGTAAGCAGCGCCGACCACACCCAATGGGTCATACTGCCGAATACCTGACCATCTGAGCGGACACTGTTGGGGAACACCTCGGCAATGACAACCCAAATTGTTGCTCCCAAAGATATTGCAAAGAATGCCACATAAGCACAAATACACAGAAGCAGATAATAACCCTCGAACTCTTCGAGGTAGAATCCTCGTGCAACCAACGCCTGTGCTATCACCATGCCTACTGCACCAATGGCAATAAGTGTACGTCGTCCCAGTTTGTCAATCAGCGCCATACCTATCATTGTAAAAGTAAGGTTGGTAAGTCCGACAATTACAGATTGCAGCAACGCACCATCGCTGAAGACTCCCGATTGCTCCAACAGTCGGGGAGCATAGTAAAGAATCGCATTTATACCAGTCAATTGGTTAAGTGTTGCAATGAAAAAAGCAATAAATATAGGCTTTCGGAACTTCTTTTGAAAGAATCCCTCTTTTGCTGTTGACGATTCAAGATTGAAAGACTCCTTAATTGCAGCCATTTCGCCTTTAATATCCTTTTCACCGGTCTTTGCAAAAACCATTTCGGCCTTTTTATCCTCTCCCTGCGATACGAGCCAGCGTGGACTTTCAGGAACTGTAAACAACAGCAATGTAAACAACAAAGCCGGTACAGCCTCGCTTCCAAGCATCCACTGCCAATCGTGTGCTACACCCGAAATGAAATAGTTCGAAAAGTATGCACATACAATACCCAGTACAATATTGAACTGGAAGAATGCCACGAATCGGCCTCGCCACGACGATGGAGAAATTTCGGCAATATACATAGGACCTATTACAGACGATGCACCCACCGCCAATCCTCCAAGGAAGCGAAATGCCATGAAAGCGTACCAATTAACAACAGCCGCGCTTCCTATGGCTGAAATGAGATAAAGCACACCTATAACCTTCAACGAGTTAAGACGTCCATACTTCTGCGCCGGTTTGCCGCAGGTGAGCGCACCAAGAATTGTTCCCAACAACGCAGTGGTTATTGTGAAGCCGTGCCAGAAATTATTCAATTCATACACCTGCTGTATAGCCTTTTCGGCACCGGAAATTACAGCAGTATCAAATCCAAACAGAAGACCTCCGAGCGATGCTACAAAGGCTATCCAAAACATATATCCTTTCACTATATCTTGTATTTGATTCGTTCGATAATATGGTCTTGATAACACTCGTCGAGTTCCACGAAATATCCGCTCCATCCCCACACACGCACAATAAGATTCTTGTGTAGTTCGGGGTGTGCCTTTGCATCGAGCAGTTTTTCTCTGTTCAGTGTGTTCAGCTGAAGCTGATGACCGCCCATGCGTATATATGAGCGGATAAGCATAGCCAGTTTCTCAACAGTTTCGTCGTTGCGGAAGATGCTCTCGTCCAATTCAATGGTAAGAGGACCGCCGTTTATGGCATCCTGCAAATTGGGTTTTGAGAATGAACGCATTACCGACACCGGCCCCTTCTGTTTAAGGAACATGCTCGGAGTGAAGTTTGCAGGCAGAACTTCGCCTGCATTTCTGCCATCGGGGGTGGCAGGAAGATCCTTGGCGTGGAAGATATAGTACATTGCTGTTCCTGTACCTGCTCGCCATATTCCACTTCTTTCATTGCGTTTGCCACGCAGTGCTTCGGCAAAAGTGTTCAACAGCGCACAACCTACAGAGTCGGCCTCTTCATTGTCGACTCCCATTTTGGGAGCTTCGTTTCGCAGACGCTGTTGCAACGCCTCGTGTCCTGCAAAATTGTTTTTCAGAGCATCGGCAAGCTCTTCCAGCGAAACAGATTTCTCTTCGAAATAGAATTTCTTAATGGCTGCAAGTGAGTCGGCTGCAGTGGAAAGACCTGTTCCGTGAACACCATAGTTGTTTGAGTTTCCACCTTCGGAAATATCCTGTGCCTTTTCTATTGTACCGCCCATAATGGTCGAGAGGAAGGGTGCAGGCGCAAAGTAGAGGTTGTCGTGCGACGAGGTTATTCGCTCGCACTCCTCCTTTATCTTCTCCTCAATGTATGCATAGAAACTCTCGTAGCTGTCGTAGTTGCCGAGAGAATTTATGGCGTTGCTTACAATTTCGGCAAACGAGAGGGCATCGATATTGGGAATTTCCATTCCATTCTTGGGGATGATAAACTCCCAGCATGCTGCAACCACATAGTTGTGTGCATCCTCTTCGGTGTAACCAAGTTTCATGAGTCCGGGAATCACAACATCGTCGTTGTCGTATTGCGGGAATCCCAATCCTCTTTTGGTAAGTTCTGCTCCAAGTTTATATATCTCCAACGGAGTGTTCGAATCGCAGCGGAGGTTTATTTTGGGATCTATGAGGTTAAGTTCGTAGCTTGCCTTAAGGCACATGCGCGACACTTCGTTGAACAGGCAGTTGCCCTTGGCGTCGCGTCCGCCAAGAACAAGGCTCTGTCCGTTGTCGCCCTGCTGCATTCCCACATAGAGGTCGCTGTCCTTGTTGCAGGCCAGGAAGAACTCCATGATAAGTTCGTATGCCTGCTCTTCGGTAATCGCACCCTTCTCTATATCACTTTTGTAGTAGGGGTAGATATATTGGTCGAAACGGCCGAGTGTATTGTGGTAGCAATCGCTCTCCCACAATGCGAAGTGAACCATTCGAAGCAGTTGCAATGCCTCGTGGAGTGTTGTTGCACCATCGGAGTGGATGGCGCCGAGTACAGCCGCCACATCATTCTGTCCGGCATTTTTTGCACAAGCCTGATATTTGAGAATAAAGCTCTGAAGAGCCTCGATGCTCTCTTTGGCAGCAGCAAGAAACTCGCGTTGTTCGGGGGTCAGTGCCTCGTCGGCGAGTCGGGCGATAATGCTTTCTTTTCTTTTGCCTAATCCGTCGGCAATAATACCTTCGTAGTCGGGAGAGAGGTTGGAAACGGTACCGCGTTCGTGCAGGGTGTGTTTGCTGCGAATATCCTCCCACTCTTCGTCGGTGAAGATGGAGGGGATGCGAGAGATGGTGCGTGTTGCAACAATAGTTTCTCCCTCTATGATTATAGGAGTTTCAGCCTCGAGCAGTGTTTTCAGCATGCGGGCGCTTCGCGCAACCGGCGCGACTCCCTCTTCGCGGAATTTTTCATTCATGCGGTCGAGTCCAAGCTCTTCGGGCGAATGTCTGAACTCGTGGTGTTTCTCTGCTCTGATAAATGAGCGCAGTGTTTCAATTCTAGGTGTCATAGTATTAATAGTTTTATGTTTTTCTCGGTAAATGTGTCGTGAATTTCCGGAGTTCTATCCTCGTCGAAGCCGGGCGCATAATCTATCCCAACCATTGGATATTTTGCCCCGGCAGTCTTGTGGTATCTAAGCAATTCTACACGTTGCAGCCCTTTTGCCCCCTGTAGTAGTTCGGCTGTTGCCTGCATATTTTCAACAGAGTCGTTAACACCGGGAATAAGCGGTATTCTTGCAACAAACTCCTTTCCCGACTCGCACAGAGTCTTAAGATTGGCTTTAATCAGTCTGTTGTCGACACCGGTATATTTTTTATGCATTTCGCCATCTGCCAGTTTGACATCGAAAAGCATCAGTTCAACTTTTTCCAGCACTCGCTCGAACACCTTTCCGGGCGCATGGCCACTGGTCTCTACCACCCTGTGTATGCCGGACAAACGGTCAAGCACATTGCACAGGAAATCGGCCTGCACAAGAGGTTCGCCACCGGTAAATGTGACTCCGCCCCCACTCTCTCTGAATATATCTTCATCTCTTCGGAGCATCGCCACAAGCTTATCGACACTTATGCTGTAACCGCAAATTTCGGTTCTTCCCTGCTTGGTCAATGGCTGAGGATGAGGCGACCAACCTTCGGGATTGTGGCACCAGGCACAGCGCAAAGGACACCCTTTCAGAAAAACAGTAGTCCTGATTCCCGGTCCGTCGTTTACGGCAAATTCTTCTATGCTGAATATAACCCCTGAGTCCTTTTCCATTGATATTTCTTTGAGTAATAAATCTTTAACCTCTTAGATGCCAAACACATAATTACACACGCTCATATCCATATTTCAAGATAGAATAATCTATGCATAATCACCCGATTAGCTCTAATGATAAATAACTGCGTTAAGTTACAAAAAAAATCAATGAACAATAAAAAAATATCAATAAAATTCAAATATCATGCACATATTCGGTTCCTGCCCCTCTCTGTTTTCAAACAAGAAACCAATATTGTAAAAAACAAGAATGTTCAGATGAAATTTTTGAACAACCATAGAGACCTATCATATTTACATATTATTTGATTTTCTATATGGTTTCAAACATTTACACCACTTGAAAGCAACAAAAAAAACAAACAAATTGTTTTATTTTGGTTGACAATGGTTGACAAAAATGGCAAAAGAAAAATCCCAATCGCCTGAGAAGTATGCGATTGGGATTTATTCTGGTACTCGAAGCGGGAATCAGGAATTAAACCCACGCGCAACAATGATAAAGCATAATACATTGATAACCATATTTATAAATGTTAACCTTTTGCATTATATTGTATAATTGTGGTGCAATATTGCAATTCAGTGGTGCAAATTTTGTATATTTGCACCACATTAAATAATGGCATGCAATGAAAGGACTAACATTATTCAGAAGAACCACAAAATCAGAGGGAACCATCAAACTCAGATTCCGATTAAGGGATGGTCGTGGAGTTGACCTTTACCATAAGAGTGAGATAAAGGCCGACCTCAAGGATTTATCAAAATTCGAAGACGATGGTGCACTTCGTCCCAAGGTATCTATCTACAACCACGAACTTAAGGAAAAAATTGACAAAGAAATCAAAGCCATTGAATCTGCATATATAGAGTTATGTGGAAAAATGGACAAAAGCCTTATAACAGCAGAACTTTTTGAAGAAACAATTAGTCGGCATCTGCACCCTGAAAATTATATTGCTATAACTAAAGAGGAAACTCTGTTGGAGAGATACAGCCGATTTATAAAAGAAGGTTTTCGTGATGGAACTTTTGCGGAAAAAAGAGTCCTTCAATATAATGGCCTCTATAAAGAATTGAAGCGTTATTTAGCCATCCACCATCAAACAAGCATATTGCCAAAGCATTTTACAGCTGACGATTTAATGGAATTACGTATCTTCCTTTTTGAGGAATATAAATATGTCAGTAAATATCCTTCGCTCTATGTCGATGTTAAACAACAATGTTTGCCAACCAAAGAACGTGCACAAAATACTGTAGCCATAAAATTAAGGATGTTGCAGGCTTTCTATACAGAATTGGAAGAGCGAG
>CAJGDX010000083.1 GCA_904502185.1 uncultured Bacteroidaceae bacterium | reverse complement strand
TGCTTAATCGAAGTATAGTAGATTAGCTTCATTCCGGCACCAGGTGCTGGAACGAGACATCACCCGGACGCAGTTGTTCCGAAGCAATCCGATATGGTGGTGCAGCAAACTCGGGACTAATCTTGGCGAGCCTCGTCGTTGAGGTGAAATTTTTAGAGGATAAGGTACAAGTCGGTGGCGCCGGTCTTGCTTGTGCACGAAAATCTTACCGGATGCTAAGCATGTAGAAAGCATATTGTTTCCTCGTTTGGACGAGGGTTCGACTCCCTCCAGCTCCACGAACGGATGTAGTACTCGGTGGTTTTGATGCCGGGAAGTTTTTCTCTTATCTAAAGCTTTCTGTGTGTTGTATATATAAATTAAGAGGCTGTTCAGGCGGTTTCTTGTTGCCACGAGTTATGAAGATTATCAATATAGTAAAATATGGGGGACTGGCAGTCGTTTCGTTACTGTTTGTTTCGCTGTTGGCGGTTGCTTTCTGTTTCGAGGCAACGCATGAGGTTTCTTGCGGCGACGCGGCCTCTTCTGTTCTAACTTCCACGGATTTTAATATTCTGCAGGTGAACACGGTGGTGGTGACAGCCATGTGTTTGGCGTACGCCTTGTTGCTGCTGCCCTGGATACTCTATTTTTTGCGAATCGACAAAAAGTCGGGATTGCAATATCTGTCGTTGTACCCCATGACCGGTAAAAGGGTTGGCAAGATTGTTGCTATAGCGCTCACAGTCTTGAATGGTGTAACAGCAGTGGTATTTTATTTCCTGTATCTCAATTACATAAAATCTTCTTCCGAAATAAGTGCCAACAGTCAGTTCTATGTCCTGACGCTGTTGTGCTGTGCTATCATTTTCTGGGGTGGTGTCTATCTGGTCTATGGCTCGCTATATGGAGTCAGACGATTCAAGGAGATTGTTAAAAAACGACGCGAAAGAAGAAAACAGCGTCGTATGCAGGGCAAGTAGTACCTGCTTCGGTATTAACTTTGAAAAACATTATCATTAAATGATGAATAATACATATTTCGAAAAACTTTCAAGGCAGGGTTTTTCAACGATAACATCTTCGTTGCAGCGGTTTGTACAAAATACATATACGTTGCAATTTACAACATTCTTCTGGTGTCAGAGCGGTGAGGCTCTTATAACCATCGATGGCTATCGTTTCCGTTTTATACAAGGCTCCATTGCAATCTGTCCAACCGGCAGCAATATTACCGTACATGATATTACAAGCGATTTTTCCACCAGATTTTTGGGCGTATCCGAGGATATATGGCTTGCAGCCCGCTGCTCCTTCAGCCCCGAGGTGCTGCAATCTATAACATGTCGTGCCTACAAAGGTCGCGGCTCGGCAAACGAACAGGCATTTATTGCAAATGTGTTCAAGCAGGTCGAGATTATAGAAGAGGAACTTTACTACATAAATGATTCTGATTATTGCAGGAAGAATATTATACTTTCGGCTAATGCAATGTTGCTCTTTGCCCAGCATGCTCAGGCAACCTCTTCTGCCGAACAGGCTAAAAAGGATATGGGCCTCGAAGAGAAAGAGAAGATGTTCCTGCAGTTCCGCGACCTTATTGCCGTGCATTTCAGAAGTGAACGCTCGGTGCAGTTCTATGCCGATAAGTTGGGAATTTCAACTCGTAACCTTAACTCTGTATGTCAGCGTGCAGCTGCGCAGAATGCTAAAAACCTTATAGACCACTATACTATTGTGGAACTTCAGGTATCGCTGATGTATACCCACAAGACATTCCAAGAACTTGTCGAGGAGTTCCATTTCCCCGACCAATCATATTTGAACAGATATTTCAAACGTCATACAAACTTCTCGTTGTCGGAGTTTCGTTCTAAGAGAGCGCTTGCGGCAACTGTTTAAATAAATTATCTGCGTAAACGAACAATGGCTGACAATTGTCAGCCATTGTTCGTTTATGGTATGTGAAAATACTCAGTACTATTCGTCAAAGTCATATTCGTCGTAATTGTCCTCTTCGTAATATTCGCCATCCTCTTCGTAGGCTTCATCCTCGAAGTCGGGCTCCCAGTCGGCAAAGTCGTTGGCAATCATTCTTGCGTCGAGGTTGCGGTGTACAAGCTCTTCGCGCTTGACTGCAAGCAAGCGGTTGTCTTCGCTGTTCAGCTCGCTCCACAGAATATCCTTGAGCTCCTGTATTCCCATTCCTGTTACTGAAGAGATGAATACGTGTGGAACTCCTTGGGGTAAATTTTCCGAGAGCATCTCCATCAGCTCCTCGTCCAGCATGTCGCTTTTGGTAATTGCAAGCACTCGCTGTTTGTCGAGCATTTCGGGGTTGAACATTGCAAGCTCGTTAAGCAGAATCTCGTACTCTTTCTTTATATCGTCGCTTTCGGCGGGTACCATAAACAGCAGCAACGAGTTGCGCTCGATGTGGCGCAGGAATCTCAATCCCAATCCTTTGCCCTGGCTTGCGCCTTCGATGATTCCGGGAATGTCGGCCATTACGAATGATTTTCCATCGCGGTACGATACAATTCCCAGGTTAGGCTCGAGGGTGGTGAAGGGGTAGTTTGCGATTTTGGGCTTTGCTGCCGAAACGGATGAGAGAAGTGTCGATTTTCCTGCATTTGGAAAACCTACGAGTCCTACGTCTGCAAGCAGTTTCAGCTCCAGCGTAACCGTCATTTCACGCATAGGCTCACCGGGTTGTGCAAAGCGTGGTGTCTGTCGTGTGGGTGTTGCGAAGTGTACGTTGCCAAGACCGCCACGGCCGCCTTTCAGCAGCACAACTTTCTGTCCGTCCTCCATAACGTCGCACAGGAATTCACCGGTCTCGGCGTTGTACGCCACCGTGCCGCAAGGGACGTCTATAATTTTGTCCTCTCCGGCTGCGCCGGTGCTTTTATTTATGCCTCCGCTTGCGCCGTTTCCTGCAAAGACGTGGCGCTGGTATTTCAAGTGCAACAGTGTCCAGTAGTTGCGGTTGCCACGCAGGATGATGTCGCCTCCACGGCCTCCATCGCCTCCATCGGGGCCTCCGTTGGGGATGTATTTTGCGCGGTGCAGGTGCGCCGAGCCACGTCCGCCGCGTCCCGAGCGACACACGATTTTTACGTAGTCAATAAAGTTCGATTCTGCCATGGTGGGGTAGGGTGAATGCTTTTGTTATTTCTTTGATTCAATGGCAGCAACAATGTCTGCAAATATTCTGTCAAGGTCGCCAAGACCGTTGATGTAGCAGTGCTTGCCATCGTTCTTGTACCACTCTTTCAGGGGTGATGTCTGCTCGTGATATACTTTCAGACGTTTCTTGATGGTCTCTTCGTTGTCGTCTGTTCTGCCGGACTCGATGCCTCGTTTGATAAGGCGTGTCATCAACTCATCTTCGGGTACATCAAGTTCAAGCATTACTGTTACGTCTTGTCCTCTTTCGTTGAGCATTGCCTTAAGTGCGTCCGCCTGGGCAATGGTGCGGGGGAATCCATCAAAGATAACGCCTTTGCTGCCTACAAAACTGTCGAGTTTGGCAGCGAGTATATCTATCATCAATGAATCGGGAATCAGCTGACCCTGGTCGATGAAGCCTTTTGCTGTCTTTCCAAGTTCTGTTTCGGCCTTTATCTCTGCACGGAGTACGTCACCTGTAGATATGTGGTTAACACCGTATTTCTCCAAAATTCTTTCGCTCTGTGTACCCTTTCCGGAACCGGGAGCGCCAAAAATTACAATATTAAGCATAGTGCAAATTTGTATCCAATAAATTTCTTACCTATAAATCTTGACAAAATTACTATAAAGTTATGAGAAAAATGGAAAAAAAGCGAAAAAATCTATCTGTTAACACTTGTTTGTTCGGTGGTGACAAATAAAACGGCAAAAGTGATAAAATAGTTTGCGATTTTACATGTTATATCGTTTTTTTAAGTTATCTTTGAAGGATTAAATTTGGATAATAGTATATACCCAAAATAACTTTTATAAATTTATAGAAAAATGGCTATTAACAGACGTAATTTTCTAAAAGCATCGGGAGCGTTAGCAGCGCTGTCTATCGTTCCGCGTCACGTATTGGGTGGTAATGGCAACATTGCACCAAGTGACCAACTTACAAAAGGTATCATCGGTGTCGGTGGCATGGGTCGCGGACACTATGGTTACGCAAACACACGTTTGGTTGCTATCTGCGACTGTGACAAGAACCACTTGAAGTCAGGTCTTGAGCTTGCAAAGAAAAAAGCTGAGGCAGGCGACAAAAAGGTTGACGCCAATCCCAAAGCTTATGAGGATTGGAGAGAATTGGTTTACGACCCCAACGTAGATATCGTACACATTGCAACACCTCCCCACTGGCACGCATTGCAGGCTATAGAGGCTGCAAAGGCCGGTAAGGATATCTGGTGTGAGAAGCCTATGACACGTACCATCGGTGAAGGTAAAAAAGTACGTGAGGCTGTGCAGCAGAACAACCGCGTATTCCGTTTGAATACATGGTTCCGTTTCAAAGATACTTTCTATGGTCTCGGCACACCCGTTGAGCCTTTGAAGAAACTCGTTGCAAGCGGTCTTCTCGGTTGGCCTTTGAAGGTTACAATTTCTAAACATACCGGTTTCGACTGGAAGTTCTACTGGGTAGGTAAGGACAAACTCGAGCCCCAGCCCATTCCCAAGGAACTTGACTACGATATGTGGTTAGGTCCGGCTCCCTACAAACCCTACAACGCACACCGCGTACACCAGACATTCCGTGGTTATTGGGATTATGATGGTGGTGGTCTTGGCGACATGGGTCAGCACTACATGGACCCCGTACAGTACTTCCTTGGCAAAGACAACGAAAGCCCTGTTAAGGTTGAGGTAGATGCACCCCAGCAGCACTCTGATGCAATCGGTACATGGCGTTCAATCACCTATACTTACGCAGATGGTTGCCAGATTGTACTTTGGGGAGGCGACTACGGTAACCCCAACACTCCCTACATCTCAGGTCCTAAAGGTAACGTTTACAACAACTTCGTTTGCGATATTCCCGATTGGCAGAAGAAACTCGCTGAGTTCCCCGATCCTCTGCCCCAGAATACAGACTTCGAGGAGTGCGTAAGAACACGTCAGAAGTTTGCTCTCAACGAAGAGAACGGTCACCGCAGCTGTACACTCGTGAACATGGGTATCGTTGCATTGCAGCTTAACCGTACACTCGAGTTCGACTCAGAGAAAGAGGAGTTTGTAAACGACGAAGCAGCAAATGCACTCGTTTACCAGCCCATGAGAGCACCTTGGAAATTCTAACCTTATTAAATTAAAAGAACATGAGACAATATAAAAGTATAATACTTACACTCCTTGTTGCTTTCTTCTTCGGCCTCAATGCAAACGCTCAGGGTTCTGAAAGAGCTGTAGCAACCAAGATAGGAGACGCGCTTAATATGTTGCCCGCCGATACACAGAAAAAGTTCAATAAACTTATGGGCGACATTGCTGAAACCGGCGCTGAGGGTATCAACATGCTTCTCACTATGTTGCAGAAGAACGATGACACACGTCACCTTGTAGAATATGCAATCGACGGATATGTGGCATACGTTTCAAACCCCAAATTCGACGCTCAGAAACGTCAGATTGTAGTTGATGCAATCAAGAAAGCATATGATGGCATCAACAGCAAACTCACTGGTGACAACATCAAGGATTCACAGACACAGCCCCTGTTGGTTACAAACAAAGAGTTCCTGGTGCGCCAGTTGCGTCATCTTGGTGTAATAAAGGCTCCCGCAGAGGAGGCTGCTGCACCTGTTGATGCAAAGACACTTGCAAAGAACCTTAAGGCTGCAGCCAAACTCGAACCCAACTTCGAGAACAACGCAGCACGTTGCGTAGCTATCAGCAAGTATGTTAAGAACGTAGGTATCGAGGCTGGCAAGAAAGAGATTCTGAAGGCTCTCAAGGATGACTGCCGTCAGTATCGCCTTGCTACAATCTATGCTATCGATGCAAACGCAGCAAGCGAAGAGGCTATCAAGCTCCTCATGGACGAGGCTACAAAGAAGATTGCCAAGGCTAAGGATTGCGTGAAAATTGACTACCTCTACTGGATGGGCAACCACGCTTCAATTGCCAACACAGCTAGCATCGTTCCCCTTCTCTCTTCAGAGAACGCGGAAGTAGTATCTGCTGCTGCATGGGCATTGGCTCGCATTGGCAACCCCGACAACATCAACGACGTTGCAGCATTGCTCGCTTCAGCTGACGCAGAGAAAGTTGCTCTTGCCGAGAAAGTTTTGAAATCTTACAAAGGTAACGTTTGTCAGCCTGCAGTTGCAGTTGAAGGTAAGTCAGCGGTTGGTGAAACAGCTGTTCTTAACATCATCTCAGCTCGCAAGGACGCTTCTTTCAACGCACTCGTAAACGAGCAGTTGAACTCAAGCGACGCAGCTGTTAAGGATGCTGCTTACAAGGCACTTAAGGACGTTTCTACAAAGGACAACCTCGGTTCACTCTACGCACTTCTCGAGAAATGCGATGCTAAATATGTTCCCGCTGTTCAGGATGCTATCCTCGCAGCTATGTCAAGCCTGAGCAAGGACGAGCAGTTCAAGACTATCAACGCTCGCAAGGCTTCAGTAGCAGCCGGCAAGCAGAATCTCTACTGGCCTATTGTCTTCAAGACAGCAAGCAACCAGCAGCTTCTCGGCATCTGCAACGACCTCGTGGCAAAGAAAGATACAAAGCTTCTCAGCGCTGCGTTCGAGGCTTACATGAAGAGCATCGACAACAAACTTCCCGGCGCACAGCGCTTGTTGATGTATCGCAACGCAATGGACTTTGCTACAACTGACGCTCAGAAGGTAAGAGTTCTTCAGTCAGTTGCTAAGACAAACACATTCCTCGGTATCATCTATGCAGGTCAGTTCATCGAAGTTCCCGCATTGCAGCAGGCAGCAGCTCAGGCTGTTCGCGTACTCGCATTGGGTAACATCGAGTTCAACGGCCCCGAGGTTGTAGCTCTCCTCAACCGTGCAGCTGAGGTAATCAAGGGTGGCGACGCTATCTACGAGGTACCCGCTATCAAGCAGCACCTTGAGAAACTTGCCAAACTCAACGAGACAGGTTTCGTGACAATGTTCAACGGCAAAGACCTCACAGGTTGGAAGGGTCTTTTGGCAGCTCCCTACGACAACCCCTATCAGCGTGCTAAACTCAACAAGACAAAGCTTGCTAAGCTTCAGAAAGAGGCTAACGAGGGTATGGCTAAGAGCTGGTCAGCAGTTGACGGTACAATCCTCTTCAACGGCGAAGGCAGCAGCCTCTGCACAGAGAAACAGTACGGCAACTTCGAAATGTATGTTGACTGGATGCTTTATGATGGCAGCGAACCCGATGCTGGTATCTACCTCCGTGGTACACCCCAGGTTCAGATTTGGGATACACGTCGCACAAACGTAGGCGCACAGGTAGGTTCAGGCGGTCTCTACAACAACAGCGTTAACGCTAACAAACCCCTTAAGGTTGCCGACAACCCCGTAGGTCAGTGGAACAGCTTCTACATCAAGATGACAGACGAGCGCGTTACTGTATACCTCAATGGTGAACTCGTTGTTAACAACGTAATCATGGAGAACTACTGGAACCGTTCACTCCCCGTAATCCTTAAAGAGCAGATCGAGCTTCAGGCTCATGGCAGCAAGGTAGCTTACCGCAACCTCTACATCAAGGAGTTGCCCCAGGCTGAGCCTTATCAGCTCTCAGCACAGGAGAAGAAAGAGGGCTTCAAACTCCTCTTCGACGGTACATCACTCAACGAGTGGCAGGGTGACAAGACAAACTACGCTACAGAGAACGGTACTATCGCAGTTCGCAAACGTGGCAGCGGTTTCGGTAACCTCTACACAAAGGACGAGTACGGTGACTTCATCTTCCGTTTCGAGTTCAAACTTACTCCCGGTGCAAACAACGGTGTAGGTATCCGTACCCCCATGGGTAAGGATGCTGCTTACCACGGAATGGAGCTTCAGATTCTCGACCACTTCAACCCCATCTACACATCATGGTTGAAGCCCTACCAGCACCACGGTTCAGTTTACGGTGTTATCGCTCCCAAGGTATTCGACGCTTGCAAACCCGTAGGCGAGTGGAATACAGAGGAGGTATATGCTAAGGGTGACTACATCCGCATCACTGTAAACGGCATCGTAATCACAGAGGGTAACATCCGCGAGGCTTCTGAGGGTGGTACAAAAACACGCGACGGTCTCAATCACCCCGGATTGCTCAACAAGAAGGGTTACATCGGCTTCCTTGGTCACGGTTCAGAACTCTGGATTCGTAACGTACGTATCAAGAGCCTCGACAAGAAATAATCATACATTCGATTATATCTGAACAAAAGTTCCGCAAAATTTTTTGCGGAACTTTTTGTTTCTTGTACTATAATGAATTAAAATGTGTATCTTCGCGTTGATATAAAATTCCCACCCATTAACGTATAACAAATACTCTGCAATATGGCTTTGAAAAACAGCAAAGGAGCTAAGGCAAATATGAATTTCCTCTTCGGCAGCGTCTTTTTCTTTTTTATAATTCTGATAATCATAAGTCTGTTCAGCTACTTGACACTGCAACAATATTGGTACAATTCCGATGAGGGAAAGAAGGTAGCAGCAAAGGCTAAGCCCCGATACGACTATTCGGTGCGCTTCGACGACTCTTTCAAGGGTCGTGCTTACTCGCTCTTTCTTAACGATAGCCTGTTGTACGTTGGTTCTCCTGTCACTCAGGATACAGTAATTCGTTCGGCAAGGTTGGCCGATGAGAATTCTCTTATAGTGGTAGACGGGGCTACAGATGCCATTGCTGCCATAATAGAGCTTGGCCGTAGCGGCAGCGTGCTTCTGAAGTATGTCAATGGCGAGGTCGTTTCTGATATAAAAGAGTAGTCTACCATGAAAATAGCAATTATCGGTGCAGGAAACATGGGTGGTGCATTGGCTCGCGGACTTGCCCGTGGCAGTCGTGTGGCTACTTCCGAAATATATGTTTCCAACCCTTCATCGGCCAAGCTCGAAGCATTGAAAAATGAGTTTCCGGCTATTAATGTAACTGTTGATAACTGTGAGGCAGTCTGCGCTGCCGACCTCGTGGTGCTTGCTGTCAAGCCATGGAAGGTAGAGCAGGTGCTTGAGGAGATAAAACCTTGCCTCGATTACAAACGTCACTCTGTTGCTTCGATGGTTGGTGGACTGGGACTCTCGCAGTTGTCCGAGTGGCTCGACAATGGCTCAGGACTCTTGCCTGCCACCTATCTTGTAATCCCAAATACGGCAATAGCTACCATGAGCAGTATGACCTTTATTGCTTCGGCTCGTTCCACTGATGCTCAGGAGGCGGAACTGCTCGATATTTTCAATGAGCTTGGCACTGCAATGATTGTTGAAGAGGGACTTATCGCTGCCGGTACTTCGCTCGCTTCGTGTGGCATTGCCTATGCTCTGCGCTATATTCGTGCAGCCATGGAGGGAGGTGTCGAACTTGGCTTTCGCCCCGACGATGCCAAACGCATAGTAATGCAGACGATGCGTGGGGCTGTCGATGTTCTTTCGGTCGGTGGTGCCCATCCCGAGGCTGAGATTGACCGTGTAACGACCCCCGGTGGCCTGACTATCAAGGGGCTCAACGCAATGGAGGCTGCCGGCTTTACGAATAGTGTTATTGAAGGCTTACGGGCATCAACCAAGCGATAGGGATGCGTATTCATCTATATTAACGTGAGTTAGAAATAATGGAAATATAACATTCCATAGGTGTCTTGAACTCCTCCGTCTTCAAAAAATGTGTTTTTTGAATCCACCTCCTCTTCAAGGGGAGGAGTTT
>CAJGDX010000082.1 GCA_904502185.1 uncultured Bacteroidaceae bacterium | reverse complement strand
GCCTATTATAAAGTTACCTAAGGAAGTGGAAGAACATTTACTAAAAGGCGACGGGCAAAAAAACAAAAAAGAGTATAAGCAGATAAATTCTTCAACAGGTTTAGCTGTAAATTATTATAAAATTCTTGAAGATACTGGAAATATTGAAGAACTTTTGTTTGAAGAAAAAGTTGAGAAACCTCTTAGAATAAACGGTGGAAGAAAGGCTAATTTAGATGTTTCATATAAAAGGGAGGGGAAACAGTATTATATTGAAAGCAAATTCTTGGAACCATATTACTCAGGTAATGAGCATAATACAGAATCGTATTTCAAGCAAGAATATTATGATGTTCCAGATAATGATAAGGATACTTGGTATGCTCTGTTGCTTGACGCCCAGAATTATAAGATTTATAATTTTTCGCAAATATGTAGGCATTTAATGGCGATATGGAGAAGGCATAAAGATGATAAGCAATTGAACATAGTTTTCCAAAGTGTTATGTGGAAAATGACTGAAAAATTTATTGAAAATACAGATAATGAAGAAGATAAAGTAGTTCTGCGTTCGCGCATAATTGTAATTGACGAAGAAGCAAAATCTGCTAAAAGTAGAATAGATAAATTCCTTGCAGATATTGGCTGGAAAAACATAACTTTTGAGTGTATATACTATAATGATATTCTTGAAGACATTTCATCTTCACAATATTATTCTGAATTTAAACAACGGTATTTCTTATAAATAAATCTTTGTCTATGCAAAGTTTTTGCACACCATTGTATTCTCAATGCCTATAAAGGTAAATCCTTTTCGTATATATTATAGAGAACCCTATAATCAGTAATATATGGAAAAGATAAAAACAAATGTGTGTGAGAATGTTCTGTGTCTCTCTATTGAAGATGAGTTGCAACTTATAAAGGATATAAAATCGGGAGGGATTGAAAGAAAAACTGCAATAGAAAAACTTTCTTATTCAAAATTACGCCTTGTAACTGCTGTCGCAAAAATGTTCAAAGGTTATAACTTGCCTATGGAAGAACTTATAAGCGCAGGTAATGAAGGATTGGTATCTGCAGCTGAAAATTATGACGAGACACGTGGCTTCAAGTTTATGAGTTATGCAGTGTGGTGGATAAGGCAAAGCATTATGCAGAAGATACAATAGAGATATTCGCCAAGAAAAAGCTACGCTATAGTGCATATTATCGATGCATTGTAGCGTGGTTTTTTTGTTGGCGATGTGTCAAACTCACCGTTATGCATAGGAGGAAACTCCTGCTTGTTATGCTCGTTTAGTATCGGTGTTTCGGTTGTCATTTGGGCGTTTCTTTTTTGAATATGTGCAAATTTTACACATGTGATATATAAGTACAAAAATACAAAAAAAAATGTGTAGATACAAAATCATTGGTTTGTGCATAAACGCATCCCAGTGAATAGTTCAGCTATTATGCAAAATTTGCATATTACTTTATGCTCTAATAGGTATTATTTGTTGAATTTTAATCAAAAATAACACCCCTTATTTTTATACCTCAAATTATGTTCGTATTTTTGCGAACAAATAATGACTCTCGGTGATGCATAACAAAGAATATACCATAAATCAGGAGCAAACGGCACGTTTTGCAAAAGCAATGGGGCATCCGGCCCGCATTGCAATACTTGAATTTCTTGCAAAGCAGACACAGTGTTATTTTGGTGAGATATACGAGGAGTTGCCTATTGCCAAAGCTACTGTGTCGCAGCATTTGAAAGAACTGACAGATGCCGGTTTAATACAGGGTGAGATAGAAACCCCAAAAGTGAAATATTGCATCAACCGCGATAATTGGAAATTGGCTTGCGAGTTGTTTGGTGGATTATTCTGCCGTTGTGCCGAAAAGAGAAAGTGTTGTAGCGAATAGGCAAAATGTTTTTTTTGAGAACCATGTTCGTTGTTCTACGAATTACTAATGACTAAAGTTATATAAACATGTTTTGGATTTTATTGATTTATCTTGTTGTCGCATACTTCGTACCCGAATTGGGGGTGATAGCTATTATCTGCATGCTTGGTCCTGTGGCTATGGCAGTAAAGAAGGGTCGCTATTGGTGTGGACATTATTGTCCTCGTGGAAGTTTTTACGACAGAGTGGTTAGTCGTTTTTCTCCTCATAAACCTATTCCGCAGTTTGTACGCAGTAAAGGGTTCCGCATATTTATGCTTTGTTTCATCTTTGCTATGTTCGGTGTTCAATTCTATATGAACGGAGTTACATTGGCTGGGGTTGGTCGTACTTTTTGGAATCTGATTCTTGTTACCACCATTGTAGGTGTTGTGCTGGGCTTTATATATGCACCTCGTACCTGGTGTTCATTTTGTCCTATGGGTACATTGTCGGCTTGGGTAGCACCAAAGGGTCACAAGAAAGGGTTCCCTTATGTTTGGGTATCTTCGGCTTGTCAGATGAAATGCAAACGATGTGCAAAAGTGTGTCCTATGCAACTGACGCCTAACGAATCGCGAGGCGATGAAAATGGTTATCTGCATCCTGATTGTATTAAGTGTGGCAACTGTATAAACGCATGCCCCACAAAAGTTATGGAGAAAAGAAAATGTCAAGGATAGAACAGGAAAAGAAAACCGTAAAGGCAATGGTTGCTATCTATTGCAGATTCAAGGAGAAGAACCGTTATTTATGCAACGATTGCAACCAACTTTTGGATTATGCTTTCAGGCGTCTGGAGCATTGTAAATTTGGCAATGAGAAAGGAACTTGTCGTAAATGCCCGATACATTGCTACAAACCTGATATGAGAGAGAAAATGCGCGAGGTTATGAGGTTTTCCGGTCCTCGAATGATATTCTTTCATCCAATAATGGCTATCAGACATCTGTGGGCGGAACGAAAACAATAATACAGGTTTGACATAGTCTTCATTATAACTGCCACAGGCCTTTTGCTACAAACTTTCAGTGTCGGTGATTCTGCTGATTGTTGTTTCGTGGTGCCTGTTTAATTTGATTCTATGAGAATATTGATATTGTGTACAGGAAATAGTTGCCGTAGTCAGATGGCTCACGGTGTTCTTAAATCGCTGGATAGAAATTTAGAGGTCTGTTCGGCAGGGACTGAACCTGCAACAATGGTAAATCCCAATGCTGTCAGAGTAATGAAGGAAATAGGTGTGGATATATCCAGTCATACTCCCAAAAGTGTTGAGCAATACCTCTGTGATAAGTGGGATTATGTGATAACGGTGTGCGGTGGTGCAAACAGGAACTGTCCAATGTTTGCAGGGAATGTGAAACATCGCATACATATAGGTTTCGATGACCCTTCGGATGTATTGGGTACAAGTGATTTTGTGATGAATGAATTTCGCAGGGTAAGGGACGAAATACATAAGTGGTTCACATATTTCTACCAAAAAGAGTTACGCGAATTTATGTAGATGCAGAAACAATTCATGCAGCAGCGTTCATTGTGGCGGCTAAAATTATGAGGGTGTGTCGAAATGCAAAACTTCGGCACACCCTCTTTAGCTGGATAAGAATGTGTAAAATGCAAGGCGCTGAAATTAAGGATGAAGGGAGTGTACGGAAGTACATGACCAAATCCGAAATTGATGAGCAACGTAGCAGTTTGCACATTATGACACAGCGTCATAACATTTATCAACTCTCTCCTTTTACTTCTCAGAGCTGTCGAGGTCGCCTACGATGGTGCCGTATTGCGCCCACTCCGATGCCTGGTAGGCTGACAGAGATTGTGAGGGTACGTGTATGGTCGGTTTTTTCGAGAACAGATAGCTTGAAACCTCCGGGGGTGTGAGTGCTTTCACATATACATCCTTCACGGGAGATTCGTAGAAAGCTCCCTTCTCCAGTTTCTTAACACCTGAGCCAATTGTCACCTTTTTCAGGTAATTGCAATAGGCGTAAGCATCGCCACCCACCACTTCGACGTTGTCTGGGATTACTGCCTCTTTCAGCACCGAACGGCTGAAAGCATCGGCACCAATCTTGGTGAGGCTCTCGGGCAGGGTGATGCTTATGAGGTTGTGGCAGTTGTGGAAGGCAAATTTTCCTATTTCGTTGGGGTTGCTTTGATACTCCTTATAATATGCTTCGCCGCCACCTTTTATGTTTGCTTTTGCAAGGTTGATGGCTGCGAGGCTGCCCTCGTTGCTCATCTGACGAATGTATTTGATGTCTGTGCCGTCGATGTTTCCGCTGATGATGGCTTCTATGGCGTGCGAGGGCAGTTTCTTAGCAAGTGCTCCGGCTTTCACACGTTTTACGCGCACGGTGCCGTTTCCCGACTTTGTTGCCTTGCGCAGTGTGCCGTCGGCATCAACCGAATGGATGGTGAGGTCGCTGCCCAAACATGTGGGTATGCAGAAATTCTTGGAGTTCGATGCGTAGACAAACTTGTTCTCCTTGTCGAGTACCAGGAATCCCACGCCACCTGTTCCGTTCATGCAATAGAGCGAGTCAGACTGTATGTAGGTGTAGCTCGATGGCTCAGCTGCTGAAATGTAGTCGGTGTATTGTCCCATATGTCCGTATTGTCCTATCTCTTCCGAACCACGGCGTTTCTCGCCTGCCTTCCAGAAGATGTCGTTTGTGAATGTGGGTTTCACGCGATCTTCTATAAACAGAATAGTGCGGTTTTTCTTGGGATATTTCGCAATTTCAGCCAGTGTGCGGTCAATGTCCTCCTGCTTTACTGTCATGTGGTGGGGACCGTAGTCCTCGATGAACATATTATCGAATGGAATGAAGAATCCCCATGCTGTGAAGAACTCTGTGAGGTCTTCCTGGGCAATCTCGCACACCTTGCGCACAAACTTAAGTGAACTGTTGTAGGAATTTCCCCAAATCTCCAGCGGGTCTTCGCGCAGTGCCTTGAACAGTTCGGGGTAGAATGATGTGTTCTTCTGTGCCTGGTGGTAGTAGAGATACAACTGGTAGTACATGCGCAGCTGGCTGTCGACGGTGCGTACATAGTAGGGTGTGCCGGCTGCATGCTCGGTCATGGTGAACGACAGGGGCGAACCTTTGGAGATGCTTCGTCCGAAGAGGAAACGTCCCAGGTTCGAGAAAAGGTTGTTGCAGACCTCTGTACCGCCTTCGAGGTTGATTACTTTCTGGTTGTTGTGACCACACTCATGACCTACACACCATTCGTCCATGTCGAAGTGGTCTACGTGGAACGAGTTGTAGATGCACTCCTCTGAGTTGTAAGATGTGCGGAAGGGTGTTGAGTTTGCATATCCTGCGTCGGCTGCATTTCCCTCGATGGCAAAGTTGGGGTTGTTGTAGTAGGACGGTGTAATGGCTTCGCCACCATTCAGGTTATACGGGGCATGGTTGCGCTTGCCGGTGGCTACCGACTCGCAGAAACCCATAAGCTCCTGTTGCCACACTGTGACGCTGTCGAACCAGCAGATGCTGCGGTCGATGCTTTCGGGCCACACCTTCTTGTACGATGCGGTCTTGAAATTGAAAAGCGAGCGACCGCCCTTGACGGTGAAAAACTCGTGTGTGGCGGCATTAAGCAATTTGGTGTACTCGCTGTCGCTTCTTTTTGCAAGGTCGTAGTAGCCGTTCACCACACCTCCCTCGACATAAATTTTAATCTCGGGCCATTCGCTCAGTTTCTTTGTCATTGAACGGGTGTCGGCTGTGTATATTACGTAGTACTGCAAATCCTTTTCGCCGTCGACAATGTTCAATCCCTTGGAGAGTCGTTTGCCGCTCTTTGCACGCGTGATAACTTCGTTGCCTACGGAACCGGCAAAATAGAGGGTCGCGTCTTCGGGAATATCACCGTCGACAAATACGTAAAGCGGCTCGTTGTTGTTCGAGTATATGCCGGTGGGGTTACCCATGTACGAACCACCTGTGCTGCTCATACGTCTGTTCCAGTAGGCTGCGTCGCTGTAGGGTTTGTAGCTCTGTATGCGGAACTCCTTTTCAAATGTGTTCCATTTGTTGTTCTTGCTCTTGAGGGCTATTGCTACCATAAATTCAGGCATTCCCTCCTTAGCCATTTTCTTGGATAGCTTTTCGTCGCTCACCGCCATGTATTCTGCTTTCAGGCGTGTGCATGCTGCATCCTCGAAGAACTTTTCGCGTAGTTTGTTGACTGCTGCGCTTCCGTCATCTTGCTTGGGGTAGGTCGCTTCGAGCCCTCCGGCAATTTCGCCATATCTTCTCCATCTGCTATCTTTGTAATCTTCGAGTGCTTCGGAATAGACTTTAATTCCGGGCTTCGACGAGAAGAGATAACCCGATACGCTGGGAGGGGTAAGGCGCTTGATGCTCACTGTTTCTACGGGAGATTTGTAGAAAGCACCCTTACCCAGTTTCGATGTTTTGCTGCCGATGACAACGGCAGTGAGGCTCCCGCAATAGGCAAAGGCATCCTCTTCCACGCGCGACACGCTGTTGGGTATGTCAATCTTTGTAAGTCCGCTCTTCTCAAAGGCTCTCTCTTCGATGACCATTGTGGTGGTCGGCAGCTCTACTGCACGCAGATTGCTGCAGTCGATGAACATCTTTTTGCCTATGATGTCGTTGGCGGTGGCGCAGCTGTCGAGGTACTCTTCGCCACCCTCAACAATGCGTGCTGCCGAAAGATTCAGGCTTGTGACCTTGCCTTCGTTAATAAGCTTGCGCAGATGCTTGATGTCTGTGCCGTTGACGAATCCTGTTACTTTCAGGTCGCTGTCGGTGGAGGTGAGCAGACTTTGCAGTGTGCCTGCCTTCTTTACATCCACATCTGTTGCTGCCAATATTTCCGCTGTACTGAAAAACAGTATAAACGTTGGCAACAGCAGTTTGAAAAATGTTGAAAAACAATTATTTTTCATCTGTTTGTATTTTTATTGGCAATAATATAGCAGTTGACCCACAATTATTTATTAAATGCAGGCTGCAATGACTGTATTTATCGTTCTATAATAGAATAAACAATATTTCCCTCCCTTTGTGGATTCTGAATATATTCAAGTAATTCTATTGTTGAATCACAATAATCAAACCAATAATAATCAAATACAGCTTCATTAGTATCTGACCACATTCTAATGCTATCTATCGCTTCTTCAAATAGTTTATTACACAATATAGGCAAATCACAAAAAACGAGTCCGATATTGTTTCTCTCTCTAATATAATAACCCATAATTTTGCATCCAATACCATTAAGTGTGGGTATTGGTGCATTTTCTTTTTTCATTGCAATAAAAGCACGAAGTCCATCGTCAACTTCCAAATTTTCATCACGATATGTAAATGAAAGTTGTTTGTCACTCTCATCATACCATTCACTTTGTATTACCCTAAATGTTGGGAATTCATTAAATGTCAATGTTTCCATATCGCAAAGTTATTATTTTTTCTCAATTCAAACTATTTATATTAAAAATGATTTATAGTTATGATTAATTTTGACCAAGCAGTAAGCATCATAAGAAGAAACGGTGGGTTCAAACCCAATAGAAAAGATACGTCATATTATAGAACTTATACCATAGAAGGGAATAGACCATTACAAGCACGTGTTTCAAATCATGGGACTTGGTTACGGACTTGGTATGATAAAGACTATGACCCATCATATGCTATGCTATTAATTTCTGTATTGTGTTTTCTGAAAATGGTGAACATGATTCTGATGTGTCTGTAGATATGGACATAAAAGATGACGTGGGGAATGTAAGTGGGCAAAAGAAATCGTTTGAAGTAATACAGTATGTTTATAATTGTCAGATGTTAGACATTAATGATGCTACATTAATAAACCAAGCAGTTCAATCCATTTGGAAAAATAAGGAATATAAAGACCCTTTGGCAAATACGCCTAAACGTGCCAAAGTTTATAATTTGCTATCCGTTCTTTTTACGCAATGGTGTTCACCACAATAAGGGCAAACAACATCACCGTCAGCCCATCTGCTTTCGATTATTGCTTGTTTACATTTCTCTTCTTAATTGAAGTATGTTGTAAGTGAAATGATGTGGTTGAACTTGCGGAAATCTATCATAGTATCTTCTTCGTTTTCTTAACTCTCTAGCTAATATACGAAAAAAATCTTAAATAGCCAAATTTTCACACTAGTAAATGATTGATTACTAGATAAAAAGAGCAGTCAACCCTTAAATTATGGGTCAACTGCTATATTATTGCCTTTTTATTTAGAATAACAATGAACATTTCAATAAACGCGAACCCTTTGTCGGATTCGCGTTATAATGGTTTCCTGTCTGTGACGGATGGAGCAGGGTAGAATTACTTCTCCCACTTAATCCATGCAGCGTTCTGCTCCGAAGAGCTTACTACTGTGTCTACAAACTGCATGCCATCTATACCATCTTCTATCGAGGGGTAGTCGAGACAGCACTCAGAAGGCTCGCGTCCCTCAGCCTCGGCAATCAGTGTCAGTGCAAAGTTGCGGTAGAGGTTGGCAAATGCCTCAATTAAACCCTCGGGGTGACCGCCGGGGACACGTGAGTTGTGCTGTGCCGTAGGCGATTCGATGCTTGCAGTGGCGGTGCGTATGATTTCGGCAACACCCTCTACGGGACGGAATATCATTGTGTTGGGAGTGTCTTGACGCCATTCGAGTCCACCCTTTTCGCCATAGATTCTGATGTACAATCCATTCTCAACGCCGGCACACACCTGCGATGCACTGAGCAGACAGCGTGCGCCATCCTTGTAGCGAATCATCACTGTGCCATCGTCGTCGAGCAGACGGTCGGGAACGAATGAGTTCAGTTCAGCACACATCTCGTCAACCTCCAGTCCGGTGATGTAGTTGGCAAGATGGAAAGCATGTGTTCCAATGTCGCCCATGCAACCTGCCTTTCCCGAACGTGTGGGGTCTACACGCCACGAAGCCTGCTTGTTGGTTGCAGCGCAGTCTGTCGACAGCCATCCCTGGGGATACTCCACAAACACGCGACGCACCTTGCCCAAATCTCCGCGCTGTACGCGGTAGCGTGCCTCCTTCACCAAAGGATAGCCGCTGTATGTGTGTGTCAGCAGCAGACGTCTGCCGGTGCGGGCTGCAATCTCTGCCAGGCTCTTAGCCTCTTCCAGTGAATATGTTACGGGCTTGTCAAGTGCCACGTGGAATCCTGCTTCCATTGCCATTGCAGCAGGTGCGTAGTGCAGATGGTTGGGGGTGACGATGGCAAGGAAGTCCATGCGCTCTCCTTCGGGAAGCTGTGACTCCTTTTCAATCATCTCTTGGTAGGAAGCATATACTCGTTCTTTGGTTAGGCACAACTCTTCGCCTGTCTGTGCCGATTTTGCAGGGTCCGAACTGAAACAGCCGCACACAAGTTCAATCAATCCGTCAAGGTTTGCCGCCATGCGGTGTACAGGACCAATGAAAGAGCCGGGGCCTCCGCCCAGCATACCCATTTTGATTTTCTTTTTCATATTTGTCGTTTTTTACAATTGATAGTCTGTTATATTAATCTCGTTTGTGAATGATATTTGTAACGGATATTCCCCGTTTTATCATACATTTTGTAAAGATAGATAAAATATAACTAAATAGCAATTGCTTTTCGATTGTTTTTTTCAACTTGGTGATGTTTGTGGTTTTGGCACTATGCACAATTATACCTAACTACCTTTATTTTCTCCTGACAGATGGAGTTTGCTACTTCTTTTTCTGTTCGGGGTGTATGGTAAATGTAGTTGGTGAGCCCCGATTCTTCTTTGATAATTTTGTATAATCCCCATTTTAATGTATTTTTGCTGTATAGCTCTGCGTGAAATGCAGACAATCTTCCGAAAATGTTCACTTTTAATTTAATGGTAATATGAAAAGAATGTACCGTATACTAACTGAGGTTGCCGTGGCAATTTTCCTTG
>CAJGDX010000081.1 GCA_904502185.1 uncultured Bacteroidaceae bacterium | reverse complement strand
GAGGCGCGGAGAAGATGTACAAGTTTTCTGACACGCTGAAAGCGTGACCATACTTGCGCAAAGCGTGCCCCCCTGAACTTAAAGGAGAAAAGTCACCGACAAATAACAGCAGACTGAAGGATATTTTCTTTAAAGAAAATTATTGGTACCACTTAAAGATTTCGCATTCTCAATCACCAACAAAGAGAGAAAAATTAAAAAGGGCTGCGCCCAAATGGACGCAGCCCTCACTATATTTAATCAAAACTGATTACTTAACGAATTTCGCAGTCTTAACAACACCATTTGAGTATACGAACTTAACAATGTTCACACCCTCAACAGGAGTTTCAGAAGCAACACCGGTTGTTGAATAGTAAGTTGTAGAAACAACCTCCTCGCCGTCAACAACAGGAGCTACAATACCTGTACCATTTGAAGTAGCCTTGATAAGACGCAAGTACCACAATGAGTTGGGCTCTGTAGATCTGAAGTAAACGATTGTACCGCTTGCACCTGCACCATTGCTATGACCTGCGGGATGGAGTGAGAATCCTGTGTTCTTGGGATTCCAGATGTCGAATGAAGCATCCTTCTGAGGACGAACGATGTAGGGATAAGGCTCTTTTGTTGAACCGATGCGAGTACCAAGGTCGTCAGTCTCGTTGCGGTGGTTAACATAGAAGTCTGTACCACAAAGTCTGATGTAGTAAGCATTAGCTGCGAGTGCTGAATCAATTACCTGATCCTCGAGCCAAATGTTAACATACTCGTCGTCTGCCTTAGCAGGGATAAATTCGAAGTAGAATGTAGAATCGGCCTCGTAAATGTTGTCGGGGATATTCTTCCAAGAGAGTGCGTAATCGCCACCTGCTTCCTCGTCGAGGTTAGTTACATAGTACATAGCCTTCTTAACCTTCTGAGTTCTGAAGAATTCGGGGTTAGCATTCTCGAAGAGATAGATACCTGAAACAACGGGGTTAACCTCAGCAAATTCAAGAGCTGCAATAGCATCGTCGAACTGTGCGAGCAGAGCCTTAGCCTCGCTCTCTTTTCTGTTAGGATTGCTCAAAAGAGCCTGAGCAGCAGTCATCACTTCGGGGAATGTTCCAAGGTTAGAGTAGTAACCGGGGTCTATGCTGTACTCGAAACCGAGAGCCTGAGCAGCCTTCACTGCATTTGCCAACCAGTAGCTGTAGGGATTATCCATTGACATGCGGTAGATGTACCATTCGCCCTCGCCATCCTTGTCGTTTTTATCCAAAGAAGGAATTGAGAATGTACCGATATTTGCTCCCCAGTCCTGCATTACGATGTAGGGGTGAGGTGTACCGTCACGTTTAACTGTGTCGTTATACATGTAGATAACGAATGAGTTGGGAAGGTTTTCATTGTTGTTAGGCTCGATGTTCAGCTTAGCAGCCTGTGACTGGAAGATAGAACTTGCAGCTGCACCCCAACCATCTTCGTCGATAGCAGCTGACCAGTATTTGCCATCGGCAAGTGACTGGATGTAATATGTACCCTCTTCACCTGTAGACTTGATGGTGAATGCACAAGGTGACTGCAAGTAGCTACCGAAGCGTGAAATACCCTGATAGAAGCATCCTGGCTCGCCTGTACCGTTAACGGGGTCGCTGTTGATAAGACCCATGATAGCGTAGATACCATCATCAGTAATCTCTGAAAGGTCTGTTACCTTAGTACCAAGAACAGGGTTGTTGTCATCGGGGAAGGGAACATCCTCGGGAACAACCTTTGTACCATACTCACCGATAACAAAGTCAACGGGAGTGTTCTTACGTGTTGTACTGCTGTACACACGACCCTTCTGAACATATCTGAACGCTGCAACTTCTCTGGGAAGTGTAATATCAAAGTACACATACTGAGGATTTGCTGCAAAGTTAAAGTTGTCATAACCTTCTGTTGTGCTATACGCACCATGATAGTATGTACCGGTATTACCATCAAGCATACCTGCTATACCCTTACCACCGTCAGACTTAGCCAAAGAGTTTGTAAGAATATCTTCCTCTGAAAGTTCGATTTTTTCACCTGTTTCGTCGTAGAGTTCCATTTCAGCCAATGTCACGAAGGGGAAGCCCTGCCATGAGCTGTTACAGTTTGTCTTGAATACTGTAATACGGAACTGGTCTACCATACCTGTCATGTAGTAGATAGGTGATTCCCATACAAAGCCACCGTAGTCGCCAATGTCACCGGGAAGACCGTCATCCTCTGAACCAATGCGGAAAGGCAAAGACTTAACGTTGGTAATCTTTGAAGCCCAGAAGTCGTCAACAACCTTCTTGATGAACTCGATAGCCTCATCGATATCAGCAAGACTTGTGTATGACTCGTAAATGATGTCTGCATTGTCGATAGCCTCCTGCATTCTCAAGTCAGAATCATCGGGATATGAGTTATTTACCCAGTTGGGTGCAGATGATGTGAGGATGTCGCCATTCTCAATACCGTCCATAATCAAAGTTACAGAGTCGATCCACCAGTAGAGAGCCATTGCATAGTATGCAGAGAGAGCATCGTTCAACTCGTTTCTTGAAACAACAATCTCAGATGCAGTAACATCTTTATTGTCCACATGGCTCTTTGCTGTTGCAATAGCATCTACAAGAGCCTCTGTCTGGCCTTCGTCATATTCGTCGAAAGAGTCACCTGAGAGTGCAAGACGTGACTCGGCAAGGCTGATTACATCCTGAAGTTTGTCAGCAATAGCGTGACCGTTAACGCTAGCCTTGTAAACAGAGAAGTTTGCTGCGAAAGGACGTTTAGCGTTGTTCTGAGCTGATTTGTTGTTGGCAATGCAACCCATACGCATGTATGCATCCTGGTGCAAGAGGAGTGAGTCACCTTCGAGTGATGTAAGGATGAAGTCACCTGCATTCTCTGAATCCTCGGTAAACTTAATCTTCATTGCCTTGCGAGAATCCATTGTCCAGTCGATGAAACCGGCATTGTTGTTGTCTTTCGCAGCGATGTAGTGAGCGTCGTTAAGGTATTTTACTGTGTAAGTGTTCTTTGCACCGGCAACAGGTCTAAGCTCGAATACACCAAATGCTGAAGGCTGTCCCAGTGTAAGACAGGGAGCCTCGAAGAAACCGCCACCGGGGTTTGTACGACCCTTGTTGGCGTCGTCCCAAGCTTCGCTATGTCCTTCGAGAACAAAAAGCGCACCGGGCTCTGCCAACTGGTCAACAGATGTAACTTTCTCCACTGAAAGCTGCTGCTCGGGCAAAGGCCAGTAAGAGTAACCAGGAGTAAGACCTACGTAAGAAGGCATGTTGTATGCCCAGCTGGCACGTGTATCCCACTCGATTGAGAAAGACTTGATAGGCTCTGCAAAAGTAAGCTCAAGATAGTGGTAATCGCCATCAATGCTACCTTTTGAGAACACTGAGTGGAAGTGGCTGTTCAGGTTAACACCATCGTTGATGTTCTCAAGTGCACCGTCACCTGTTGCAATAGCGTTACTTGAAGGTGTGTAGGGGATTATTTTACCCTCTGCATCACGTACACGCAACTCACTCAACGCGAAGAAAGCAAAACCGGGACCATCTGTGGCACGGCCATCATAGCTTTCAGAGGTGTTGGGCATTTTTGTAGAACACATTGTCTGCACTACGGTGTAACGCAGTGTTGTGATAGCCTCGTCAAAGGTATAAACTCTTGACTTGAAGTGCTTCATTGAGTTTGAGCCATCACTTCCGGGAAGTCCATCATTTGTTGTCAAAGTGATGGGCCATTTGTCGTTGGCACATACACCCATAATGGCTGCAAATGTCAACAGACAGGTTAAAAGTAAATTTTTTCTCATAGTACTTTTAATTTAAATGGATAATATTTAAAATGAAAATTTCTTTATTTCCGTTTTGCGAATATAACAACAATGCCGCAAAATAAGAGAATTCAAACTATTTTGCCACAAATGGAGTAAACATTCATTATTATTGGCAAAAATACAAATATTAATAAATAAACTGCACCTTTTTTGTAAAAAAAATGGAGCCGACTGAATTTAATATTGTATTCTACAGATTACTCGTAAAAGGTGACACCATCAAGCTGCTGCCATCTGCCACGTGTGAAATCGGGGATTTCGACAGGAGCACCACCGGCAAGTGCCGATTTTTCGGACAGTTCGACAATGCACGACCATTCTGCCGCATCGTAAACATCCATATCCAACGGCAATCCTTTGCGCAGGCAATAGACCAGACGCTCATCCATGGCAAAATCTATCCAACGGCGACCACACAGTTTTTTGCCACGCTCGGAATATTTTTCCACGAACTGATGACGATGCTCTTCCATTACAGCACTACACTCGTCACCCACAATGAGATTATCGCTTTCAGGAGAAAAAGAGATACACGACACAGGGTATTTCTGAACAAACCCCTTGGTGCCACTCAGCACGAACGAGCGGCTGTAGGGACGGGGCAAAGATATACAATGTTGAACCAATATAGTCTTTCCCTGTTCGGTGGTTATAAGCGAAGAATTCATTGTACCATTGAATATCGTTCCCTCGTTACCTGATGGAATCTGACGCGTCGACAGCGACACAAGGCTCTTCATTCTGTCGCCACGGTGTATTGCCATCGCCAAGGCCACAGGCCCCAGTCCATGTGTCGGATAGGGATTGCCAATATGCTTGTTCATATACTCGACCTGCCAATTTGTCCATATTCGTCCGCCATCGTCATTCGTGGCAATACGTTTGCGCAGGTCGTGCATGTAAGAAGCCTCGGCATGAAGTATCTCGCCCAGAACACCCCGACGAACCATATTAAGCGCAGCAAGTTCAAACTCGTCGTAGCAACAATTCTCGAGCATTATACAGTGACGGCGACTCTTTTCGGCCGCATCCACCAATCGCCAGCAATCGGCAACGGTCATTGCCGCAGGCACCTCCACAGCAACATGCTTGCCACACTCCAATGCGTAGAGAGCAATTTCGGCATGGCTCATCCAATCGGTACAGATGTATACAACATCAACATCGGGCGACTGGCACAACGAACGCCATCCATAGCCGCCTGAGAATGTCAGCGCCGGAGTTCCACCATACTTCTGCACAATATCATTGGCAGCGTCGATGTTGGCAACAACAAAATCACAGAGAGCCGAAACCACAGCACCATCGATGTTCATCATACGTTCCACAGCCCTTTTGGCACGAACACCCAGGCCTACAAAACCGATACGCACCACTTCGAGTGGCTCGCACGCAAGAGCAAGCACATCGTCGCGTCGACCGTTCACCACAATTCTATCCATATTCATAAGATTGAACTTTTACTGGCGCGAAGATAAACCTAAAAAAAGAAAAAAGCAACCAACTCAATGTTGATTGCTTTGAATTTTGTAGCGGGGGAAGGGATCGAACCTCCGGCCTTTGGGTTATGAGCCCAACGAGCTACCACTGCTCCACCCCGCGGTGCTGTTCTTAAATCTGGTGCAAAGGTAAGGCGTTTTTTTCTAACCTGCAAATATTTTTCGAGTTTTTTTCAAAAACAAGGCATATTTGTAATTTTTATTTGCAAAAAACCTATGCACAAATGTGCAAAAAACACTATCTTTGCAACAGCAATATGGTGAAAGCCAATTAAAGAAGAGTACAACTTTATAAACAGAACAGACACACCTGAATTACCATGCCGACAATCGACACAAGAGCCACGATTATAGATGTTGCAAGACGCCTTTTTGCCCAACAAGGCATAGAGAGCACCACCATTGGCGACGTTGCAGCAGCATCAGGAAAAAGCAGACGCACCATATATACATATTTCAAGAGTAAAGAAGAGTTGCTCGAAGCATCTATCGAGAGTGAAATGAAAAAAATATCCTCGGCCATGCAGAAGGTGGCAGCAGAAAACATCACTCCCGACAAAAAAATCATCAAGCTTATATTTGTCCGTTTGCGTATAACCCGCAGCATTGTCCGTCGCAACAGCGGACTCCATTCGGAATACTTTGGCAACATGTGGATTGTCGAACACATACGACGCACTTTCGACGTACATGAAATAGCCCTCTATCGCTCGATAATCGCCGAAGGTCAGCAGATGGGTATCTTCAACGTGGAAAACCCGAACCTCACAGCCCGTTTCCTGCACTTCTGCCTTAACGGACTGGAAGTACCTTTTATAAAAGGAATGATAAACAAGCACAAGGACGAAGAGTTCCTGAAGAGTTTCTCCGAGAAAATAATACTCAGCGCACTGGGAGCAATCTCCCCGACAAAAAAAGCATAGCCACAGACCATGAACGTACTATACGAAGACAACCATATAATAATCATCAACAAACAGGCCGGCGAAATAGTACAGGGCGACAAGACCGGCGACGCTTCGTTGTGCGACACAATGAAGCAATACCTTAAAGAAAAATACTGCAAACCCGGCAACGTATTTGTAGGCCTTCCCCACCGTCTCGACCGCCCCGTCAGCGGTGTTGTAATATTCGCAAAGACCAGTAAGGCACTCGAACGTCTTAACAACATGTTCCGCGACGGCACAGTCGACAAAAGATACTGGGCCATTGTAAAGGATATGCCACAAGAACCAGAGAAAGAGCTTACCCACTGGATTGTGCGCAACGAAAAGGCAAACAAGAGCTTCGCCTACAACAAAGAGGTAAAGAACTCCAAGAAGGCCACTCTGCGCTACAAAATGATAGCAAACTCACGAATGTATAATCTGCTGGAGGTAGAACTGCTCACAGGTCGTCACCACCAGATACGTTGTCAGCTGTCGGCCATTGGTTGCCCCATTAAAGGCGACCTCAAATATGGCGCCAAACGTTCAAACCCCGACGGCAGCATTTCACTGCATGCACGCAGTGTAGAATTCATTCACCCCGTGTCGAAGGAAACAATAAAGGTCACAGCACCCGTTCCCAACGACCCTCTGTGGAAAAGTTTCGAAGAGTAACCACATTCCAGGGCATCTTCGATATTTCGCAACAATAAAACACCTATAAAATGATAACATTCCTAATGTGCCTCGCAGCACTTATCATCGCATACTTCACCTACGGCAAATACCTCGAAAAAGTGTGCGACATTGACGAGAACAACCCTACACCGGCAACCACCATGTACGATGGTGTAGACTACATGCCCATGCCACGCTGGAAAACATTCCTCATACAGTTGTTGAACATTGCCGGCCTTGGACCCATCTTCGGTGCATTGCTTGGAGCAGCATACGGCCCCGTTGCATTTCTGTGGATAACCCTCGGTGGCATATTCATGGGAGCCATGCACGACTTTATCGCAGGAGTCATCTCGCTGAAAAACAACGGACTGAGTCTGCCCGAAATAATCGGAAAATACCTTGGCAACGGCACAAAAATGTTCATGCGCATCTTCACCGTGCTGCTGATGGTGCTTGTAGGAGCAGTATTCATGTCGCAACCCGCAGCGCTGATAGCCACCAACATCGACATTCCCGTGCTTGAAGCAAGCGAAGCATTCGCCGGCACATCATGGGAAATGCTCATTGTGCTGATAGTAATACTGGTGTACTACATACTTGCCACACTATTGCCCATCGACAAGATTATCGGACGCTTCTACCCCATTTTCGGCATTGCCTTGCTTGTAATGGCACTCGGCATATTGGCAGTATTGCTGTTCAACAGCGGCACATACTCCATCCCCGAACTTACCACACTTGCCAACATGAAGAGCGAAGCAGATAAATTCCCCATCGTACCTATGCTCTTCACCACCATAGCCTGCGGAGCGCTTTCGGGCTTCCACGCCACCCAATCGCCCATGATGGCACGTTGCATGACATCTGAAAAACAGAGTCGCCCCATCTTCTATGGCGCAATGATAGCCGAGAGCATCATAGCCCTTATTTGGGCAGCCATTGCCATGGCATTCTGGGGAGGCGTAGAAGGACTGAACGAAGCAATAGCCCAGCATGGGGGCAATGCAGCCACACTGGTCAACATCATTTCTGAAACAACACTTGGCAAAACAGTTGCAACAATCGTCATCTTCGGCGTAATTGCATGCGCAATAACATCTGGCGACACAGCCTTCCGTTCGGCACGCCTTATTGTAGCAGATATGTTCGGAGTATCGCAGCAACCTCTTGCCAAACGCATATACGTATCGTTGCCCTTGTTTGCCATAGGCCTGTTCATCATATTCGCTCTACCCTTCCAGACAATCTGGAGCTATTTTGCATGGACCAACCAGACACTGGCAGCAATAACACTGTGGTGCATCACATGTTATCTTGCACAGCGCAAGAAGCCTTACATCATAGCACTGCTTCCCGCACTGCTGATGACATACATCTGTGCCTCGTACATTTTCATTTCGCCCATGATGTTCGGAATGGAAAACAGAGCCATGGCATACATCTGTGGCGGAGTGCTGACAATAATCATTGCAGCTCTTGCAAGCATCAAACTAAGAAAACAATAAGTCGGAAAGAACTATGAAAAAGCTCTGTAAGTCAATATACCTTGTGCTATTAATCACCATTGCAGCATTATGCGGTTGCAACGAACCTGAACCCATCAAAGCATTGATAATATCGGGACAGAACAACCACAACTGGAAGGTGAGCCACCTTGCAATAAAGGCAATACTGGAGAATTCAGGAATATTCACCACAGACATAGAACTGACGTCACCTGCAGGTGGCGACATGAGCAGTTTCACCCCACAGTTCGACAAGTACGACTTAGTAATACTCGACTACAATGGTGACCGCTGGTCGGCAAAGACAGACAGCGCCTTCCTCAAGTACGTAAAGAAAGGAGGAGGCGTCATTGTATACCATGCAGCAGACAACGCATTTGCAGGATGGGAAGAGTTCAACCGCATAATAGCCCTTGGCGGTTGGGAAGGAAGAAACGAAAAATCGGGACCCTATTGTTACGTAGAAGATAACAAGCTCAAACTTGACTACTCACCCGGACACGGCGGTTCACACGGAATGCAAAGAGAGTATGCCATGCACTGCCACAACAGCAAGCACCCAATAACACAAGGACTCCCCGACAACTGGATGCACGCCAAGGACGAGATGTACGACTCTATGAGAGGACCGGCAAATATCAAAGATTTGCTGTATTCAGGAAAAGCCGATAGAAACACAGGCGGTTCGGGACGTGAAGAGCCGTTGGTATTCACCGTCGACTATGAAAAAGCACGCATCTTTCATATAATGTTAGGTCATTGCGGCCCCACATTGGAAGAGAACCCCGCCATGCAATGTACCGGCTTCCAGACACTGCTACTGCGAGGAGCCGAATGGGCTGCCACTGGTAAAGTAACACAGCCCACACCTTCCGACTTCCCGACAGACAAGAAAATATCACTCAGAAAAGATTACGGAATGAGCTATTTCAATATCGGGGAATCAAATAAATAACGTGAGTTCGATATAAGTTTCTTCCACTATTCTATTGATTGAGGGCGTATAATCTTCAAGGTATATTTTACCCTTAATTGTCATTGCAATTAGCAAAGTTCGGGTTTCTATCCCTACTTTTCGGCGCCCGAAAAGTAGGCAAAAGGGCTCGGCACACTGGACAGGGCAGTCGGTTTCGCCCTTTGTTCAGGAATTGCCTTACGGCAATATCCTTCAGTCGGTTAAACCTTGTCACCAATAACTTTTCATCTTTTGCAAGGGGTGAAACAGTTAGGCCGCCATTACAAATGTCGGACACAAAATGTTTCACCTTTTTCCTTGCAAAAGATGGTTATTGGTTGTGCCCTTTACGGTGCCGAATATTTTTTAATGTTACCAATGCTGTAATATCCAATAGCAAAGGTTACTTTCAAAGAACTACATCACAGGCAACGGCCGCAGAGAGGCGCGGAGAAGATGTACAAGTTTTCTGACACGCTGAAAGCGTGACCATACTTGCGCAAAGCGTGCCCCCCTGAACTTAAAGGAGAAAAGTCACCGACAAATAACAGCAGACTGAAGGATATTTTCTTTAAAGAAAATT
>CAJGDX010000080.1 GCA_904502185.1 uncultured Bacteroidaceae bacterium | reverse complement strand
GGCACGCAGGATGCAGCCAACATATACATAAACTATTCCAAACGCGAAATACCCTACAACCCCGAATTGCGCCATCATCTAAACGTACGGCTGATAGAGACAACCGAGTTTACACAAGCCGACCTTAGGCATAGTGATTTTGTACAAAATGCGCTTAACGGCGTTGTTCAGCCTATCGACAAAATTCTCATCTACAACGAGGATGAAATGGTGGGCAACATACTGAACGAGCGCATGCGCTTCGACTTTTTATCGATGATGCCCGAACTGTCAAGCAATAATATAAGATACAAATATAGTAATAATAATTTTACAATCATCCCCGCCGACTATTGTCGCAATATAAAGAGCAACAGCAATCAATTCAAGATATATAAATTTAATAATGAAGGTTTATATTTTCTTGATGATTTAAGACCATTGGGGCTTTTTGATTTTTCGTTTCGGTTGCCACCTGTTCCTTCGCGAACATACGAAATACGCTTTTCTTGCAACATGCATGACTTCTATGATGACAGAGAGGCTGTGGTGCAAATTTATATTGATAATAAGGTAAGTGGATTGCCAATAGATTTTCGCATAGGGTGCCTTGACCAGCGCATTGGTTGGTTCGCGGATGAAGAGACTAACGACAATGGTGTTGAAAAAGATAAACAGATGCGTAACCGCGGATGGATGAAAGCACCCGATAGTTTTAACCTTATGACTGGTGAATATACGGCAAGAAGCATCCAGGGTACTCTTCGTCGCATAGTGGATAGAAAATATTTAAGTGAAGGCGAACATTGGATACGTTTCAAAAACGTATCTGAAAATACAAATTTTAGTAGTTTTATGTTCGATTATATTGAACTTGTGCCATTGCATATTGTAAGCGACCCCAACAAGCCCGAGGATAGACACTAAAGTTCAGGAATTTTAGGAGATTGATTAGCAAAGAATAGTCCCTCTAGGTCTGGGTTCAAGAAAGGCGGGAAGACCAAATAGAAGGATGGAACTGAATCTTTTCCCTTGAAGAGGATGATTCACTCTCCGCCGTCCTTTACGTCATTTGTCAAACAGTATAGGCAAATATAAGCATTCTAATTTATTTTTCTTGCGCAAATCTAAGGTTAAAGAGGGACAGTTTTTGTTCCTTTCGCTTACAACAAAAAAGAGACCACGCCAAATTTTGGGACGTAATCAGAATAAAATTGTAAAACGCGTAATACCATCATCGTCGGTACGCAACGAGAAGCGACAATCGTGAGCACCAAGAACCTCACGAATAAAAATAAGCCCTATACCCTGACCACCACTCTTGGTGGTGAAGAACGGACTGAAAAGATTCTGTTCAACCTCTCGACTGATACCCTTGCCATTGTCGGCAATGACAATACTCGCAGGTTCAGCCACAGTAGTAATTGTAATCTCCCCATCGCCGCCAATACTCTCCACAGAATTCTTTATAATATTGACAAACACCTGTTCAAACAGCGTTATATCAATATTCACCGGCACCGGAGAATCGCAAAGAGACATATTCAGCGTAACACCATTTTCGCGGCACAGATTCTCCATGAAGAGCCTGCATCTGTCCACACACGAGTTAAGGTCTGTTTCCTTGCGAGTAGGTTGAGGAATCTTAACCACATCGGCAAAGCGTGTGATGAAGCGGCTCATTCCATAGCCACGCTCTTCGCACACCTCCATCACTTTGCACAGTTCCTCGGCATCAGTTGCCATAGTTTCAGGAGTCATAGTACGCAAGGTATCAACCGAAGAGTCAAGTGTGGATGTTATTCCACCCATAGTGTTGTTCACCTCGTGTACAATCATGCGGATAACCTTTTCGTAAGCATTCCTTTCGGCGCGATGCAACTCATCGGTCATTGGCTCTATCAGCACAAAGGGATGAGCAAAACCTCTGTCAAGAAAAGTGAGACGCGAACAGTGATAGACGGCAGCACCGTTCAGGCGTATGGTACGCGAAGAATCATTTTCGATAGTTGCAATCTCGCGTGCCAACGGCGACTCAAGCTGCTGCAGTTTACATCCGACAGGCTCTTTTTCCGATGCAACGAAACGCCTTGCCGATGGATTCATCGTGGTTATATTATCGTCAAAGTCGAGAATAATCACCCCCATGGGCGAAGCATTTATCAGAAGGTCGAGAAAATGGTTCTGCTCCCTCAACCTCAGACTTTCGTCCTTCATTCGGCGCATCATGCGATTGAAGATATCCACTATTCGGTCGGCTTCGCGCTGCCCCACCGGCGACAGAAGGCTACTGAAATCCTGTTCGTGCAACAACTCCATACCATCTGTGATGCTGTTCATGGGCTTCACCACCTTACGATAGAAATATACAAGGAAAAGCAGGCAAACAATAGTCAATGCCTCGGCAATGTAGAATATCTTGCCGCTTTTTTCGGGCAGCTGCAACAGCAGCAGTGTCCACACTGCCATCAGCAGTATCGCAAAGACTAAAAAGAGATAGCGCAGCCTCATATTTTTATGCCATATTTATCGAGACGACGATACAGTGCAGGACGACTGATGCCCAGTGCCGCAGCTACCTGTGAAACGTTTCCGTCGTACTTTTCAATTGCCTGACGTATGGTGTAAAGTTCAATCTCGTCCAGTGTCATTCCCGAAGTATCCACAACTTTTTCGGGCGCAATAGATTCATTGTCCTTGCATTGCGCCTCGAAATCGGCAGCAGAGAGCACCTCCTTGCCACTGATGAGCATAGTACGCTCGACAATATTTTTCAGCTCGCGTATGTTACCGGGATAGGGCAAACGAGTGAGAAACTCCATTGCCTCTGCCGAAAACTCTGCGCAACGCAACCCATTCTGCTTTGCAAGCTGAGCTGCAAAATGGTTGGCGAGCAGAGGAATATCCTCGCGTCGTTCGCGCAGTGCAGGCAAGTGAATATTTATGAGATTTATTCGCCAATAGAGATCCTCGCGGAATGTGTGGTCGGCAACCATGCGTCTGAGGTCGACATTTGTTGCGCTCACCACGCGGAAATCCACCTTACGCGGACGGCTGTCGCCAAGCACCTCAAAGGTCTGTTCCTGCAACACACGCAACAGCTTCACCTGACAACTGATGTCAAGCTCTCCAATCTCGTCGAGGAAGATTGTGCCTTTGTGGGCAAGTTCGAAACGCCCCACCCTGTCAGCTGTCGCATCGGTAAATGCTCCGCGCTTGTGTCCGAACATCTCACTTTCGAAGAGCGACTGTGATATTCCACCAAGGTTAACCTTAACAAAAGCCTCCTTGCAACGTCCGCTGTTGCGGTGTAGAGCCTCGGCCACAAGCTCTTTGCCGGTGCCACTCTCGCCGGTGATAAGCACCGACGCATTTGTGGGAGCTATGCGCTCTACGGTAGCCAGAATATCGTTGAGCAGTTTACTCTTGCCGATGATGCAGCTACGGTCGAAAGCAGCGTCGACAACCACCTCTTCGCTTGCCTTTTTCTTTCCCGTAAGCTCCAGCGCCGTCTCTATGCGCTGCATCAGCGCAGCATTGTTCCACGGCTTTGTCACAAAGTCGAAAGCCCCGGCCTGCATGCCCTTCACGGCAAGGTCGATGCTGCCCCACGCCGTCATCAGTATGACGGGAACATCGGGACGGAACACCTTCACCTGCCTAAGCAGGTATATTCCCTCCTCGCCACTGGTGGTGAGGGTGAAGTTCATATCCATGAGTATGAGGTCGGGAGCAACCGAACGCACCACCTCTATTGCCTCTTTGGGCGATGCCACTGCCTCAACCTCGTACCTGGCTCTTCTCAGCATAAAGCCAAGACTGCTGCGTATTGCGCTATCATCGTCTATTATCAGTATCATAGCTACAAATTTACTATTTGTTCTTTAATGTTCAAATATTTTCCGGCGGTTTATTCTGTTTTTCCCTTTCGGGGGCAATCCTGCTTCAATAGGGAGAAATATTTATTCTCTTTTTCACTTGCAAAAGTTACCCCTCCTTTAGCGCATCCGCGGGAAGAATCTTCGCTATCCTCCATGCAGGAATAGCAGCTCCGGCAATTGCAAAGAGCATCGTAATGATGTACGCTGATGCTGTGACAACAGTAAAATGCAACGGGCCTCCTATGCTTGTGATTTTTAAAATATTTTTCATTGGGTTGGCAAATCCGTTCACATACAGATGGTGCAGCACAAATAGCATTGCAACAGCAAAGCCAATGTTCACCAGAAGAGCAACCTCGGTGACAATTTGCTTTATTATGGCCAGCCTCGATGCACCCACGCTGCGCATGATTCCAATTTCGCTTTTGCGAGCCGAGGTGCGTATCCAAAATGCGCTTAACATTCCCAAGAACACAGTGAACAACGAAAATAGTGCCATGCTGTAGTACATTGTCAGTTTGCTGGGAACACCCCGCACTTCATTATAGCGCTCTCTAAAAACATAGTGAGGCTCTATGCTTCGGCAGTATGCGTTGCCGGCCTTTAGCCGGGGCATAATATCCTCTTTGAATCTCTTCTCGAACGCTGCTCTGTCTACTCCCTTTTTCAGGCGTATGTGAAGTACCAGCATCCTATATTCGGCGGGCGTATTCGCCCTGCGAAGGAGAATTTGCTCGTCAGGCTCGCTGTAATCACAAAGTTGCATATCTTTGAACACACCGCTTATGATAAAGTGTTCATTATGGCCCAGATAGATTCTTTTTCCTAAGGCCTCTCTTGCTCCGCCAAAGTGATGTTTTGCAAAGCACTCCGAGACGTAGCAGTTGTTGTAGGTGTCGTGCTTGTTTGGGGTAAATATTTTTCCTGTAAAGGCATCTTTCACTCCGAACGTCGTAAAATAGTCGTTACCCTCGATGTCGTATATTGGGTGGTAGTCGGGCGAAAGTCCTTTGCTCTTCTGAAGTTCTATGTACTTATTTTCGTCGTCGCCACAATCTACACTATCTATAAAAATTGGAAATATCAGATAACCCCTGTTTGCTCCCGGGTAACAACCTTCTTGTGTAAAGCAGTAGCTCTCAATCTCGGGCAGGTTACGCACGATGTTATACAGATGAATGTAGCTCTCGCCTTCGAATTCGGCCTGCTCGTTCGCACGCTTGAATCTGTGGTCGTATGGCTTGTAGTGGTCGAAGTCTATCCTATATGTGCCGTCAATGTTGTAGCCGTCGTCGTAGTTATAGATGCGCTTGAATGTAAACAGTGGGTCGAACGCCATCCAAAGCATGATGCTTGCTGCGATAATCTCTATCACTAACCAGCTGTTCTCGCGGCGCTCGTTGTATATTATGTGAAATATCTTCTTTATCATGGTGCTTATCTTTTGTAGTACAACGATTGTATAATATCCTTTCTCAATGCAAATAGTGTGGGCACGAGTGCCGATGCTACGTTCAGCAGTGCGCACATCAGCAGTGCGCAAAGGAAAATCGTGGGATTCAAGAGCATTTCTTCGCTCAGCTGGTTACCTTCTTCGGCAACGTAGTTTATATGGCTGTGTATGAATGTTGTCATGCGGTAGCTGAAAATGTACACTACGGCGTAGGAGAGCAGTAACCCTGCAACTGCTCCCAATAGCGTAAGTAACATATTCTCCCACAGCACTTGCGACACTAATGCTTGTTTGGTAGCACCGTACGCTCGGCGCACGCCTACCTCCACCATGCGGCTGTTCATGCGCGAAGATATCATTCCTCCTAACTTGAGCGCGGGAATGAAAAATACCGCGAGTATTATGTAAAAGTATGTTTTTAAAGCATCCCAGATGCTTTCGTCTTTGCTAAGGTAAAGGGCATTTTGCCAGTTGTTTAAAATATCCAGTTCGTAGTCGTACTCCTTTTCGGTCGGTTGATAGTAACGGCTGAATATGTTTTCAATCTCCTGCAACAGCATCTCTCTTTCGCCATCGTGCGCGCGGGTGTATATTTTATAATGCTTCTCGTCGTTGTGAATTGCGTATGTGTTTAAACTCGCAAATGGATTGTAGATGGTCAGCCATATTTTTCCGTAGCTGTTGGGGGTACACTGTGTGACATCCTTCACGACACCTACTATTCGGTGATATTCGCCGTTTATTTTTATTTCCCTGCCGGCTACCTTTGTCGATGCGAAAAGTTGCATGGCAAGCGACTCGCTCACCACCGCCACATTTTCGTGCATCTCTTTTTCGGTGAAGCCCTTTCCGTCTACAAATTTGTAGTCGAATACCTGCCACCAGCCGTCGCTGACAAATCTTACCTCCTCTTCAATTTCGACATTGTTGCCGTCTACTGTTATAGGGTGTGGAACTTTCGAGGTGTTCCAGTCGTACACAGCCATAGCCTTCATGTGCTTGCTCTCGCTCTCAAGTGCCTCGGCAAAGTCAAGATTGAAATAACCTGACCTGTTACTCGAACCACCATTTGAATTGTATTTGTGCCATTCGTTATCCAAAAGGAGTATTTCGTTGCGATGGTATTCGGGGTAGATGCTTCCCAAGTTTATGTAGATAACAATGAAGAGTGTCATTATAATGGCTATGCTGACGGCTGTTCCTGTGATGTATATTGCGGTAAACAGCCTGTGCTGTTTCATCATCGTCCATGCCTGACGCAGGGTCTGTTTTATCATGGCTGGTTAGTATTGGTTGTTGTACGTATGTTTTATTTACAAAATGCTACTTAAGAAACCCCTCCTCGTTCAAGGGGAGGTGGACTTGCAAGCCACCAGGCGAGCAAGGAGGGAGGGATTCAAAAAATCAGCGCAACTCAAAGCGGAAGGGCTAAAGATGGCTCTTAGCGAGTCATCTTTAGCCGGCACTATACTACTCTACCTGTCTACCATCGAAGAAGCGGATGGTGCGCGAAGTCTGCTTCGCCTGCTCTTCGTTGTGAGTAACCATAACAATGGTGCGACCATCCTCCTTATTAAGTTTGTGAAGTATCTCCATCACCTCTGCACCCATCTTTGAGTCGAGGTTACCGGTGGGCTCATCGGCAAGGATAATCTCGGGATTACCGATGATGGCACGGGCAATGGCTACACGCTGACACTGACCACCCGACAACTGTGTGGGCATGTGATACATACGATGTGTAAGACCTACACGGGCAAGTACCTCTTTGGCAAGGCGTGTGCGCTCCTTGGCACTCATCTTGCGATAGAGAAGCGGCAGTTCCACATTGTCGAGGACGTTGAGTGAGTTTATCAGGTGGAAGCTCTGGAACACAAATCCCAATGTCTTGTTACGGAAGGCTGCAAGCTCTTTTTCTGTCATCTGGTCGACAGTGGTACCGGCAATCTCAATGGTGCCGCTTGTGGGTTTGTCGAGCAATCCCATGATGTTGAGCAATGTCGATTTTCCGCAACCCGAAGGTCCCATGATGCTAAGAAATTCACCTTTGCGTACTTCGATGTTTACATTTTCGAGCGCCTGTGTCTCTACTGAATCGGTACGGTAAATCTTGTTTACCTCTGTTAGCTTAATCATAATCTTATAAATTTAAATTGTTAGTATGTCATTTTAATGTTTTATAGCCATACTGTGCAGGGCTATAGTCCCGGAGGGAAGGTATTTTATAGCATAGGCAGTGAGGCCTATGAATATACGGTGTTTAATTTATAAATAGCCCTGAAAGGGCGTAATAATTTCTTATTCTCTCAATGAATCGGCTGGCAGCGAACGTGTTATGTGCAGCGATGGCAACAGCGCACCTCCAATGGCAATCGCACATATAAGCATGTAGGCTACGGCAGTCACTATGGCAAAGTGAGGAACCACACGGTTGTGCAGATAGCTCTGGTCGGGAGTCTCATTGTGTATCCATGTGGGTACTTTGGCAAGCGGTTCGGCAAAGCCCTCTATGGTTATGTAGTGCGCAATAAGCGGCATTGACACGACAAAGGCAACTGTGACAAGTATCACCGCTTCGGCAACAAACTGCATGCAGACGCGGCCTTTGGTTGCACCCACGCTGCGCATGATGCCAATGTCGCGACGGCGGCTGTTGGTACGTATCCAGAATGCGCTGAATACACCCATGAAGGCACAGAAGAGCGCAAAGCCCGACAGTCCGGCATAGAGGCGGTACTTGTTGGTGATGTTGTACTCCTTGTCGTGTTCCTCTATACGCTCCTCATACGATTCCAGCCCGGCGATGTGGAAGACGCCATGATTGTATTTGGGCTTAATCTCGTTTTCGAATCTTTTCTTGAAATCATCTTCGTCGGCACCATCCTTCAGTCTAAAATATATAGCATTGCTAAACGTGTGCTTATCGGCATCGTTGTTGCAGTAGAAGACTATCGGGGTATATTCGTCGTAGTTGAGCAACTGCAAATCCTCGAACACACCCAAGACGGTGAACAACCCGCCGCTCACATTAACGAACTTCTCTCCAACTACATCGGTAGTGCCAAAGAGCATCATAGCCTGTCGGCGCGACAGGTAGGCTCCATCATTCCCATGGTAGTCGGACTGCTGCATCACCTCGCCTGTCTTTACATCAATCGCTCTGATTGTTTCGAAAAAGCGGCTCTTGTCGCTTGTTATAATATCGTAAAGGCGTGCTCCACACCAGTTTCGTGCACTGTCGGGCTTGTCGTCGGCAATAGCCAGCATAGTCCCTGAATATCCCTTGGGGTTGGGACCGAACCCGTCGTGTGCAATGCAGTAGCATTCTATTTCGGGGATATTGTCGAAAGCATCTCCCAACTGGGCAAGAAATTGCTTTTTTGACATCTCGTTGTATTCGTGCGCTTTTGACGGGTCGGTAATGTAAGCATCGCACTCCACCCTATATACCTTTTCGGGGGTGTAGCCTTTTGGCAGGTTGCCGCGGCACACAAGAGTGAATAACGGGTCAATGGCGAGCCACAGGAACAGGCTTGCGACTATCAGTTCGAGGAACAGCCATGCATTCTGCTGGCGCTCGTTCCATATCTGGTGCATTAGTTGTTTTAGCATGGTTTATGTCTCTTTATTTGTTTGTTGTTATTTTTGAATCTCTCCCATAAACAACTACCTCTTATGATACAACGACTGAATAATATCCTTCTTCAGTGCGATGAGCGTGGGAACAAGCGCCGAGACAACATTCAGCAGCAGTGTTAATGCCACAACGCAGACAATGACCGTAGGATTCAGCAGCATATCGGCGTTTATCTCGCGTGGCGACAGGTCGTTTACACGAGTATCGAAAAAGGCTGTTATCCAACTGCTGCCTGTAATGATGACCATGTAGCTGAGTGCAACACCAAGAAGTGTGCCTATGATTGTCAGCAGCAAGTTTTCCCACAGCACCTGAGTGATAATCTCGCCATTGGTGGCGCCGTAGGCCTTGCGAATGCCTATTTCGTCCAAGCGGCTGTCCATGCGCGACGAAATCATTCCGCTAAGGTTCAGCGCGGGGATGAAGAGGAATGCCAGCAGTATGTAGAGGTATTTTCCTATTGCATCGTAGGGCGTTGTTTCATTGTCGCAGTCCAGCGCGTTCTGCCAATGTTTTTCCATCTCCATTGTGTAGGTGTAGTTCTCGGGCTTAGTCTGAGTGTAGCGGTTGAACACATCGTTAATCTCTGTCATGCTTTTATCGACATCGTCCGAGGTTATATATGCCTTATAGTGTCCCATGAATTCATCCTCCCCATAAAAGTTAGATGCGTTCCATACGTTGCCCTGTGTGATGGGCATACATCCGCTTGCCGATTCCACCACACCTACAATACGATAGCTCTTTTCATCGAGAACAAGGTTCCTGCCGGCAACGTGCGTGTCGGCAAACAGTTCCTGTGCAAGAGTTGTAGTGATTACAGCCACATTCTCGTTCATTTGTTCCTCAGTGAAAGGCAGGCCGTCAACAAATCTATAGTTGAATACCTGCCAATATTCGGCATTCACAGTGGATATGTATTCTTCTCTCTTCTTGCTTTTGTCGGGCACTTCAATGGTTCGTTTACCGTGGCTGCGTGTGAGCAGCGCAATCTTGTCTATGCTTTCAGCCTCGCGTTTCAACAGTTCGGCGAATTTGCTGGATAAACCACCATTGCAGATAGTTGTATATTTAGACTCATACTGTATTTTTTCCTGCGTGCTCTCAATCACCATCATACGATGGCGGTTGTACTC
>CAJGDX010000079.1 GCA_904502185.1 uncultured Bacteroidaceae bacterium | reverse complement strand
CACCGATTTTTTCAGCGGCAATATTCTGGATGAAAGGCATGATACCACCACCAACAACCATGGTCATGAAGAGACCTGAAGCTGATGCTGTGTACTTGCCAAGACCCTCTGTTGCAAGGTTGAATACAACACCCCACATTACAGATGTACAGAGACCGCAAGCAACGATCAAAGCAACTTTGAGGGGAACTTCAGCACCTGCCAATGTAACTTTTGATGACTCGGGCATGAAGATAGCTGCAACCAACAGAACGATAGCCACTGCAGAAACAGTTGTGAGCTGTGCGCGAGAGCTTACTGCGCCGCTGATGAATGCACTTGTAAGACGACCTACGAGCATCAACAACCAGTAGAAACCTGCGATAACACCTGCGATAGCAACGCTACCCAATACACCACCATCGGCAACGGGCTTACCCAAGTAGAAGAGCAACTGTCCGGGGATACCTACCTCGATACCTACATAGAAGAAGATAGCGATGATACCCAATACAAGGTGTTTGTACTTAAGAGCGCCTTTGATACCTTCAACAACGTTTGATTTTTCTGTCTCGGGCTCGTCAATCTTTGTCAAGTAAATGATTACGAATGAAGCTGCAAAGATAGCCATAGCAATGATAAGAAGCATTGAAACGTCACCCATGCTTGTATCTTTTGTAATCTCACCAATCATTGCACCTGCGAGCATAGGAGTAAGTGTCGCTGCCAATGAGTTGAGTGAACCACCAATCTGGATGAGCTGGTTACCTTTGTTACCGCCACCACCCATAAGGTTGAGCATGGGGTTAACTACAGTGTTGAGGATACAAACGCAGAAACCGCAGATGAACGCACCGAGAAGATAAACAACGTATGCGCCGATAGCGTCAGCGTTCATTGTGCTTGAGCCGTACTGTACAGCAACACCGATGAAACCAAGAGCAAGAGCAACCAATGCAGTCTTTTTGTAACCAATCTTGGTAATCATCATACCGGCAGGGATACCCATGAACAAGTAAGCAGCAAAGTTCATAAGGTTACCAACCATACCTGCCCACTCATACTTCAATTTCCAAATTGTGCCAAAAGGCGCAGCCATGTTTGTAACAAACGAAATCATGGCAAACAGGAACACCATAGCAGCAATAGCTATGAAAGCTCCATTTTTCTTTTTTTGTTCCATAATGTTTAAAGATTTAAATATTTATTAATAATTCAATTATTCTGCTACGCCGAATTTGTAGATTGTTGTCTGTGTGTAGACCTCACCGGGAGCCAGCAATGTGCTGGGGAAATTGTCGCGGTTGGGGCTGTCGGGATAGTGCTGTGCCTCGAAGCAGATAGCGCTGCGACGGGGGAAAGTAGCACCCTGTGAGCCTGCAAATCCACTGTGCCAGTTTGATGTATAAACCTGAACACCGGGTTCTGTTGTATAAACCTCCATTGTACGGCCGCTTACAGGTTCTGTTATCTTGGCTGCGAAACTGAGTTCGCCTGCCTCTTTCTTGTTAAGCACGAAGCAGTGGTCATATCCTGCACCATTCTTGATCTGCTGATCATCGGCGTCGATGCGTGCGCCCACCTCAATAGGAGTTGTAAAGTCGAAGGGAGTACCTTTTACAGATGCAATTTCGCCTATGGGGATAGATGTTTCGTCAATGGGGATATAGTTGTCCGCGTTGATTTCGCAGATGAGATTGTCGATGGTAGCTGTGGGATTGGCAATACCGCTGAGCGAGAAGAAGCCGTGGCTTGTAAGGTTGACGATTGTCTTTTTGTCGGTAGTTGCCTTGTAGTCGATTTTCAGCTCATTTTCATCGGTAAATGTGTAGATGACTGTGATGTCGAGGTTACCGGGGAAGCCCTCTTCGCCATCGGGAGAAAGATAGTTGAGTTTCAATGTCTGATCGTCAATCTTCTCTGCATCCCAAACACGTGCATGGTAGCCTGTGGGACCACCGTGAAGATGGTTGGGGCCATTGTTGATGGCAAGCTGATACTCCTGTCCGTCGATGCTAAACTTACCTTTGCAAATGCGATTGCCGTAGCGACCAACCAATGTGCTGAGGAAGGGTTCGGGATTGTTGTTCAAATGATTCTCGATACTGTCGTGTGCCTGAATAACATTGGCAAAGTTGCCATTCTTGTCGGGAACCATAATGCTGAGGATTGCACCACCATAGTTGGTAATTGCAACTTCGCAACCCTGACTGTTCTTCAGTGTGTAAAGAGCGACTTTTTTGCCTTTTATGCTCTTTTTAAAGTCGGCAGCCTTGAGGCCCGACAAATTTCTTTTACAGCAGCCCATATTCTTAGAAACTGTTTAGATTATATTGCGTTAATATTAATTCTCTAATTGCGAAAACAGAGCGCAAACGCACCGCCACCATAGTTGTGACAGCACTACACGCAACCTAAATTCGCAACTTTGTTGCAAATAAAATAAAAATATATGTTTTAACAAAATAAAGAGCAATGTTTTTTGCGCTTAATTTGACTTGTTGGCAAAGCTGCGCATCAGAGCATTTTTATTTAACAAAAAAATAGGGTCCGGTTGACCGTCCCTATTTTCTCTTTATTTATTTAATTCAGTGAGCATTGCCTGCTATAAGTAATGCCACCGAAAAGCAATTTACGTTCACTGTTCCTGCGCGATTGCACTCAAGAGGTCTGCCACAATAAAACAGCTTCCTCCCACAAATATGAAGTCATCGGCAGAAGCCTCGGCTCGTGCTGCACTCAACGCATCGCCGACAGAGGCATACGCACCACCCTGCAATCCGAATTGAGAGGCTTTCGTTTGCATATCACAGGCAGGCAGCGCACGTTTTATGCTTGCCTGTGTAAAATAGTAACGTGCATCTTTGGGCATCATTGCAAGCACTGCATCAATGTCCTTGTCGGCAACCATTCCCCATACTATTCGCAGGGTAGCATATTCCTGTCTTTTAAGCTGATTGACAATATACGAAATTCCACCGATATTGTGCCCTGCGTCGCAAACCGTCACTGGAGTATCGGCAATCTTCTGCCAGCGGCCCATAAGTCCGGTAGCAGAACAAACAGAAGCGAATCCCTTCTTTATATCCTCTTCGCTTATATTATAGCCTATTCCAATAAGTTGCAGAAGAGCCGCGAGAATGGTATTTGTATTTTTCTGCTGATAGTCGCCACCCAGTTCGCCATGCAACGTGCCGAAATATGTAGTTTCGTATGTATAGCCATCCTTTTCGGCAACAGCATCCATCACCACCCTTTCATTCTCGGCAAAAATAACAGGCGACTCCTCCTCGGCAGCCTTGGCAAGAAAGACCTCCTTTGTTTCAGGAGTCGTTTCGCCTATGACAACCGGGACACCGGGTTTAATGATACCAGCCTTCTCCCCTGCAATCTGCGCAAGGGTGTCACCGAGGAACTGCACATGGTCGGGGCTTATATTTGTTATGATGCAGAGGTCGGGAGTAATGATATTTGTACAATCGAGTCGTCCGCCCAACCCCACTTCGACGATTGCAACATCCACCTGCCGCTCGGCAAAATATGTAAATGCCATTGCAGTGGTAAGTTCGAAAAACGATGGATTGAGAGGCTCGAAAAAGCCCTTTTCCTTTTCGACGAAACGAACGACAAACTCCTTTTCGGCAGGCTTGCCATTCACACGTATTCTTTCGCGGAAGTCGATAAGATGCGGCGACGTATAAAGCCCCACCTTATAACCGGCAGCCTGCATAACAGATGCAAGAGTGTGCGAGCATGAACCCTTGCCATTTGTTCCGGCCACATGAATGGTGCGAAACTTTCGGTGAGGATTACCCAGATGGTTGTCGAGGGCAATGCTATTCGCAAGTCCCTCTTTATAAGCAGCTCCGCCTACTTGTTGGAAAGGCGGAGCGCAGTTGTATAGATAATTGACAGTTTCGTCGTATGTCATAATATCAGTTTAGTCAAACAATTTCTTGAAGCGACGGAATATCTGTTCCTTAATGCTTGTTGTAGGCTTAAAGTTCTCAGAGTCCTTAAACGCCTCCATACTCTTCTTCTCCTCTTTGGAAAGAGTTTCGGGTATATAAATGCTCACATTCACCACAATATCGCCGCGACCATAGCCATTGAACGAAGGCAGACCCTTGCCACGCAAACGCAACACCTTACCGGGCTGTGTTCCTGCGTCAATATTCACACGTGCCGCTCCGTCGATTGTAGGAATCTCTGCTACTCCACCAAGCGTAGCTGTGGGGATATCGAGCAACAGATTATATACAAGGTCATTTTCGTCGCGTATAAGCTGAGGATGCTTCTCCTCTTCTACATATATAAGAAGGTCACCATTCACACCGTTGCGTTTGCCGGCATTTCCCTTGCCACGCATAGAGAGCTGTATACCCTCCATTACACCTGCGGGGATATTAACCTCAACAACCTCTTCGCCCATTACAATGCCATCGCCGTGACAGTGGGGACATTTGTTTTTGATAATCTTACCCTCGCCACCACAGTTGGGACAAGCCGCCTCGGTACGCATCATACCCAGAAAACTCTGCTGGGTGCGTATCACACGACCTGTACCCTTACATTCGGGACATGTCTCTGTTGCATTGCCCTCGGCACCACTGCCGTTGCAATGTGTACAAGCAACATACTTCTTAAGTTTGAATTTCTTGGTAACGCCGGTAGAAATCTCCTGCAGGTTGAGTTTCACCTTCACGCGCAGGTCGCTTCCACGGTAGCGTGTCTGCTGTGTACGACCACCGCCGCCACCAAATCCGCCGAAGCCTCCGAATCCGCCAAAGCCCTGACCAAACACACTGCTGAAAATGTCGTTAAGGTCGAAGTCGCCAAAGTCGCTGTATCCGCCACCACCGGCAGCACCACCCATTCCTGCGTGACCAAACTGGTCGTAACGTGCCTTCTTGTCAGGGTCGCTGAGGACGCTGTAAGCCTCGGCAGCCTCTTTGAACTTCTCTTCCGCCTCCTTTTTCTCAGCATCAGTCTTGTCGTGCTGCTTGTCGGGATGATATTGAATTGCCTTTTTACGATATGCTTTTTTAATTGCATCGGCTGTGGCGCCTTTCTCCACGCCAAGCACTTCGTAGTAGTCTCTTTTTGCCATATTTCATTTATTCGCCAACCGCAACCTTAGCGTGACGTATTACTTTGTCGTTTAAGATATATCCTGTTTGTATGCAATCGAGCACCTTGCCCTTGAGTGAAGCATCGGGAGTAGGCACCATTGCTATTGCCTCGTGGAAGTCTGTGTCGAAATCAGCGCCTTCTGTTTCTATCTTCTGCAAACCATTCTGTTTGAGAATGTTCACAAATTTAGTATAGATAAGTTCAACACCGGTGCGAATTTCGGCAGCATTTTCATTTTTCTCCATTGTGTTGAGCGCACGCTCAAAGTCATCGAGAACAGGAAGAATAGACTCTATCGTACGTTCACCACCATTCTTGATAAGTTCGGCCTTCTCCTTCATGGTACGTTTGCGATAGTTGTCAAACTCAGCAACCTGACGAAGATACTTGTCCTCGAGGGTTGCAATTTTCTCGGCAGCCTCGACAAGTTTGTTTTCTAGTTCACTCTTTTCGTCAAGTGCCTCCTCGCCTACAACATTCTCATTCTCCATTGCAGACTCCTCTGCCTGGATGTTGTTATCGATTGTTTCTTCGCTCTCGTTGTATTTTTTTTCTTTGCTCATAATATACCTATATTTTTATACTGAATAGCCAACAAATAGTTTGCCAATATGGTTTTAGTGGTAAATTTTGGCAAAATTAGTCATTTATTTCAAATGTTTGCGCCAATTTGTCAGTTAATTGTCACACCTGCGATATTCTGCATGACAAACTTTTTCTATATTAAAAGAATATAGTAACTTTGCGGCTTCATTTTCGAAAATATTATGATTGAAAAAGTAAATATAACCTCCGAACAGCGTTCGGCACTCGATGCCATGGGCATCGACAAGCTTAACGACATGCAGCAGAAGGCCCTGCAAGCATTCCGCGAAGGCGGTGACATGGTAGTGTTGTCACCTACCGGCACCGGTAAGACACTTGCATTCCTGCTGCCGCTGCTTGAAACCCTGAAAAGCAACGAGCATGGCATCGGTGCAGTGGCAGTGCTGCCCACACGCGAGCTTGCCCGTCAGGTTGCCGACGTATGGAAGATGATGAACAGCGGACTGAAAGCCGTCTGTCTGCATGGCGGACGCTCGGTAAACGAAGAGCTGTCACTTATAAAAGGAGGAGTGCCTTCACTGGTGATTGCAACCCCCGGAAGATTGAACGACCATCTTTCGCGCGGAACCATAGATATAAAGAATGTAAAAGTCATCATCCTCGACGAATTTGACAAGGCACTGGAACTGGGTTTCAAAGAGGAGATGGAGCAACTGCTTGCCCAACTGCCCCAAAAGGCACGCAGATTCCTGCTGTCGGCCACCGACTCCGACGAATTATCACGCTTCCTGCCAAGCGGCACAGCCACACGACTCGATTTTACGGATACGGCAGACAAGCCCCAGGAACGCACAGCTTTCTACGTGGTAAACACCACCCAGAAAGAGCGTCTGCACGCACTTGCTTCGCTGCTCTGCCTGATGCGTGGCGAACAGGCCATAGTGTTCTGCAACTTTCGCGAAATGGTCGAAGAGGTCTACCGCCACTTGAAAAAGAGCGGAATTTCCGTCACAGCCTACCACGGTGGACTGGAGCAGAAACAGCGCGAACTTGCTCTGTACAAGTTCAAGAGCGGCTGTTCGACAGTGCTTGTCTGCACAGACCTTGCATCGCGCGGACTCGACATTCCCGACGTTCGCCACGTTGTCCACTACCAGCGTCCCGTAAATCAGGAGGCATTCACCCACCGCAACGGACGCACAGCACGCTGGAGCGCCGAAGGTGCCGTCTACATGCTGCGCATCGACGGCGGAGAGATGCCCGAATACACCCCCGAGGATATACAGGGGTTCAATCTCGCCGTATCAATCCCGATGCCGGCAAAGCCTACCCGCAAAGTTGTCTACATAGGAAAAGGCAAGCGCGACAAGATAAGCCGTGGCGACATTGCAGGATTTTTCATGAAAAAAGGCGGTGCAAAGCCCGACGACCTTGGAACAATAGTCGTTTACGACCGTTATGCCTATGTAGCAATACAAAACAGCAAGCTACGTTCGATACTTTCGGCTGTTTCGGGTGAGAAAATCAAAGGACTAAAAACCATTATCGAAGAAATAAAAGCATAAAACAGCAAGAAATGTATTAAATTTTTGTTTTTTCAAAAAGTTTAAATACCTTTGCGACCTTAACTAAAAAAATAGATTATTTAATAGAATTTAACATACACAGATATGAAAAAATACAATTTTAATGCCGGCCCCTCTATTTTGCCGCGCGAAGTAATTGAGCAAACAGCTCAGGCAGTCAACGATTTTAATGGCATTGGCCTCTCAATATTGGAAATCAGTCACCGTTCAAAAGATTTCGAGCCCGTAATTCCCGAAGCAGTATCACTCTTCAAAGAGTTGCTCGACATTCCCGAAGGATACTCAGTAATATTCCTCGGTGGCGGTGCAAGTCTTGAGTTCTGCATGATACCCTTCAACTTCCTCGAGAAGAAGGCAGTATATCTGAACACCGGTACATGGGCAAACAAAGCCATGAAAGAGGCTAAGCTCTTCGGTGAGGTTGCCGAAATTGCGTCATCAAAGGACAGAAACTATTGCTACGTTCCCAAGAACTACGTAATCCCCACAGATGCCGACTATTTCCACATCACCACAAACAACACCATCTACGGTACAGAGATACGCAAGGACATTGATTCTCCCATTCCCCTCATCGCCGACATGTCATCAGACATCTTCTCACGTCCCGTTGACGTAAGCAAGTACGCCTGCATCTACGGTGGAGCACAGAAGAACCTTGCCCCCTCAGGCGTATCATTCGTAATTGTGAAAGACGATGCACTGGGTAAAATCTCACGCACCATCCCCACAATGCTCGACTACCGCACACACATTGCCAACGACTCAATGTTCAACACTCCCCCCGTGCTTCCCATCTACTCGGCACTCTGCACACTCCGTTGGATTAAATCTCAGGGCGGTGTACCCGAAATGCAGCGTCGTGCAGCAGCTCGCGCCGAAATGCTCTACGGCGAGATCGACCGCAACAAGATGTTCCGCGGTACAGCAGATGTTGAGGACCGTTCATACATGAACATCGACTTTGTAATGAGCGACGAGTACAAAGAGCTGGAATCAGAGTTCATGGCATTTGCAACATCACGCGGCATGGTAGGTATCAAGGGGCACCGTTCAATCGGCGGTTTCCGCGCATCATGCTACAACGCACTGCCCCTCGAAGCAGTTGAGGCACTTGTCAACTGCATGAAAGAGTTCGAAAGAAATCATTAATAAGAAACACCTGACAATATATAATAATATGAAAAAGGTATTGGTCGCAACGGAAAAGCCTTTTGCTCCCGTTGCCATTAAAGGAATACGCGAAGTTACAGACGCAGCAGGTTACGAACTTGTGCTGCTCGAAAAATATACATCAAAGCAGGAGCTCCTTGCAGCAGTTGCCGACGTTGACGCCATCATCATCCGCAGCGACATTGTCGATGCAGAAGTTATGGAAGCAGCAAAGAATCTGAAAATTGTGGTTCGTGCAGGTGCAGGCTACGACAACGTAGACCTTGCAGCAGCAACAGCTAACGGAGTATGCGTAATGAACACTCCCGGACAGAACGCCAACGCAGTAGCTGAACTTGTATTCGGTATGTTGGTATTCATGGCACGCGGCATGTTCAACGGCACAGCCGGCTGCGAGCTCAAAGGCCGCACAATCGGTATCCACGCATTTGGTAACGTAGGTCGCAACGTGGCACGCATTGCCAAAGGATTCGGAATGAACGTAGCAGTTTACGACGCATTCGTAACAAAAGAGGCAGTTGAAGAGGCAGGTTGCAAATGGTGCGAAACACCTGCCGAGCTTTACAGCTGCTCCGACGTAGTATCGCTGCACCTCCCTGCAACAGCAGAGACCAAGCAGTCAATCAACAAGGCACTCGTTTCAAACATGCCCAAGCCCGCGTTCCTCATCAACACTGCACGTAAGGAGGTTATCAACGAGGCAGAGCTTATTGAGGTGATGAACGAGCGTCCCGACTTCAAGTACGCAACAGACATTGCACCCGTAGCAGCCGAGGAGTTTGCCAAATTCGAAGGCCGTTACTTTGCAACACCCAAAAAGATGGGCGCACAGACAGCCGAGGCAAACATCAATGCCGGCATTGCGGCAGCAAAACAGATTGTAGCATTCTTCGAAGAGGGTTGCGAGCGTTTCCGTCTGAACAAATAAGAAAGGAGAGAATATGGCAATAATAAAACCATTCAAAGGATATCGTCCCCCGCAGGCAATTGTCGAAGAGGTGCAGAGCCGCCCCTACGACGTGCTTAACTCGGACGAGGCACGCGCCGAAGCTGGCGACAACGAGAAATCTCTCTACCACATCATCCGTCCCGAGATTGACTTCCCCATAGGAACCGACGAACACTCTCCCGAGGTATACGAGAAGGCTGCCGAGAACTTTGCAAAGTTCAAAAACAACGGCTGGCTGGTACAGGATGAAAAAGAGCAGTACTACATCTATGCCCAGACAATGAACGGCAAGACACAGTACGGTCTTGTAGTCTGCACATACGTCAACGACTACATGGACGGCACCATCAAAAAGCACGAACTTACACGTCGCGACAAGGAAGAAGACCGCATGAAACATGTTCGCGTGAACAACGCCAACATCGAGCCTGTGTTCCTCGCCTACCCCGACAACGACAAGCTTAATGCAATCATTGCCTCATACATCACAGCCGAGCCTGTATACTCATTCGTAGCAGCACTCGACGGCTTCGGCCACCAATTTTGGATAGTCGACAAGGACGAGGACATCGCCACCATCACAGCAGAATTTGCAAAAATGCCCGCCCTCTACATCGCCGATGGTCACCACCGCTCGGCAGCGGCAGCCCTCGTAGGCAAGGAGAAGGCAGACAACAACCCCAACCACCGCGGCGACGAGGAGTACAACTACTTCATGGCAGTGTGCTTCCCCGAATCGCAGCTCACCATCATCGACTACAACCGCGTGGTAAAAGACCTCAACGGCCTCACAGCAGAAGAGTTCATTGCCGCAGTAT
>CAJGDX010000078.1 GCA_904502185.1 uncultured Bacteroidaceae bacterium | reverse complement strand
GTAATGAGTGTGCTGTCGCTGTCGTAAACCTTGAAGCCCACTGCACCTGTACCCTTTGAAATGTTGATTGTGTTACCGTTCTTAGAATAGATGTAACCGCTTGCTCTCACCTTCATAGAATCACCCATAAAGGCTGTGTACTGTCCAAGTTCACCGAACTTGCCATCCTCGTATTCGAGTTTGTAACCCTCGCCGCCATCGGTACGCAATGAAGGCGCTGCACGATCCTCGATAAACTCCACGGCTGCTGCCTTCTTGGTATATGTTGCCATCTTTGCCTTGGCATCGTCTATCATTCGCTGTGTTGAGGTTATGCAATAGGTACCATAGTCGTCAACCATTGCCTGGTTCATAGGAATAAAGAATCCCCATGCCTCGAAGAATTTTGTCAAGTCCTCACCGGCTGCTTCACAACACTTCTGAGCAAAATGCAAAAGGTCGTTTCTACCGAAATTGACAGAGGTACTACCCGATGTCTTTTTCATAGGAGATTCACGCAACAATTTGAAGAGCTTGGGATAGAACCGGGTATCGTGACCGCAAACATGATAGTAGAGGTAGAGCTGCCAGAACATACGCATCTTAAGACCGATACCCTGTGTCGACCACGCAACCTTATTTTCGTAATAATCGGCCATCATATCAATGCCGTCACCCCATGTAACAAATTTACCGAGGTTGAATACACTGATGTTCGAGAAGAGGTTGTTGCTTGCCTCGGTACATCCAATCATGTTGATTGCATTCTGGTGTACGTGTCCATTTTCGTGTGAAGGTCCCCAGCAGTGACCGCTGGTCTCCATAATATCGGCATACGAAAGTACATCGTGCAAACAGGTCTCGACATAACTTGTAACGTGGTTGGTTGCCGACATAAGGCCGTCACCTGCATAGGAAATTGCACAAAGCCTATTATTGAATTTCGAAGGACGCACATCCTCGAGTCCCATAATATCCTGCTGCCACATTATCATATCGTCCCACCAACCGATGGCATCGGTGATAGTGTTAGGACATACATCGCCAGAAATCAACACTTCACGATTCATAAAAAGCATGATTCTTTCGCCACGTATAAACATATATTTGTGCTTAGCGTGGTTGCGTGTGATGTCTACCCAGTCATCATCGTTGTGACGCAGTTTGTCCCAATAGCAGTTGACATAACCACCCTCAATGTGGATGGGAATGGAATCGAAGTCGGCAAGAACTTTTGTGGTCCTTGTATCGGCTGTGTAGACGATGAAAAATGTAAAATCCTTACCTGTTACGGGAATAATGTTCAATCCCTTTTTAAGGGTTGTGCGTTTACCTTTGGAACCGGTATTTACAATGGCATCGAGTTCCAGAGTAGAACCGGTGTTTGGATTTTCACCCACAAAAACATAAAGCACATCGCCACTGGTTCCGCAGATACCTGTGGGGTTGTTAAGCCACGAATAGTATTTTGTTTTAAGTTTTTCGCCCCACTGGTCGGGATTAGCATGGGGGGAATATTTGCTTATACGATACTCTTTCTCGCGCTCGGCCCAAGAGTTATTCTTAATCTTGAGAGCAGCAGCTATAAGGTCATCGCCACAACCATTCAACGAGGCTGTAAGCTCTTCGTCGCTCATAGCCTGGTATTCGCTTTTGAGTTGTGTACAGGTTACATCTTCGAAGTGGCTGAGATAGACCTCTTTTACACGCTCCTGATTGTTGTACACATCGCGGAACTGTTCCATTTTCCGGCGTGCTTCGGCAATCTCTTCATCGGATATATCCACTCTTTTGTATGTCCACTCCGAACCATCCCAATTTTCGGTTGAAGAGTACCAGGGTACAACATCATTGTCAGTTTCGCAGTGGATACCCCATCGACCACCTTTTTCGTTTACGATGTTGTAACACTCCTTAGTGAAAGAGTTGTTTTTTACTACATAAAACACAACAGGAGTGGTGCCTGTGTAATAGAGACTGCTGTTGCTGGTCTGAATCTGTATGTAGCGCTCGGTCAATACATTCTGTATGTTCCATCCTTCACCACTCTTTGTAAACCTCCACACATCGTTGTGGAAGGGATTGTCGGAACCACCATTGAGTTTATTGTCCAAATAGTTCTCAACCAACACAGCATTCTCCCTGACGGTATTTATAATACGATAGGTTTTACCATCTTGTGGAAATTCTTCGGCATGCAGTGATATTACAGATGCAAGCAGAAAAATTAATGAATAAAATAGACGTTTCATCGATTATTGTTTTATATATTTTTTGCCATTGATTATATAGACTCCGGATTCGGTAATTTGTTTAATCCTGCGTCCGCGAATATCATATATTCTGACATCTTCATTGTCGGTATATATATCAGATATTCCTGTACCCACGGTAAACCCTGCCTTAACGGTTGCTATGGCGCTTGAGAGGCTCGTAGCAAGCCCGGGACAACACTCGTAGTACTTCTTAGCGATTACATCTTTAGATTCGCTTACAAGAGCCATCATTGAATCTACATCCGCAGCCAGTGTAGTGCTGAGCACCTCTACCCCATCCTTGAATTTTATACTCTCTGTTTCTGTGGTATCTACAATCATGTTGTATACCTCTTCGGCTGAAGAGATAAATTTATTGAGTGCGGCAACGTCGGCAAGCTCTTTTGTAAGCTCTACTGCTACAAGTTTCCAGTGCGAAGCGTCGGCAGTAGTGTTCCATCCTACCACATTTTTCGATGCGTCGCAGTGCAGAGATTTCATGCTTTCACCTGTCTGGCAGAGATAGTAGATTCCGTCACCTGCCTCGCCAACAGTGAATTTAACTGCACCTGACTTTGAGTTTGCAGCAGCTTTTGTGAGAGCACTTGTTGACACATTGCTGATATATTTTCCGTTGCTTGAGATATAATATTCGTTGCTCTTGCCTGTGGAAGTGAATGTAAACGAGCGCATTTTGGGTGACGATGTTCCGCTTTTGCAGATGACTGTCTCCGAAGAGTAATACATCGAATAACCGGGATAAAGTATATTCTCGAGACGGTAAGAGTTTCCTGAGTGCAGTTTCACCTTGGCATTGTCATTTGAGAGAATAGAGTTTATCTCATTGTCGATGAGTACCGACCACTCGCCGTATGTATGTACACTCTGGTCTTTATTCTGTATGGCTGCACGGGCATTGTCTGTCAAGGCTATCAGATTAAGCAGTACACGCTCGTAGTAGTAACCTACATATCTGTTGCCTTCATCCTTGAGTTTAAGGATTTTCTGTGCCGATGAAAGTGCATCGTTAAGTGCTTCGAGCTGGTCAGCCTCGCTGCCATTGCTTTTTGAATTTACTACACTCTCGGTGCCGTTGGGCGATACGGCTTTGATAATAATCTCTTTTACAGCAGCATCGTCGGAGAGTTCTATGGTATATTCATTGGAGAAGGTAAGCAGTTTGTTGCTGCTGTCGTAAACCTTGAAGCCTACTGCACCTGTACCCTTTGATATTGAGATGCTCTTACCGGCTTTTGAGTATACATAACCCGATGCAGTCACATTCATAGAGTCGGGAACAAAGGCTGTGTAGTGTCCCACTTTACCTGCTTGGCCCACTGCAACACCATTGTTCAACTTGTTGCCCGAAACACCGTCGGTACGAGGCTCGGCAAGCACTCGGTCCTCAATGAACTGTATAGCTCCTGCTTTCTTGGGATAGCGCGAAATTCGAGCCTTGGTGGTGTCTATCATGCTCTGTGTAGATGTAAGCAGATAGGTACCATAATCGCCAAATTCGGCTCTGCTCATAGGCACGAAGAATCCCCACGCCTCGAAGAAGTCTGTCATATCCTCGCCCGATGCCTCACAACACTTCTCTACAAAGTGGAGAAGGTCGTAACGTCCATAGTTCAGGCTGGTGCCTGATGTCTTTTTCAGAGGCTCTTCACGAAGGATTCTGAAGAGTGTGGGATAGAATTCGGGATTGTTGCCTGCTACATGATAATAGAGATAAAGTTGCCAGTACATGCGCAGTGTGAAGTTGATGTCGCGCGAAGGCCATGCTATGTTTTTCTCGTATGCATCGACAATTTCCGATATTTTACCGCCACGGGACATATATTTTCCAAGCTTGTAGAGGGTGAGGTTCGAGAAGAGGTTGTTGCTGACCTCTGAGCATGCAATCATGTTTATTCCATACTGGTGTACGTGACCATTCTCGTGTGCAGGACCCCATGCATTGTCACCGTTTGACATCATGCGGCTGTAAGGAAGCAGATTGGTGATATATGTTTCGGCATACTGTGTACGGTAGTCGGTTGCCGACTGGTAACCGCTGGAGAGTGATATTGCACACATCTTGTTGTTGAAACGGCCTGGCTTGTACTCATCGATGCCTAACAATTCCTGCTGCCACATGGTCATGTTGTCCCACCACCCTATTGCGTCGGTAATGGTATTCTTGCAGCAGTTGTCGGCAATCATATATTCGCGACTCATGAAAAAGATGTGATGTTCACCTTTTACAACCATGAAACGGTGAGTGGCAAGGTTGCGTGTGATGTCCACCCAATCCTCGTCGGTATGACGGCTTTTATCCCAATATCCATTAACTACTCCTCCTTCGATGCGAATGGGAAGCGATTCAAAATCGGAGAGCTGTTTATCGCCGCTTGTGTCGGCTGTATAAAGAATGAAAAGGCTCTGTGCATCGCGTGACACAGGAATTATATTCATACCCTTCTTAAGCGCTATGCGTGTGCCCGAAGGTGAGTTGTTGGTGATAGCATCAATTTGCAATGTGGCACCTTCTGCAATATCTGCACCTACAAATACATATATAACATCACCGGTGTTGGCATATATACCTGTGGGGTTGTTCAACCACGAGTATTTTCGGATATTTATCTTTGTTGCCCAATAATCGGGGTTGCTGTAAGGCTCGTATGAGTGGATGCGGAACTCTTTCTCACGATTACCCCATGAGTCATTCTTTATTTTTTTCGCTGCTGCAACAAGAGTGCTGCCACATGTGCTCATGGCTGCCTCAAGTTCAGCATCGCTCATACTGCTGTACTCACTCTTCAGGGTTGTACAGAGATCATCGGTAAAGAACTTAGTGTACTCCGCTATCACTTTGTCTTTGTTAAGAATAACTTCGTTGAATTCGTTGTATTTTGCGCGTATCTCGGCAATCTTCTCTTCGGATAATTCCACCTTTTCAAATATCCATTCAGAGCCGCCGGGTGTAGCCTCGGTGCCTGAATACCAAGGTACAACGTCGTAGGCAGCGTCGCAATGCAATCCGAAATTGCCGCCTTTGGTGTTAACAATGTTGTATTTTCCGGCAGCCTTACTGTTCTCCGATACATAAAGCAACTTAGCTGTGGTGGCTGTGGTGAAGAGTGCATAGACTGTAGACTGGTTCTGCACATAGTATCCGGTATATACATTCTGTATATTCCAACCGTCGCCACTCTTCTTGAACTGCCACAATTGGTTATAAAAGTCATCGGCACCCTTGTCGGTACAATAAATATTGTGTGCAGTAATATCCTCCGTCATTACAGCATTTGTTCTACCGGCATTTACCAACCTGTAAACACCATTTTCCTCTGGTATAACCTGTGCCTGCATCGACAGAAGCGCAGCAAACATGATTATAGTCGTGTAAAATAAACGTTTCATGGCGTTAATATTTAAATGGTTAGATAGTATTAATATTCAATGATAGTTAAATCATTATATTATTCGAGGGATTTGAAGTCGATGACAGGTTTTTGTCCTACCCCGTTTGTGCGTTTGAAACGGCTGTATCCCTTGGTGTAGTTGTCGAAGAAACCACCCATCATCAGATAGAATCCCTTCTCGTCGGCACCGCCTGTGTAGTCAAGACGCTTGCCTGTTCTACCTGTGTCGCAATGTGTGAATACAGCCTCTGTGACGGGTATCCATTCACCGTCGACAGTGCATGCCCACTGATTGTTGTAGTATGCACGGCGTGTCTTGTAACCCATTTTAGGATCGAAATTTTCGAGGAAAGAGTGAGCATTTCTGTACCATGTATCTGTCTTTGGACGCTGGAAAGAGGCCATCAGACGCCATTTTCCATCTGCTGCATCGCAGAAATATGCTGTGTATACAGTATTTCCCTTTCCATCAGGACGAACGCGCATAAGGAATTTGTAGGTATTTCCGGGAACCCAGTCGTAAGGCATGAAACTCTGTCCGCCTGAACCTTCACCGCCAAAATCGTTCACTTTGACAGTCTCACCTTTTTTAAGGAGTTTTATGCGCAGTGAATCGGGGATTTCGTTGGCATTATCTGTTACATAAGGACTCCACACAGAGAAAAGCACCTTGCGACGTGCGGGATTGTTATTCTGGAATCCGAAATATCCCTCGCCGAATCCGCAAGCCATATAATAGCTGTTTACACGGTCGTAGTCGGCAGGTACTGTCACCTCGTTGTAGAACCATTCGAAGGTCTTATCTTTAGGCAACTGGTAATTGAGGTGTACCGATGGGCCTCGACGTCCGAAATGGGGATGAAAGTCCTTGCGGATGTAGGCAAGTTCACCAAGATCGCCCTCTACTATAAGGTCAAGCACATTGCCAAAACTTCCCGAAACATCAGCCTTGCGTCCCTGAATATCCACCTTCACATGTCCGGGATTCTTTATATTGTATTTTCCTATGTTATATACGCGTGCCTCGTCAGAGTCGAGTTTTATCTTTTTCTTTTTTCCAAGACAGGTAACTGTTATGGTAGAGTGTCCCTTTGCAATCATTTTCAGATTCATCTGTCCGCTCTTCTCGACACGAAAATAGGTACTGATGATACAATCCTTGTTGTACCAGTCCGAAATGCCGCCGTTGCCTTCGTCGATGTATGCAACAGGGCACTTATTCTCTGCTCCACGCGCCAAAGGCGGACGTTTCGTCTTATTGTACGATAGCAGAGTGGTTTCTGCATCTGGAGAGGTGATGTAACCGTTTCCTTTCAAAGGAATAGTATCACACTTAGCTGCTGCCGTGTTTGCAAAAAGTAACGACGCAAATGTGAATCCGAGGATAGATTTAAAATTCATATACGTTATTCTAAGTTATTATATTTCAAAGGTACAAAGATAATATTATTTTATAATCATCTGCTTTTTTTTAGTTAAAAGCAGATGAGATTAGCATCATTTAGTTTATATACATTTATTTTATAATTTTCAGAGATTGATGATTTTGGGATTTTCAACTTCATTTTATATTATTCTCTTCTTTTTTAAAAATATAAAAAGGAAAAAACAATAATAATACCTGTTGATTTTTGTGATAACTTTTTCGTCAAAATATTTGAAATTAGTTTATCCATATTCTCTCTTTCCTTATCAACACGATATTAAGTATTTATTTCTGTGATTATCAATCTATTCTAATTTTATTAACCAATTGTTTATAAAATACTCTCTTCATAAATTGTCGATTTTTCCGGTGTGAATTTCTGTTGAAAAACGTTTGAAAAATCATTGTAAAAAAAGTGGTTATCAATTTGCATTTTGGCTTTTTGTGTTTGTATATATTCTGTTTCTGATTTTCAAAGTTGAATTGATATTTTTTTTCTGAAAGTTATCAGTTGGTTATTAAGGGGGATTTTTGGGTTTTCAAGCACTTTTCAACAGTTTTTGTGCATAACATTTAATACTCTATCACAATCCTGTCTATAAAAATAATGTATGCTGAAAGTGTGTCACATACTTTTTTAAAGTTGCAGTGGTTTTTTGTGTAGTTACTCCACCCGACTGCTTACAAAAATAAAAAAACTGTTCTATAGCCGCAGTTATAGAACAGTTTTTTTTATCAATATTTTATTAGTATCTATCCTCGGGTATATGGCTGGTTAAGATACTTTTGGGTACAAATTCAAAATAATCCTGATTGAATTCACGTTCCAGTGGTTCATCTACTTTTTTCATACGTATCCAATGGTCGTTGTCATCGAAATGCATCTGGGTGATAACCCAGCGTATAGCATCGGGATTATTTCGTGCCAATATGGCATTGCCATTCTGTTGATAGTATGAACTAGGTCCTTTTAAATATCCGCGGTTTCTCAATGCTTTATCATTCTCTACTCCATTGTCATTGGTATCTTCATCTGCTTCGTATAATCCCATTTCATCAAGTTGTGTACGCAGGTCAATGGGAATTCCTGTCACTTTACCGTCTATGTAAAATTGGGTAATGCTTCGTTTCCAATATGCAGTGTAACCCAAGCGCAGTTCGTATGTTCCTGCTGGTACGTGCGGCAGACGGTAGGCATAGTCATATTGTCCTACAACAATAATTTCGTCACCAAAATAATTGCATCCCCATGAATATGGCGGGAAATAGTGCCATTCGGTTGTAGGTTCATAAAATTTTATGTTCTTGCAATATCCGTCGGGAATATTGAAGTCGCCATGAATACATTTTCCTCCTGTCTGTTGCCAGCGGCTGAAACGTATTCCATTGTTGGTTAGTTCGGGCAGCAATGAGGCAATATCGAATCGCATACGTTCATTCAGTACATTTCCTTTCATTTCATCCTCATTATAAATAAGAATTTTGTCAATTGGATGAATGATACCGTTCAATGCTATTTGTGTGAAGTCTGCATATTTTTCATCTGTTTGAGTAAATGTAGTCAAGTCTATTACTTTCACCTTCAAGTGTTTGTTCATTGCATGCTGCTTTGTCGAGCGGTGCGAATAGTTCAGATAAATGTTCTGTGCTTCGTATGAATCTTCGCTGCTGAGTGGCTTGCACACCTTCATCAGTTTTCCCAACATCGTTTCATAATAGTCCACACGGTCTATTCCTTGTACCATTCCGTTGGTGCTTTCGCTTTTATAACTTGCATGATCGATGCCATAATGAATAATCATGTTATAATTGAGTTCCCTGTCGAGGAAGTGGTATGCAACGAATTTGTAGAGTGCATTCTTGGGGCTTTGCGGGTCATTTCTATCCTCTGTGCCGTACCACTTTTCTGCAAATTCCTTCAAGTCGTCAAGTGTATATATTCCTTCTTTTGCAAATACATCATCTGTCTCGATGAATCCGGTGAATTTTGTGTAATATGTGTGGGGGTAACGTGCCATATTTGCTCCACATTGAAAACAGTTGGCCGGTACGTTTCCCAGTGTGTACTCCTCGCCATTGAGCAGTGTCTTATAGTCTTGAAGTTTGGTGTCGAATCCAGTTTCGAGCAGTGCTGCCGAGAAGAGGCTGAAGTATAATTGGTCTGCAATCAGTTTGGGCAGTGTGTTCGATGATGGTGCCACAGCTTCATCGGTGACGTGCACAACACCATTTTCCACCAGATTGTCACCCTCAATTATTCCGGCTTGATTGTTTATGACAATTCTGAACTTCTCGTCAACAGTTGTGAAGTTCACACTAAGGTATCTGTCGTTATAGTTTCGTGTGTCAAGCACTCCTTCGCTCATTTCGGCCATTTCATACTTAAATGGTATGATGTGTGTCTTTGCAATGACTATTGCCATTGAATCGGACAGTTCATCCAAATATGGTGATGTAATACCTGTCCATGTTGGTGATGGTTCGTTCTTTGTCGATTCGTAAATTTCATACTGCTGTTGCAGGTAGTTTTCGATTCCCTGGTTTTCGGGCAGGAAGAATGTGTATCTTCCGTATGTCGATAGCAGTCCGAACATTTTAGCCTGATTCAGGATTTTAATCATGTGGCTGAATCTGTCCTCTCTGTTAAGGATGAAGTCCGCAATTGTCTCTCCTGTGAATGTGTATCTGTTCGACTGGTCAATATCTTCGCTGCAGGATATTAATCCTGTTCCCAATATCAGTGCCGCTATGAATGCGCTTAGTATTCTTTTGATGTATGCCATGGCTTTAATTTTTTTTTCAAATATACTGCATGATATTTAGAATAAAAAAAGATTGCAGTTGAAAATTTTCAACTGCAATCTTTTTTTATTCTAAATATTCTAAATGTAATACTGTTAGTATCTGTCCTCAGGTATGTGGCTTGTTACTACACCTTTGGGTACAAGTTCGAAGTAGTCGTGGTTGAACTCACGGTCGTCAAGTTCGTCCACCTTCTTCATACGTATCCAGTGGTCGTTATCATCGAAATATTTCTGAGTGATAATAATACGTATAGCACCTAACTGGTCGCGTGCAATACCATCACTTGATTGGCGATAGTATGATGCAGGGGCCTTCATATATCCGTGGTTACGCATTGTCTTGTCGTTCTCCACACCATCATCCTCGGTTTCAGAATCTTTAATCCAACCTATACGGGGGTCATCGGCGGTAATCTTAAGGTCTACGGGAATACCTGTTACCTTGCCGTCAACGTAGAACTGTGTGATGGCGCGGATGCTTGTTGCGGTGTATCCCATGCGTAGCTCGTATGTTCCTGAGGGTACGTGTGGCAGACGGTATTCAAGGTCGTATTTTCCTACTACG
>CAJGDX010000077.1 GCA_904502185.1 uncultured Bacteroidaceae bacterium | reverse complement strand
TTTGTTGCACGAACCCACTCCCGCTCGGCAAAGCAAGTAAACTTTCTTTGCTCTCGCTTACTCGTGGCTTTGTTGCACGAACCCACTCTCGCTCGGCAAAGCAAGTAAACTTTCTTTGCTCTCGCTTACTCGTGGCTTTGTTGCACGAACCCACTCCCGCTCGGCAAAGCAAGTAAACTTTCTTTGCTCTCGCTTACTCGTGGCTTTGTTGTCTGTTTTTCCCTTTTTCGCAGTTACATAGCCCGCTGTGCGCCCTTAAAAAATGAAAAAAATACTCTAAAAAAGTTCTATAAAAATTTCAAGGACATAAATTTAAACAACTTCTTATTTTCAACAAAATTTAAACACTCTCTTATTATAATAATTCGTTTTTTCTGCTTATCTTCGCAAGAAATAAACAACAGAACTATTATGGACGTAAAAGAAGAATTGATAGAGAAACTTATCGAGCTTTCGTTCGCCGAGGATATTGGCGATGGTGACCACACTACCTTGTCGTCAATCCCCGAGGATGCGATGGGCGAAAATATATTGATAATCAAAGAAGAGGGTGTACTTGCCGGCGTGGAAATGGCTAAACGCATCTTTGCACATTTCGACAAAGAGCTTCAGGTTGAGGTGCTTATGGAGGATGGAGCCGAGGTGAAGAAGGGCGATATTGCCATGCGCGTTTCGGGTAAGGTTCGTTCGCTGTTGCAGACTGAGCGTCTGATGCTCAACGTTATGCAGCGCATGAGCGGCATCGCTACAATGACCCGCAAATATGTGAAGCAGCTTGAGGGTACAAATACCCGCGTACTCGATACACGCAAGACTACTCCCGGTATGCGCATAATGGAGAAAGAGGCTGTGAAGATTGGTGGTGGTGTCAACCACAGAATCGGTCTTTTCGATATGATACTTCTCAAGGACAACCATGTTGACTTTGCCGGTGGCATTGAGCAGGCTATCACCCGTGCCAAGGAGTATTGCAAGGCTAAGGGCAAGGATCTGAAAATTGAGATTGAGGTTCGCACCTTCGACGAATTGCAGCAGGTGCTCGACCTTGGTGGAGTCGACCGTATCATGTTCGACAATTTCGACACCGAGGCTACACGCAAGGCTGTTGAAATGGTTGCAGGACGCTACGAGACAGAGTCGTCGGGCGGTATAACATTCGACACACTGCGCGACTACGCTCTTTGTGGTGTGGATTTCATCTCTGTTGGTGCTCTTACACACTCTGTGAAGGGGCTCGATATGAGTTTTAAGGCTGTTAAATAGTAAATAAATCAATACAATAGGGGCTTGCTGTTTTTCTTCGGCGGCCCCTATTTTCTTAATACGGTAATTATGAGAAAGTTTATATCCTTTTTGACTTTTGTCCTCTCTGTGGCTATTGCTATGCCCGTGTCGGCAGAAATAACCATTGAAAAGGGTGGGTTGTATATGATACGTTCCAAGAAGTATCCCGGTGCGGTGATGAGCTTTGCAAAGGCCGAGAATGGAACTGCTGTGCAACTGCAAAGTACTGATAAGTGTGGCGCATCGTCTCTGTGGAACGTTGCCGACCTTTCGGGCAGCTATCGTTTCATAAATCCCTTTGACAATCTTTCGATACATGCAACAAGTGCCGACAAGATTGAGATTACCGAGAATAACGGTAGCGACGAGTCGCAGTTGTGGAAACTGGAGCCTGTTGCCGGCAATGCTTACCTGCTTGTTGCTGCCAACCGTCCCGAAATGGCGATAAAGGCTGTTAGTCGCGATGCGCTTGTGCTTGTTTCAAAGGCAGCTCTGAAAAATGACAAGGCTGCGCACTTCGAAATTGTTAAGAGTGAAGTTTCGGGCTTTGATGCAGGTCTTATCTATCAGATTGTTTCTGCAACCGACGAAACAATGGTATTGGGCAATGGCGACAATGGCAACAACAATGCACCGATAGTGCTGGAGAAACGCGATGAACTGAATCGTGGTCAATATTGGGGTATCAATATGATTGACGAGAATGTTCGCACCGTTGGCGGTGCCTTCTATTCCCAGAATTTCGATGATGGTGGCGGCAATGCCTCTATCGACTATCTGTTGCAATGGCCTGCCGAGCCCGGTGTTTGGAACAATGCAAAATTCCTCTTTTATCCCGTAGAGGGCGAACAGGGTGTTTATCAGATTGCTTCGGCCAATCCTGCCAAGAGCGATTTTGTTTATGGCGCAAAGGATGGTCGTTTGAAGAAAATTGCCAAAGGTGATGCCGGCAAAGAGAGCTGGTTCCGCTTTGTGGTGGTTGAAAAGCCTTCAATAGAGGCTCCTTGCTGGGAGGATGAGAAGATATTTGCCGTAAACAAAGAGAAGGGACATGCTACATATATCCCATATTCAGGCATCGATGAGATGCGCGCCGACACTGCTTTCTATCGTACTCCGTGGGTCGATGTCAAGAGTAGCCGTGTTCAGTCGCTCAATGGAAAATGGAAATTCAATCTTGTTCCCGAGCCTTCGAAGCGTCCCACTGATTTTTACAAAGAGGACTTTGATGTCAGCGGCTGGGACGAAATTCCTGTCCCCTCAAACTGGGAAATGCACGGATACGACCGCCCCATCTATTGCAATGTTGAGTACCCCCATTCGAATACACCTCCCTTTATTAAGGCGCGTCCCGGCTTCAACGATGGTGGCAAGAACTACGGCATCAACCCCGTTGGCTCTTATGTTCACACATTTACTGTTCCCGAAAATTGGGACGGCAACCGCACATTTATCCACTTTGGCGGAATATACAGTGCTGCCATTGTCTACTTGAATGGTGAGTATGTCGGATATACTCAGGGCGCAAACAATGTTGCCGAATTTGACCTTACAAAATATCTGCGCAAGGGCAACAACCGCCTGGCAGTGCAGGTGTTCCGCTGGAGCGACGGTTCCTACCTCGAGTGTCAGGATATGTTCCGCATGAGTGGTATCTTCCGCGATGTATATCTCTACAATGTGCCCAAGGTGTCGGTGCGCGACCACTATCTGACAACCCCCGGCTTGCAGGCAGAGCCTTCTGATGCCGACTCGTCAGTGGAACTTAATGTGGCTCTCGAAGTGGACAACCGCGACCGTATGAATAAGGTTGCTAAATACTTTGTGGTGAATGTGTATAACCCTGCCGGAAAACTTGTGGGTGCTACGGAATTCGGCACAGGATTTGATGCGAACGATACATTGAAAACTCTGAATGTCAAAGTGCCTATCCGCGAAAAGATTCAGCGCTGGAGCGCCGAGCAACCTAACCTCTACAAAGTGGAGATTGAACAGCGCGATGGAATCTCTTCCGACGGTAAACGCGAGATGGCATTCTCGACATACTACGGCTTCCGCCACATTGAGATAAAGAATTCTCAGATATTTGTCAACGGTCAGCGAGTGATGTTCAAAGGCGTGAACCGTCACGATTCTCATCCTCTCTATGGCCGTGCAGTTCCCACAGAGTCGATGTTGCAGGATGTGCTGCTGATGAAACGCAATAATATCAACACTATACGCACTTCGCATTACCCCAATGCTGCCCGCATGTACTCGATGTTCGATTATTATGGACTCTATTGTATGGACGAGGCTGACCTCGAGGACCATGCCAATCAGTCGATAAGCAGCATGCCATCGTGGATTCCTTCGTTTGTCGACAGAATAGACCGCATGGTGTTGCGCGACAGAAACCATCCGAGTGTGATTTTCTGGAGTTTGGGTAACGAGGCAGGTCACGGAAGCAATTTTAAATATTGCTACGAGGCTGCCAAGCGTCTCGACAATCGTCCCGTACACTACGAGGGTACTCGTGGCGGCGGCCGTCCTTTCGGAGGTGGCGACTACAGCGACATGTACTCCAAGATGTATCCGGGAATGGCGTGGATGCGCGAGAATACCAGCAATCTCGACAAGCCTATGTTTATCTGCGAATATGCTCACGCAATGGGTAACGCAATAGGTAACCTTGCCGAGTACTGGGAGATGATAGAGGCAAGCAACGCCACAGCCGGTGGTTGCATCTGGGACTGGGTGGACCAGGCAATCTACGACCCTGCGGAAATTAAGGCAGGAACATACGAGGGACGTCTGCACACAGGCTACGACTATCCCGGTCCTCACCAGGGTAACTTCTGTTCAAACGGAATTGTCACAGCCACGCGCGAGGAGACTCCCAAACTGAAAGAGGTTAAGGCTGTCTACGACTATGTCGATATTAAACTCGTATCTCTTGACCGCGAATATGGTTATGCAACGGTGGAGATACGCAATAAATATAACTTCACCAACCTCTCGGAGTTCGACCTGCACACTGTTACACTGAAAAACGGTCGTCCGCAGAAGGGTAGAACCATACATCTGCCCGATGTTGAGCCTGGTAAATCTGTGACACTCGACCTTAAATACAACAAGGCCAATCTGAACAACGATGAGCTTGCACTTAATATTCAGTTTATTCGTCGCAAACCTACCCGTTGGTGCGAGGCAGGACATGAGGAAACAGCTGCGCAGTTTGTACTTGTGGAACGTCAGTGGGGCGAATTTGCCGATGATTCATCAGTATATTCGTCTGTAACAAAACTGCCTGCCGGTACCATGACTGCTGTTGAAAAGTCAAAAGAATTGATTCTCAGAAATATTGGCGATGCAGTTGTCGTAGGAAATAGTAAAATCTGTGTGAAATTCAATGCAGAGGATGGCTCTGTGAAGTTCTTGAAAATTGGCGGACGAGAATTTATAAACGAAGCCTCTTTCGTGTATGATAATCATCGCTGGATAGAGAACGACCGCTACGGTTACACAGACGCAGGCAACGATGATAATGCGGAAATTATGTATGCAAACGTAAAGGACGGCTCTGTGAAAATAATGGTTAAACGTGGTGGCAAACTCTGTTCTACGGCTGTTACATACACTGTGTATGCAAATGGAAAAATGGATGTAGAAACTGAATTTACACCGCATAGAGCAGATTTGCGTCGTGCAGGATTGCTGTCGTATATCAATCCCGAATACTCTAATGTGGACTATTATGCTTATGGTCCGTTGGAAAACCACAACGACAGAATGTCTGGTGTAATGCTTGGACGCTATTCGACCACAGTCGACGAAATGACCGGACACTATGTGAAGCCTCAGAGCAGTGGCAACCGCGAGGGACTGCGCGAACTCACACTTACAAATGCCAAAGGTGTGGGATTGAAGATAAGAGTACTTGCCGGTGACTGTTCATTCTCGGCTCTGCGCTACACAGATGCCTCGCTGATGAAGGCTCGCCATTTGTGGGAGGCAGAAAAGTCGCCTTACACAGTGCTTCATCTTGATGCCGTGCTGCGTGGTGTTGGAAACGCCAGCTGTGGCTACGATGTAGATACACTTGAAAAGTATCGTGTGACCAATGAGCCTGTAAAATACAAATTCAGAATCTCGTACGTGAACTTATAGGTGACACTCAGTTGTGTATAAACATAAAGGTCTTGATTTTCGAAAATCAAGACCTTTATGTTTAATTGTAAAAATGATAACTTATTTCACCAAACTGTTTGTACGGCGGTCGGGGATAACAACCTTGGGCTTGAACTCGCGAGCCTCTTCGGGGGTCATCGATGCGTATGCCATGATTATAACCACGTCTCCCGGCTGGAACTTGCGTGCAGCAGCACCGTTAAGGCAAATTACACCTGAGTCGCGTTTACCTTTTATAATGTATGTCACAATGCGTTCGCCATTGTTGTTGTTTACCACATGAACCATTTCGCCTTCGAGAAGTCCGGCTGCATCCATCAGTGTTTCGTCTATGGTGATGCTACCCATGTAGTTGAGGTTTGCCTCAGTGACAGTTACGCAATGTAACTTGGATTTTAACATCTGTAACAACATGTCGTAGTTTTATTCCACCTCCTTGTATTTGATGTTGTCAATAAGTCTTATCTTACCACAGAAAAGTGCAATGCAGCCTACAACATAGTCGCTGTCCTCCCATTCGGCAATCTCTTGCAGCGTGTTTCCGTCTACAATCTGATAGTATTCGAGCTGCAAACCTTCGGTGCTGTTGATTGCATCCTCTACAAATGCTTTTGTCTCGGCCAGTGTATGGCTCTTTGCATACTCGAGGCTGGCAAAAAGGCTGCGCGAAATTGTAAGTGCGCGCTGACGCTCTTCGTCGCTTAAAAGCATGTTGCGGCTGCTCAGTGCAAGTCCGTCATTCTCGCGGACGATGGGGCAACCGATGATTTTCACAGGAATCTCAAGCTGTTTTACCATTTCGCGGATGATAGCCAACTGCTGGAAATCCTTCTCGCCAAAATATGCCTTGTCGGGTTCCACTGCATAGAACAGTTTGCTTACAATCTGTGCCACTCCGTTGAAGTGTCCGGGGCGACAGCCTCCCTCCATTACTGTGTCCAGAGGTGCGAAACTGAATGTACGTGTGTCGGGCTCGGGGTACATCTCCTCAACTTCGGGCGCAAAAACAATATCTGCGCCGATAGATTGCAGAAGTTCGCAATCGGCCTGAAGATTACGCGGATAGTTCTTCAAATCGTTCTTGTCGTTGAACTGTGTGGGGTTTACAAATACGCTCACTGCGGTGACATCATTCTCTTCTACCGAACGTTTTACCAATGATGCGTGGCCCTGGTGCAAGGCTCCCATTGTGGGTACAAAGCCAATGCTTTTGCCATCGTTTCTCAGTGTAGAAAGCTCCTGCTTGAGCTCTGAGATTGTACGAATAACTTTCATCTCGAATGATAAATATTATTAAGAAGGTTCAACTTTTGTGGTAGGAACCTCGTTGTTATACAAATCAAAAAAACAGGGTGAAATAGATACCTCTGTACTGTTTTTTCTGAAATCGCGTGCAAAGTAACAAACATTTAGGGATATAACGAAATAAATGTGCCGAAAATTTGATAACAGAACTGCTGTGTGTTATGTAACAGGCAAAAAAGTGTCCCGAAAATGTTTAAGAATCTAAAACTATCGTTTTATTCCATCGCTAAGTTTGCTTATCTTCCACTTTTTCAGTACCTTTGCACTGCCTAGACTATATTCGTAAGGCATAATGACAATGAAAGCAAGCAAAGTACTATTTATTACACAAGAAATCACACCTTTTGTACCCGAGTCGGAGATAGCAAATATAGGTAGATCATTGCCCCAGGCAACCCAGGAGAGCGGTCGTGAAATTAGAATCTTTACACCCAAGTGGGGTTTTATAAACGAAAGACGTAATCAGTTGCACGAGGTTATTCGCCTTTCGGGTATGAATCTTATCATAGACGAAACTGACCATCCGCTGATTATCAAGGTGGCATCGCTTCAGGCTGCCCGCATGCAGGTATACTTCATCGACAACGATGACTACTTCCAGAACAGACTGATGACAGAGGATGCAGACGGCAATGAGTATTCCGACAACGACGAGCGTATAATTTTCTTCGCCCGCGGTGTGCTGGAGACTGTGAAAAAACTTCGTTGGTGTCCCGAGGTAATCCACTGCCACGGTTGGATATCGGCGTTGGTGCCTTTGTATATAAAGAGTTCATACAGCGAGGAGCCTTCGTTCCGCGACTCGAAAGTCGTATTCTCGCTCTACGATACAAACTTCAAAAATCCCATCGACGAGAATTTTACAAAGAAACTTCTGTGCAAGGATATGGTAGAGTCGTTGGTGGAGGATGTGAACAAGCCTGTTACTTACGAAGAACTTGCTAAACTTGCCATTAGATATAGCGACGGCGTCATTTTGAACTCACCCAATATTCCCGAGTCGCTGGTGTCATATGCCAAAGAGTTGGGTAAACCTGTATTGGAGTATCAGGAGGCGGAAAATTACGCACCTGCATGCAACGAGTTCTACGACAAGGTTAGAGGATAATATCAGATGAAACGTAAACTTTTTCTATTTCTTACAGCAATAGCAACCCTCCTCTTCGTCGGATGTGACGACAATACCGACATGCTCGGAACAAGCATCGTTCCCGATGGTGACAAGATGGAGATAGACACTGTAACCTTTTATGCCGGCAGCCGTTCAATCTTGGCGAACGACTCGATATTGGCAAATACCAACAGGGTCTATCTTGGAAGATATACCGACCCTGAAACGGGAACGGTCTTCTCTTCCGATTTTATTGCACAGTTCAACTGTGTCGAGAACTATGGCTTCCCTACAGAAGGTGTGCTTGGTGACAGCGCCTACAAAATAGAGCTGAAATTGTTCTACAATAGCTATTTTGGCGATTCGCTGAACACTATGAAGTGTGAAGTTTTCGAGCTCGACAAGACTTTGCAGGAGGGAGTTCCCTATTACACAAATGTAGACCCTTCCGAGTTTTATGACGAGGATGCAGGTCCCATAGCCGAAAAGACCTATTGTGCAATTGATTATTCTGTGCCCGATTCTGTACGTTTCGGCGACGATTACACACCCAGTGTGACTATTGCACTGCCTCAGGAGCTTGGCAACAGATTCATCCACAAGTATTACGAAACTAATGCCGAGGGTGACTCCATAGGTAAGCAATATTTTGCCAATTCCGACAACTTTATCAACAACATACTGAAGGGTCTTTATGTGCGTTGTACACAGGGCGACGGAACCGTGATATATGTGAGCATGGCACGTGTGAATGTATATTTCCGTCAGATGGTTAAAAGCTCATCGGGCAAGGTCGATTCGCTTGCAGTTTCAATTGCTACATTCTCTTCAACCAAAGAGGTGTTGCAGGTGAATAAATTCAATAATGGCGACCTCAGTTCGTTGGTCGATGATAACTCATGTACCTATCTTAAGACTCCTGCCGGTGTCTTTACAGAGGTAGAGCTGCCGGTGAATGAGATTGTGGAGAGTGTCGATACTTTGAACCTTGCAAAAATTGTTTTTACCCGTTACAATCAGACAAGCGATTATCAGTATAAGTATACTATCCCTGCTGCGTTGCTGATGGTGCGCAAGTGCGATATGTACAGCTTCTTCCTGCAGAATGAGATTTATGATAATGTAAAATCGTACTATGCAACATTCAATTCCACATACAACCAGTATGTCTTCAACAATATTTCGCGTCTGATAAACTATTGTCGCGACGAATATGAAGAGGGTGTTGCTGCTGATCCTGAATGGGAAAGCAAGAACCCCGATTGGAACAAGGTGGTGCTTATTCCTGTAACCTCTACAAAGGATAGCAATGGTAGTATAGTGGCTGTTACTCACGACCTGAAGATGAACAGCATAAGATTGCGTGGCGGAAAGGATAAGATTGCCATTAAGGTGGTTACAAGTACCTTTAATTAGAATTTTACCTTATTAAATATATTGGGATGCGTTATGAATATATGACGCATCCCTTTTTTGTTTGTATAGCATGAAACTTTGTTGTCCGCAGTCTGTTGCTGTTACATGCTCCTTCAGGGACGATGTTTGAACTCTCCTATTGTCTGTTGGTTTTATATAAAGTGCTTCATTGCCGACATGCTGATGGTGTAATGTCGGTTCTGTTTATAATAGTCAATACAACTGTTTTTAGTAACTATCGCCGAGATTTCTTTGACGTAAACAATGAACATTGGTGACTTATAAAACCAGGCTGCGCTATAAGCTGCGCTGTCGAAGGCTATAGCAACAAGGCTTGCCTCATACAACAATTCAGCGTCCTGTGCAGCGCGGCTTTGCTTCCTTGCCTGGTAAGGAGGAGAAATATAAGCAACTGCCACAAGTTATTGCAATTAGAGATTAAGAGAAATACAGACCGTGTAAATATGCAGATGTGATACTATAATAGCCTCTTGAGTAACCACTAAGCCTTATATAGTCTTTTCTTTATATAATCTATAATACAACAACGGGCGCTTCGAAACTCGAAGCGCCCGTTGAGCTTATTTTTTTTCAGATGAATTACATCTTAACTTTAACAGCTTTGTTGCCAACTTTTACAATGTAGCTGCCTGCGGGAAGTGTATATTCACCACCGTTGCCCTTAGCTACCAGTTTGCCGGCGAATGTGTAGATTGTAACCTCTGCATCCTCTGCTACTACAATCTTGCCATCCTTAACAGTCACTGCTGCATCTTCTGTTGCAGGAGCAATGCTTGTGAGGTACTGGTCGTAGCTGATGATTGTACCGAAGTTCTTCCATACGCTTGCTGCTTTGTATGCCTCAACTGCTGCTTCGTTGGGAACTACCAATGTGGCTTTTGCGATAGCGTCTGTGTCGAATGCTTTTGAACCTGCACTTGCGGGTGTCTCGCCCTCACAGATTACACATACGAAGGGACAGCCTTTGAATGCCTGACGACCAATCTCTGTTACGCTTGCAGGGATTGTGATTCTTTCAAGAGCCTCGCAACCGCTGAATGCGTAGTTGCTGATTGATTTAAGGCTGTTGCCAAGCACTACCTTTGACATCTTTGTGTTCTGGTAGAATGCGTAGTTGCTGATTGTTGTAACCTCGCTGGGCAG
>CAJGDX010000076.1 GCA_904502185.1 uncultured Bacteroidaceae bacterium | reverse complement strand
CTGTTCGGACAAGAATCCCGCCAACTGCGAACTTTTCCTCGTCGAGGGTGACTCTGCGGGCGGTTCTGCAAAACAGGGACGCAAGAACAAGTTCCAGGCTATCCTGCCCCTCCGCGGTAAGATTCTTAACGTAGAAAAGGTAATGTGGCACAAAGCCTTCGAGAGCGACGAGGTGAACAACATCATCCAGGCACTCGGAGTACGTTTCGGACTCGACAGCGAGGACAGCAAAAAGGCAAACATCGACAAACTGCGCTACCACAAGATTATCATTATGACCGATGCCGACGTCGATGGTTCTCACATCGACACCCTCATAATGACACTCTTCTTCCGATACATGCCCGAACTTATCGAAGGCGGCTACCTCTACATTGCCAACCCGCCTCTCTACCTCTGTTCAAAGGGTAAGGTCAAGGAGTTCTGCTACGACGACGAGGCACGTCAGCGCTTCATCGACAAATATGGCAACGGAAATGAAAAGGAGATAACCACACAGCGTTACAAAGGTCTTGGAGAGATGAATCCCGAACAGTTGTGGGAGACAACCATGAACCCCGAGACACGTATCCTCAAGCAGGTTACCATACGCGACGCAGTTGAGGCCGACTACATCTTCTCAATGCTCATGGGAGACGACGTAGGTCCTCGCCGCGAATTTATCGAGAAAAACGCGACATACGCAAACATCGATGCATAATACATTTACAAGGTGCGGCGCATAAAGGCCGCACTTTGTTTTTATAATATCATAAAAAACCGGACAATATGAAAAAGATAGTACTATTGACAACCACACTGTTGCTCGCACTTTCGGCAGCAGCAACCATCGACTACACACATGGTCTCTCCGTGTGGTTCGACACCCCTACAAGCCTTAAAGGCCGTGCAGTATGGTACGGCGGACGTCCCGACCTGTGGCGCGGAAAGGGCAAGCCCGAAAATGCGGGCGACCTCAAAGGTATTGCATACGATGGCAGCACCCTTAAGAGAAACAAACCCGAAAATGCAGGAGGTGTAAACTACAACTACGATCAGGAGTGGGAATCGCAGTCCCTTCCCATAGGCAATGGCAGCATAGGTGCCAATATTATGGGCTCTGTGGAGGCCGAGCGCATCACCTTCAACGAAAAGACATTGTGGCGCGGCGGTCCCAACACCTCCGGCGGTGCCGAATACTATTGGAATGTGAACAAGAAGTCGGCCCATCTGCTGAAGGATATACGTCAGGCATTCGAGGATGGTGACGACGAAAAGGCAGCGAAACTTACACGCGAGAATTTCAACAGCACAGCCTCGTATGAATACTACGGCGAAAAACCTTTCCGTTTCGGTAACTTCACCACCATGGGCGAGTTCTACATCGAGACGGGACACAGCCTTGTGGGTATGGGCGACTATGTACGCGCCCTCTCGCTCGACTCTGCTCTTGCGGTTGTTCAGTACGCTAAGGACGACATCAACTACACACGCCGCTACTTTACATCGTATCCTGCCAATGTGATGGTAATGCGATACAGTGCCGACAAGCCCGGCAAGCAGAATCTTGTATTCAGTTATGAGCCCAATCCTGTTTCCGAGGGCGCAATAGTGAAAAGCGGCGAAAATGGCCTAATATATAAAGGTAAGCTCGACAACAATCAGATGGAGTACACACTGCGCATCGAGAGTGTGGCAAAGGGTGGAACAATCACTGTCAAGGATGGCAAGATATACATTTCGGGTGCCGACGATGTGATATTCTATGTTACAGCCGACACTGACTATAAGATAAATTTCGACCCCGATTTTAAAGACCCTAAAGCATACGTCGGAGTCAACCCCGACGAGACTACTGCCGAGTGGATGAAAAATGCACTGTCCAAGGGCTACGATGCACTCTTCAAAGAGCATTATGCCGACTACTCATCGCTCTTCGGACGTGTGCAGCTGGAGCTTAACCCCAACGCTCCCATGACCCTCGAGTTTCCCGGAGTGAACGACCTTCCCACCCCCAAGCGTCTTGCAAGCTACCGCAAAGGAAAGGCCGACTATGGGCTCGAACGCCTCTATTTCCAGTTCGGACGTTATCTGCTGATAGCAAGCTCACGTCCCGGCAACCTTCCTGCCAACCTTCAGGGAATGTGGCACAACAATGTCGATGGCCCCTGGCGTGTAGACTATCACAACAACATCAATCTTCAGATGAACTACTGGCCTGCATGCGCCACCAACCTCGACGAGTGTGTGATACCTTTGGTAGACTTCATACGCACTCTGCTTAAGCCGGGTGCGGTGACAGCGCAGTCCTACTACGGCGCCCGTGGATGGACAGCCGGCATTTCGGGCAACATCTTCGGCTTCACATCGCCGTTCAGCAGCTACGACATGTCGTGGAACTTCAACCCCATGGCAGGTCCCTGGCTCGCCACACATGTGTGGGACTACTACGACTACACACGCGACATGAAATTCCTTAAAGAGACAGGCTACGAAATTATAAAGAGCAGTGCCATCTTTGCGGTCGACTACCTGTGGAAACGCAAGGACGGCAGCTACACAGCAGCTCCCTCTACCTCGCCCGAACATGGCCCCATCGACCAGGGTGCTACCTTTGTGCATGCTGTCATACGCGAGATTCTGCTCGATGCGATAGAGGCAAGCAAGGTGCTTGGTGTCGATGCCAAACTGCGCAAGGAGTGGACAAATGTCCTTAAAAACCTTGCACCTTATAAAATAGGACGCTACGGTCAGCTGATGGAGTGGAGCAAGGACATCGACGATCCCAAAGACCAGCATCGTCATGTAAACCACCTCTTCGGACTCCATCCCGGACGCACCGTATCGCCTGTGACAACTCCCGAACTTGCCGAGGCATCCAAGGTGGTGCTTGTGCATCGTGGCGACGGCGCCACAGGCTGGAGCATGGGCTGGAAACTCAATCAGTGGGCGCGTCTGCACGACGGCAATCATGCTTACACTCTCTTCAGTAACCTGCTGAAGAACGGCACACTGGATAACCTGTGGGATACACATGCTCCCTTCCAGATTGACGGTAACTTCGGAGGAACTGCGGGTATCACCGAAATGCTGATGCAGAGCCACATGGGATTCATACATCTGTTGCCGGCACTCCCCGACGCATGGAGCGAGGGACGTGTTGCAGGTATCTGCGCCAAAGGTGGCTTTGATGTAGAGATTATCTGGCAGGAGGGTAAGCTCAAAGAGGTTGTTGTAACCTCTAAAAGCGGCTCACGATGCAATCTGCGTTACGGCGATGCAACCCTTTCGTTTGCAACCAGGAAGGGTGGCATCTATCGTGTAGCACTGAAAGATGGTAAATTGGTAAAAGCATAAGTCAAAGATAGACTGCTCTCGCTTCGAAAATTATTGAAGTAAACTTCATAATTCTCGCTCGTTTGTAGCTATCTTTTCATAAAATAGGCTTCGCCTCGGAATAATATTCAAGTAAACTTGATATTCTTCCCTCGGCTTGCGCTATCTTTGTAACAGAAATAATTAACGAAAGATAAATAAGAAAATAATAGAAAAATATGGCTCTAAAAGCAGGAATCGTGGGCTTGCCCAACGTAGGTAAATCAACTCTCTTCAACTGCCTCTCAAGTGCAAAGGCACAGGCAGCAAACTTCCCCTTCTGTACAATCGATGCACAGCAGGGACAGATAACCGTTCCCGACGAACGTCTTACCAAACTCGCAGAACTTGTACATTGCAAAAATATCATCCCCGCCACATGCGACATTGTGGACATTGCAGGACTCGTGAAGGGTGCAAGCAAGGGCGAAGGTCTTGGTAACCAGTTCCTTGGAAACATCCGCGCGACAGATGCCATCATCCACGTATTGCGCTGTTTCGACAACGACAACATTGTGCATGTTGACGGCTCTGTGAACCCTGTTCGCGACAAGGAAATCATCGACATTGAATTGCAGTTGAAAGACCTCGAAACTGTGGAGAACCGCATCAAGCGTGTCGAGAAACAGGCGCGTGTAGGTGGCGACAAGCTTGCAAAGCTCGAATATGATGTGCTTATGCAGTTCAAGGCTGCCCTCGAAGCAGGAAAGTCGGCACGTACCGTAACATTCGACACAGACGACGAGCAGCAGATTGCACGCAACCTCTTCCTTCTCACAGCCAAGCCCGTACTCTACGTGTGCAACGTCGATGACACATCGGCTGCCGCAGGTAACAAATATGTGGAGGCTGTACGCGAAGCAATAAAGGACGAGAATGCCGAACTTCTTATAATTTCGGCACAGGCCGAGGCAGAGATTGCCGAACTCGAAAGCTACGAAGAGAAGCAGATGTTCCTCGAGGATATGGGACTCACCGAGTCGGGTTGCGACCGCCTTATAAAATCAATCTACAGCCTGCTCACATTGCAGACATTCATCACAGCAGGTGAGGTTGAGGTAAGAGCATGGACATTCCGCAAGGGATGGAAAGCTCCCCAATGTGCAGGTGTCATCCACACAGACTTCGAGAAAGGTTTCATCCGTGCCGAAGTAATCAAGTACAACGACTATGTAACCCTCGGCTCCGAGGCTGCTGTGAAAGAGGCCGGAAAGATGAGTGTCGAAGGTAAGGAGTATGTCGTTCAGGATGGCGACATCATGCACTTCCGTTTCAATGTATAATAACGACAGCAGATGACACAACTACCTTGTTACATAGTTTGGGATCCTTCGGAGAGTCTTTTTTCGATATTGGGATTCGAGGTACGTTATTACTCGCTCTGCTGGGTCATAGGGTTGCTCGCAGGCTACAAGATAATGCAACATCTCTACAAACGTCAGAATGTGAGCATGGAGCTTTTCGAACCGCTCTTTATGTATTGCTTTCTGGGCATACTCATTGGTGCGCGACTGGGCCACTGCCTCTTCTACGAATTTGAATACTATTCGGGACACATACTTGAAATGCTCCTACCCATGAAAGAGACTGCCGACGGATGGAAATTCATCGGCTACCAGGGACTTGCAAGTCATGGAGGCACCATAGGACTCTTTATTGCCTTGTGGGTATATACCCTGCGTACCAAATTGTCGTTCCCATGGTTGCTGGACAATATTGCCATCACCACCCCCATAGTCGCAGGAATGATAAGAATGGGCAATTTCTTCAATTCCGAGATTCTGGGTAATGTAACGGATATGCCGTGGGGCGTGGTATTTGCTCAGGTCGACCAGTTGCCGCGTCACCCTGCTCAGCTCTACGAGGCGATAGCCTACTTTGTAATATTCATCGGCGGATTGCTGCTCTACCGTAAATACCCATCGAAGGTCGGAAGTCTCTTCTATTTCGGCTATTGCCTTGCAACCATCTTTACATTCCGCTTCTTTGTGGAGTTCCTCAAGGAGGTGCAGTCATCGTTCGAAGAGGGCATGGCTCTGGACATGGGACAGTGGCTCAGTATTCCCTTTATGATTATCGGAATCACCTGCATGGTAAAGGGGTTCAGGAAAGAGACCGCTAAAAAGTAAATATCTGTTTTTTGTAACAGTAAGTAAATAAACACAAACAACAACGATAATGGCAGTAAATAATGAAATGATATTCGGCGTACGCGCCGTCCTCGAGGCTCTCGACGCAGGAAAAGAGATAGACAAGATACTTGTGAAACGCGATATTCAGAGCGAACTTTCACGCGAACTGTTTGCAGCCCTGAAAGGTCGCACCATCCCTGTGCAGCGCGTGCCGGTGGAGAAACTCAACCGCATAACACGCAAGAACCATCAGGGAGTGATTGCGTTTATCTCGGCAGTCGAGTATGCAAGCATCGAAACAGTGGTACCCACACTCTTCGAAGAGGGCAAGAATCCTCTGCTGGTTCTTCTCGACGGCATCACCGATGTACGTAACTTCGGCTCCATTGCCCGCACATGCGACTGTGCAGGTGTCGACGCCATAATCATCCCCTCGCACGGAAGCGTCACCGTAAACGCCGACGCCGTAAAGACCTCTGCCGGTGCATTGCACACACTTCCCGTCTGCCGCGAAAAGAATATCACAGAGACAATAAAATATCTCAAAGCAAGCGGACTGCGCATTGTATGTGCCACCGAGCGCGGCAAGATGAACTACACACAGAGCGACCTCAACGCCCCTCTCTGCATAATCATGGGTGCCGAGGATACGGGTATTCCTGCCGAACACCTTGCACTGTGCGACGACTGGGTGTCAATTCCCCAATATGGAAAAATTGAGTCACTTAATGTGTCGGTAGCCACAGCAGTCATACTTTATGAGTGTGTACGTCAACGCCATCCGGCAGAATAGTTTCATAGAAAATAGCATAGAATGAAGAAAATATTTCTGTTCATCATACTCGCGGCACTCTTTGTGCAAGCCTTTGCCAAGATACCCAAAAAGGCAGGCAATGTCCGCAATTCGGTGGCAAGCATTCTCGTCTACAAGAACGGCGAACTGCTGCGAAGCGGAATCGGCGTCCTTGTGAATGTCGATGGCGAAATGTTGTCCTCCTACTCGCTGTTTGTCGATGCTGACAGTGCTGTTGCCATTGACACACGCGGTGTTGTACGCCCCGTCATCAAAATCCTCGGTGCCGACGAGACCTACGACTGCATACGTCTGAGCATCCAGCCCGACAAGAAACTGAAGCCTGTCGAATATTCGTCACGTCCTGCCACCAACGGCAACATACTTTATATGGTCGGTTACGGCGTTAAAAAGAGTGGGGCAGTGGAAGAGGCAAAGGTGGAAAAGACCGACACCATCAGCGGTTCTCACCACTACTACACACTTCGTCTGCCCTTGCAGGAAAAATATATCTCGGCACCGCTTGTCGACGCCGAAGGACAGCTTGTGGCGCTGCTGCAATCTATCGAAGCCGACGACACACTGCACAGCTATGCTCTTGCAGCCAACTATGCAAAGTCGTTGACCATCAGAGCCACCAACTACAACAGCGAACGCTTCTCGCGCATAGGCATCAGAAAGGCTCTTCCTGTCACCGAAGAGGAGGCTCTCTCCTGCCTGTTGCTGCAGTCATTCTCCAGCGACAGCAGCGCCTACAAAGCCATGCTCGACGAGTATGTAGTTCAATTCCCTGAGAGCCATCAGGGACATCTCTACCTTGCCGAGTACAATGCCATCCGCATAAAAAAATATGATGCAGCCGAGGCAGGTTGGGAAAAGGCTCTTGCTCTTGCAGCCAACAAGGGCGACGTACTCTATCACAAGGCAAACACTATTTATGCCCACAAACTCTATGCCGACACTGTTGCCAGTGCCACCTTCCCCATAGATTCTGCACTTGCATGCGTCAATCGCGCTCTGGAGGTTGAGAATCTGCCCATATATACCCGACTAAAGGGTAATATCCTTTACACCAAACGCGACTATGCAGGTGCGTTCGATTGCTATTCGGCGCTCACCTCCACCAATCTCTGCGATGCCGAATTATATGCTATTGCTGCCAACTGCAAAGAGCTGCTGGGCGACCCCGATGCAGCCATTCTGCACCTCGACAGCGCCATTGCAACATTTGGTCAAGTACCCATTGCTGCCATGGCACCCTATGTGCTCAACCGTGGTCTTGTAAAGAACAGGGCAGGACGTTACCGCGAGGCGGTTCTCGACTATAATGCCTATGCCAAACTGCTTGGCAACAGAATGAATGCCAACTTCTACTACTTGCGCGAACAGGCAGAATATAGCGGTAAGATGTATCGTCTGGCGCTTGCCGACATCGATGTAGCGCTGGCTCTTGAACCCGACAACATCACATTCCTTATCGAAAAGGGCCGCATCTGTTACAGAGTGAACATGATAGACGAAGCTCTGCCTGTGCTTGCAAAGGCAATGGCTGTTGCACCCGAGAACCCCGATGCCTACTATCTGATGGCGCGTTGCCAAATGCTTAAGGGCGACAATGCCGCAGCTAAAGAGAATCTCCAAAAAGCTGTAAAGTACGGACATCCAACAGCTGCCGAGACATTGAAAAATATAAAATAATACTAAATATCAACGACTATGAAATTAACAAAGACTCTGTTTCTTGCAGTAATGCTGACACTGGTCGCTGCCTGCACTTCTAACGAGTGTCCACAGAAATGCAACGGCAAGGGCTGTTGTCTCGGGACAACCGAAAAAGAATTATCGTTCGAATCATCCGATAAAAACCTTGAACTTGCCTTCCTTTGGGGGCGCAAGATGGCTCTCTCCTATGCCCATGATGGCGGCGACCCCGTAGGTTGCTGGTACGAGGCTGCTCTTCCCCGTCGCAACGCCTTTTGCATGCGCGATGCCGCACATCAGAGTATCGGTGCCGAAATTCTCGGTCTCTCCAAGCACAACTACAACATGATGTCTAAATTTGCCGCGAACATCAGCGAGGCAAAAGACTGGTGTACATACTGGGAGATAGACAAGGATGACAATCCCTGTTCGGCAGACTACGAGAATGACAACGATTTCTGGTACAACCTCAATGCAAACTTTGACGTGATGTATGCCTGTTGGCGACTCTACGAGTGGACAGGCGACAAACGCTACATCGAGGATGCTGCGTTCACCAATTTCTACTCACTCTCGGCAAAAGAGTATGTCGACAGTTGGCAGCTCAACCCCGAGCAGATGCTCACTCGTACACGCGAGGTTAATCGCAAGGCAGAGGCCAAAAGATTCGGTATTGCTCGCGGTGTTCCCTCTTATGTAGAGTCATACGGTGGCCTTTACAGCAGTTCGGACCTCGTGGCAACCATCTATGGCGGTTACGATGCCTACAGCAAGATTCTTGCAGTGGCAGGCAACAGCGAGAAGAGCGCACAGATGGCAGCCCGTGCCGAAGAGTACCGCAAACACCTCGACGAGAAATGGTGGAGCCCCGAAATAAATGCCTATCACACATTCTGGACAAACAAAGGTGAATTTGCCGATGGCGAGGGTTTGACACATGTAATATGGTTCGGTGCAGTGAAGGATGCTGCACGCATCAAAGGCACAGTAGAGAAGATGCTCGCCCGCAAAGAGTGGAACATCGAGAATATCTCATACTTTCCCCTCCTTTGGTACCGTTACAACTACAACGACGAAGCATACAACATCCTCAAAGATATCGTCATTGCCAAACGATGCGACTATCCCGAGGTTTCATACGGAATGGTCGAGGGCATCATCAGCGGAACAATGGGTATAGAGCCCAGCGCATCTAAAAAACGCATCACCACATTGCCCAAAATCACCGGCGACAACTATCTGCAAATAAGCAATCTGCCCGTTCTTGGCGGTACAATCAACGTTCGTCACAACAATAACCAGTGCTCGGCATTGCTCAACAACACTCCCGAAAAAATTACCTGGGAAGCAGCTTTTGTCGGTGACTACGAGAACATCGCTGTCAATGGTGAAAGCACAAAGGCTATGAAGCGTACCGACGCAATGGGACAGACAATCTCATACGTAGAGGTTGAATTGTCAAAAGGCGAAAAGGCCTGCTGCTCTGTGAAGTAACGTGGACATCAAAAAATATATAACGTTAGTTTCTCTTGTCGCGTCCTAATTTTTCAGGACGCGACATTTTAATATACTTGGTATATAATAACACCGAAAAATGTCACCCCGGAAATAAAAGATTCTTATAAATAACAAATATCATGAAACGACTGTTTTCAACATTTTTTTTGCTTGTGGTGTTACTTACAAAACTCTCGGCGCAATATTTTATCATTGACACACTAAGATTGAGCAAGGCCTATCATGAATTATTGCAGAATCCTCAATCGGACAAGAAACAGAAAGAATTTTTCAATGCGTTTCCAAATAATTGGGAAGAGTATTACGATACATACAAATTTTGTAGCAAAAAGGGTTACGACCTATCTATGTACAATATGGCGCATAAGCATGTCGAAGCATTGGAAATTTGCTCGGCAATAAATGATACTGTTTTTTGCAATAGACTGATAGCCTTATCTGTAGGTGCTTCGCTTGACGCCGACGCTCCCAACTATTTGAAAGGGTTGCTGTGTAGCACTATGAAAAATAGAAGCGATGTATTTATGCATTGTTTGTCAAAAATAGAAAAAGGACACCAGATGCAATTTTGGCAATTCTATTGGTCGAGCATTATGGATAATGACGAGAAGAAAAAAGAGTTTAAGATATTGTATAGAAAGTACAAAAGAAAGTTTCCCCAAATGACGAAGAGAATGGGTGTCGCTTATAAAAATTTCAGTGATGGCGTTCTTTTTATTTCAACGTTCTACGATAAAATGAAAGGTAAACAATGATGCAAAATTCTTGATAGTCTTGTATAATTTGTTGATTGTATATCTATGTTCTTGCAGGACCATCACATGAACTTAAACTCGATAATCACACTTTGGTGAAAGTTTTTGAAAATATAACTTCGCCCTCGCAGATCCTTTCTGCGGGGGCGTTGTGCATTTAATGCCTGATTGTAATATACTGTTTTAATAGCGTGAGTTCGAAATAAGAACAGCCATTGCTGTGATTGGAACTCCCTCCGATATTTTCCATAGAAAAATATTGGTGTCCGATAAAAGTTTAAAAGGGTATAAAAGTGTGTCTCAATCCGCAGTATTTATGCGGTTCCATCCATAGCATTGGTAACTTAAAACTCAACCGGCACCGTAAGCATCACAGCCGAGAGTCCGTCTGTTTTTCGGATTAAGTGCGAAGGTTTGTGCAAACGAGCGTAACGCAAGTTTACTTGCAAGT
>CAJGDX010000075.1 GCA_904502185.1 uncultured Bacteroidaceae bacterium | reverse complement strand
AGCAACTATCGCCAGATGCCTTGAGTAGCAGTCACGCGAAGCATCGCTGAAAGTGATGCCGCGTGGGATGCGGTTGCAAAGCAACAAGGCATGTAGCAATAAAAGCGAAGCAACTATCGCCAGATGCCTTGAGTAGCAGTCACGCGAAGCATCGCTGAAAGTGATGCCGCGTGGGATGCGGTTGCAAAGCAACAAGGCATGTAGCAATAAAAGCGAAGCAACTATCGTTACATTTCAGTTTTAACCTTTCCGCTTTCTACCTCCACATACTGGAAGCAACCTGCATCGGAATTTTCTGCAGGACGCGCTACCCCATCGAGGTCGGCAGAGAAGAGTGCCGAGTATTCGCTGTTGGCAATTCCGCGAGCCGACGAGAGCGAATCCAAATGAAAATCATATTTGTATACGGAATTGTCGATAAGAGCAAAATGCTCTTTTCCGAAAGGTTTTATCTCCTTGTCGTCCCATACGATATTGACAAAATTCTCATCGTCGTCAGCTGCAGGTCTTGTATTGAGAAGCGAAGAGACGAAACGATAGTTTGCACCATCGGGAACAGTGTCGCCAAGCTCATACAGGTAGCCCATTATCTCATCGGTCTTCGAACCGGCAATGACGCAGTTGGCAAAAAGAGCCTCACGCAAAGGAGCCACACTGCCTTCGAGCATATTGTGCAGGGCAAGTGCTGTTTCGCGCTGTGTCCAGACGTAGAAATTGGCGATGGTGCAATGAACGAAACGCACACTGCCACCAACCACCTTCACACAATTGCCACCGGCATTGGCTATAAGCGTATTACCGACATCCACGCGTGCATTTTCGCACTCAAGCGCATTGCCCGAGAAATTACAGATTGACGAGTTTGTAACCGTCAGGCGCTGCACAGTTGTATCACCCGACAGCATACGCAAGCCATAGTTTGCGCTGTGCAGGTCGCAGTGGTCAAGAGTGTTGCCATTGCTGGTCGGCTGAAAGGTGATGCCACCCCACTGCCCCGGCACGCGGTCGTAGGGGAGATAGTCGAACATATTGTCGGTGCGATCACCACGAAAAACGACGGGTCGTTCTTTGCTTCCCTGCGCCGACAGCGAGCCACACACATTCATCCATGCTCCACTATGGAAATAGAGCGAACAGCCCGCGGGCAGCGTCAGACGACAACCTTCGGCAACTGTCAGACTGTCGTGTATGATGTATGCACCTGCCGCCAGTGTAGTATCGCTGTCGAACAGAGGCGCACGCAACACTGTTGCATCCTGTCCGTATGCCACCAGTTGCACCCACTGCCTGTGACCGCTCTCCATAACAAAGACCAGCGAGTCGCGCACTTCGAAAGGAATATCACGTTCATTTCGGTCGAGCGACACATTCACAAAAACAAAAATACTGTCATTCTTACGAACCTCGACATCGCGTATTTCGTTGCCATGCTGCCCGTCGACATTCACACGGAAAGGCGATGAATCGCCACCGCCCAATGCCACACTGTTTATCCTCAACGAAGAGCCGTTGCGGTTGAAAACAAGGAACGACGCTGTGGGAGAGCCAATTTCCGTAAACAGAGTATCGAACGATATTGTATCGCCCGAGAATTCAAGACGAAGCGTAGGGTCGGACGAAAAATCGGCATCGTCGCTGCACGCAACGACGAATACCGACATCAGAAGGGATACAAGTATGTATTTTATTTTCAAGTTCATGGTTTTGCGATGTGAAAGTTCCTATAATGAACGTTCAACAACCCCCATTTATTATAATGGGTGCAACAAATTACTTTCTGGTTATTCGTTGCAAGGTTACTTTTTCGACGGAGCCTGCTCGAGCAGTGCCAACAGATGATTCCAGAAACGTTCAACAGAAGGAATGTTCAGTTTCTCGTCGGGAGAGTGTACACCACGCATTGTGGGGCCGAATGATATCATATCCAGACGAGGAGCCTTTTCGAGGAAAAGACCACATTCAAGGCCTGCGTGAATGGCTTTGATCTTTATCTCTTCGCCATAAAGCTCGCGATATACATCGCCTGCCACCTTCAAAATTTCCGACTGAGGGTTAGGTTTCCATCCGGGATAGCCGCCACTGCGTCTTACCTTTGCGCCACCAAGTTCAAAGGCTGCGCCAACCGCCTGCGAAACATCCTCACGGGCCGACACAATGGCACTGCGCTGACTGGTGACAACTGCAATAGAGCTCTCACTGTTCATCTTGACAGATGCAAGATTGCTCGATGTCTCTACAAGCCCCGGAACATCCTGACTCATCGCATACACTCCATTGAACACTGCATTCAAGGACTTCAGCAAGCCAAGAGCCACCTTTTTGTCAATAGCTCTTCTGCACGGGTCGGTACTCTGTAACAGGAACTTCGCATTAGGCTCGGTAACAGCAAACTCCTCTTGAATATCTGCAGCAAAAAGGTTGAAGTCTATGCGCACTGACTCTTTGTCGGCACTCTGAACAGCAAACACCGCTGAAGCGTCGCGCGGAATTGCATTATGCAGGCTGCCACCATCGATGGAACAGAGGTAGAACTCATATTTCTCGGCCATTTTCAGCAGGAAGCGTGCAAGCAGTTTGTTTGCATTGGCACGTCCCTTGTTGATATCGTCACCCGAGTGACCACCGGTAAGGCTCGAAATCTCCACCTTGAAGAAGAACATATCTCCGGCAATAGGCTGCCACATAAATCTATAATCGGCATACGTACACAAGCCACCTGCGCAACCGATGAATATCTCGCCCTCGTCCTCCGAGTCAAGATTGATGAGAATATCGCCATCGAGCATAGAGGGTTCAAGAACCTCGGCACCTGTCAGACCGGTCTCCTCGTCTACCGTAAAGAGGCAGTTCACAGGACCATGTTTAAGACTCTTGTCGGCAAGCACAGCCATTGCAGCCGCAACACCAATGCCATTGTCGGCACCAAGAGTAGTACCCTCGGCCTTAAGCCATTCACCTTCGACAAAGAGTTTCAAAGGGTCTTTCGAAAAGTCGTGCACAACATCGGGTCGTTTGTCACAGACCATATCCATGTGTCCCTGAAGAATTATAGTCTTGCGGTTCTCGTAACCGGGGGAAGCAGGTTTTTTAATAAGCACATTGCCCGCAGCATCTGCTATAGTCTCGTATCCCAGGCTCTTGCCAAAATTCTGCAAGTAGGCAGAAATCAACTCTTCATGCTTCGAAGCACGTGGAATATCACTTATTTTACAAAAGAAATCAAACACCGATTCGGGTTTCAAATTCGCTATATTCATAAACTTTTTTGTATAAATTTGTTAACGTTTAAATTGTCTTTTCAAAAAAATAGTTAATATCGGCAATTATCCGACAGTTTTTCTCATTTTTGGCACGCTTCTGCCATCGAGAAGAAAACAAAAAGCTTATATTTGCAGCCTATTTGCGGTTAAAGATAGTACAACCAAGCTTCAGAACAAAATAAGAAGCTCTATAAATTCATTTTATTTTCAGAAGAAGCGGTTGTTCACTCTTTTTACAACAAACCAAAAGGGGCAAAACCCACAAAGCTGAAACCCAAAAGGCAATATGATAAAAACACTTTTGCTGACCACACTGATAGTTGCCATATGCATGGTACTGATGGCAATAACCATCCTGATAAAAAAGAATGGACGCTTCCCGAACATACACGTTGGAGGCAACAAGGAGATGCGCAAGAGAGGAATAAAGTGCGTTGAAGCACAGGACAGAGATTCGCGCCGTGAGAATCCCCATGCCATCGCCGAACGCGAAAAACATGAAACAATAGAATAATAACATAAAACAACATCACAAAATGAAAAGAACAAACGGATTCGGAATAGTACTTTTTGCATTTGCAACAATGCTGTTCTTTACCCAATGTGCAAAAGAGCAGAGCGCCACACAGGCAAATGTCGCAAGCACAGAAGCTGCAGCCGCACAGGGTGGCAAATGCATCAAGATTGCCTTTGTAGACATCGACTCACTGCTCAGCAAATATGAATTCTCAATAGCACTCAACAAGGACATGTTGCGAAAAGAGGAGGACATGCGTTTGAAGATGAGCGAGAAACTTAAAGCCTTCCAGGCCGACTACGACGATTTTCAGCGCAAGCTTCAGAACAACGTTTACGCAACACGTGAACGCGTAGAGGAGGAGCAGACAAAATTGTTGAAAAAGAAAGAGACTCTGGAGAAGCTGGAGCAGCGTCTGCTCAGCGAACTTTCAGCCGAGAGCCAGAAAAACAACGTCACACTGCACGACTCTATCAACTCTTTCCTTAAGGCCTACAACACAGAGAAGAAGTACGACCTTATCATCAGCCGCGTAGGTGACAACCTTCTCTATGCTAACGAAGCACTCGACATCACACAGGAGGTTATCGACGGACTGAATGCCCGTTACACACCTGCTTCAGAGGAATAAGAGAAACATTTACACAGAATATCTGTTATATTGAGGGCGGCACACAGTGTTGCCCTCATTTTTTACCAACCACACATAACCCTACCACAATGTCACAGTTCAAAGAGATAATATCGGGCAAGCAGCCTGTACTTGTAGACTTCTTCGCAGAATGGTGCGGCCCCTGCAAAGCGATGAAGCCCATACTCGAACAGCTGAAAAGCGCAATGGGCGACAAAGTAAGAATCCTTAAAATAGACATTGACAGAAACAACGCCGTTGCCAATGCCTATGCCATACAGTCGGTGCCAACATTTATTCTGTTCAAGGAGGGAGAGATAAAATGGCGTGCATCAGGCGCACGCAGCATGGCAGAACTTAAGGAGATAATAGAGAGATACACCGAATAACAAACGACCTTCACAGACGATTGCAGTTTACAAAATTAGAGCAACCTTAAAAAAAGGTTGCTCTAATTTTATCTATTTCCATCCGTCGCCGGGCAGATTATTGTCGTTGTATCCCTCGTCGGCACCTCTTGCAAAAGGTGGCGGGAATGGGAACTTGCCATCGGGGGCGAAACGTTTCTTTATAGAATCGGGAATATTGTTAATATCGAATCCGGGAGGAGGCATCATGCCGGGAGCGCCACCACCGGGAGGGGGAAATTTTCCGTTACCGGGAGGAGGTGGGAAAGCACCATTGCCGGCACCAAACGGTGGAGGAGGCATCATGCCGGGTTTATACTCGGTTGAATCGACAGACAACGGTTCAACATTGCCATCGGAATCAACCCTTGCAATCAGCGACTGAAGGGCAAACTCACGAGCCGCTGCTGTTTCGGGCAAAGTTGCACCATTGTAGAATCCGTTACCCCCATATGTGCCACCAACTACTGTGTCGCTCATCGAAAGTCTATATTTTGTATCGCCTGCAAGTTCGGGTGTTGACACAACCACTCCACCCGACTTCAGAGTACGGGGAAGTTTGTACGACAACAGAGTGTTACCTGAGGCGTCGGAGAGGTTTACATATTTGCCACGCTGCAACTCCACTCCGCTCCATGCAACAGCGTGTTGCGTTGTCTGCTTGTTGCGCGGCAGATTGGGAGCAAGCCCCATCATTCCACCGATGGAAACAAGTGTTCCGCCTTTCATGCAGAAGTTTGCATCAAAATCGCAGTCGATACCCTGCTCGGGGCTGCCCGAGCCGTTGGCTACCACAAGTCCACCATTGATGGTTATCCCGTAGTTGCTGTCGATGCCATCGTTGTTGGCAGAGTAGGCATAGAGTCGGCCACCGTTCACTATGATGTTGCCACCCGAATTAAGTGCATCATCGGTTGCATAGACATAAACATCGGCATCGCCGCCAATGACAATATCGTTCTTCGATTCAAGTCCCTCGCAACGTTCACCCTTGCCAAAGACAAGAATCTCCAATTTTCCGCCATTGATGGATATTACACTGTCACATTTGACACCCTTGGCCGAAGAATGTGCATCGGGCAATGTAGGATGCTGAACATCTTCGCCATAGTTTCTGACAAGCAACAGACCGCCATCCATCTGCATTTTTCCATTGCAGTTTATACCCTTGCCGGCAGTGGCACGGTTCTCAAGGTTGAGATAACCGCCTGCCATATACATGGATTTTCCGCATTTGACGCAGGAGTTCGAGCTATAATCAGCCTTTTTGGGCGAGAATGTAACATTTCCCTCTGTCAGCACAGCCAACGAACCATCGATGACATATACAGAGCCTTTGGCATTGAAGCCGCGTGAGGCATCGCCCTGTGTCTTTACAGATACATAACCGTCGTACATATAGATATTTGCAGCCTGAACGCCATCGCCCTTCTGACCCACCGAGGTCAGCTGAGTGGTGCCTCCGAGGAAAAGCACATTACCCTTTTTCGATTTTATGGCATCCTTTGTTGAATTTATCTTCAACAAGCCCTTTACAACAGCCACTCCACCATCAGAAGAGAGCGCGTCGCGCACCGAGTTTTCGACAGAGAGCATGGGACCATCCACTATCAGACGACCACCGCTGTAGAGCGCATAGCGACGTTTGCCATTGATGGCAAGTTTACCGCTGCCACACAACACAATGTCGCCGGTTGACATGATAGCCGCTGCTGTTTTTACAGTATCGGCACCGGCTGCCGAAGGTCGGTCTACAAGGAAATTGGAGCTCTTTTCGGCAACTTTCAGATATGCCACACCACGCGAAGAGATTGCCACAGGCGCACCTTTGCGCGACGAAAGTGCAACATCGTCGAGGGTAACAAGCAGCGAACTGTCGCTGACAACGGAGAAGCTGCCATCTTCGCTGCGACCTGAGAGACGGAACTCCACTCCACCGACAGCTGAAGTAAAATGCACAGACTTGCCATCAGTTGCCACGGTGACACCATCGGGAAGCGACGAATATTTAACAGCACCTTTGTCGAAAGTGACATCAACAAGAGAGTTGTAATCCTCGCTATCCAATGTATATTTTTTGTCCAGCACAGGAGGAGTGGTCGGAATAGTGTCAAACACATTCATTCTCACAAGAGGTGCTGCACTTCTGTCGGCACAAGCCGTAAACAGAAGCAGTGACACCAACAGTGTAAAGAAATATCTCATAAGATAATTATTTTAGAAAAGACGAAATTCACATGTTCCATAGAACATACAAATCCCGTCTTTCCATTTTTTATTTTTGATTTTTTAAAAATTATTTTGCCGAGAGCATTTCGTCCATCGAAGCGGCAGCCTTGCGTCCATCACCCATGGCAAGAATAACTGTTGCACCGCCACGAACAATGTCGCCACCTGCAAAGATGGTAGGAATCGACGACTGCATCTTCTCGTTTACGGCAATGGTATTCTTGCGTCCAAGTTCAAGACCCTCGACAGATGTAGGCACCAAGGGGTTGGGCGACACACCTACGCTGACAACAGCTGTGTCGATGTCGATAGTCTCGATGGCACCCTCGATGGGTACAGGTGAACGACGTCCCGAAGCATCGGGCTCGCCAAGCTCCATTTTCTGAAGAACAATCTGCTTAACACAACCATTCTCGTCGGCAATATATTCGATGGGGTTGTGAAGAGTAAGGAACTCTACACCCTCTTCCTTGGCATGCTTAACCTCTTCGAGACGGGCAGGCATTTCAGCCTCGGAACGGCGGTAGATAATCATAGCCTTCTCAGCGCCCAGACGCAATGCTGTTCTTACAGAGTCCATGGCTGTGTTACCACCACCGACAACAGCCACTCGCTTGCCGATTCGCATGGGAGTATCGCTTTCGGGGTTAGAAGCATCCATCAGATTCACACGTGTCAGATACTCATTTGACGACATGATGTTGATGGAGTTCTCACCGGGAATATTCATAAAATTGGGCAATCCTGCACCTGAAGCCACAAATACACCTTTGTATCCATCGGCCTCGAGGTCGGCGATAGAAAGTGTCTTTCCAATGACGCAGTCCTTAACGAACTTCACGCCCATATCCTCGAGATTCTTTATCTCAACGTCGACAATAGCATTGGGCAGACGGAATTCGGGGATACCGTATTTGAGCACACCACCAATCTCGTGGAGAGCTTCGAATACAGTAACATCGTAACCCATCTTTGCCATGTCACCGGCGAACGACAGACCGGCAGGGCCTGAACCGACAACGGCAACCTTGATACCCTTGGCAGGAGCTACGACGGGAGCAGAAAGCTCGTTGTTCTCTCGCGCATAGTCGGCAGCGAAGCGCTCGAGGGAACCGATGGCAACAGCCTTCTTACCCATCTTCAGATGCATACACTTGGACTCGCACTGTTTCTCCTGAGGACATACGCGACCGCACACGGCAGGCAGTGAGCTTGTCATCTTGAGAACCATTGCAGCCTTGCCGAATTCGCCACGCTCAATATTCTTGATGAACGAAGGAATGTTGATGCTCACAGGGCAACCCTCCATACAGGTGGGGTTGGCACAGTCGAGACAACGCTGAGCCTCGGTAAGTGCCATTTCCTCGGTGAGTCCGCGGTTAACCTCCTCGCGCAGACTGCGTGCGCGATATTCAGGGTCGAGCTCGGGCATTACGCAACGTTCGATGTTGGTTCTGTCCTTAGCTTTTATCTTTGCGCGCAGAGCCACACGCCACTCGGCGTTTCTGTTGGTAAGCTCGCTCTCCTCGCTCTGAGCAGGATCAGCCTCGCAACCAACCACGCTGTTATATTTCTCTATCTCTTCGCGCTCCATGTCTTTGAAGGCTGCCAGACGCTTCAACATTCCGTCGAAGTCAACCTTGTGGCCATCAAATTCGGGACCGTCGACGCAAACGAATTTTGTCTTTCCGTCAACAGTTACACGACATGCACCGCACATACCAGTTCCGTCCACCATGATGGTGTTGAGAGAAACCTCGGTAGGAATTTCATATTTCTTGGTAAGCAGGCAGACAAATTTCATCATCACCGCAGGACCGATAGCGAAACACTTGTCAACCTTTTCGCGTTTGATTACACGCTCAACGCCCTCGGTAACAAGACCTTTGTCGCCATAAGAGCCGTCGTCTGTCATGATGATAACCTCGTCAGACACAGCACGAACCTCCTCTTCGAGGATGATAAGTTCTTTTGAACGTCCGGCAAGTACAGAGATAACTCTGTTTCCTGCTTTTTTCAATGCAGTTGCAATAGGAAGCATAGGTGCTACACCTACACCACCGCCGGCACATATTACAGTTCCATGGTTCTCGATGTGTGTAGGCTGACCCAAAGGACCTACTACGTCGAGAATCTCGTCGCCTTCGTTAAGTTCGCACAAACGTGTAGAGCTGAGTCCCACACGCTGAACAACAAGAGTGATTGTACCCTCTGTTGCATCAGATGCAGCAATAGTCAAGGGAATACGTTCACCTTTTTCGGCTATTCTGACAATAACGAAATTGCCGGCACGACAAGCACGTGCAATAAGAGGAGCCTCGACACGCAGACGGAATACATTCTGCGAAAACTGCTCTTTTGAAATTATCTTGTACATTGTTCTATTCTGTATTAATTCGTTAGTCAATTATTTCGAAACCGCAGTAGGGAACAAGTGCCTTGGGAATTCTGATACCCTCGGGAGTCTGATTGTTCTCAAGAATTGCTGCTACTATACGGGGGAGTGCCAACGCCGAGCCGTTGAGTGTGTGACAGAGTTCTGTCTTCTTGTCGGCATTGCGATAGCGGCACTTCAGACGGTTAGCCTGATAAGATTCGAAGTTAGAAACCGAGCTAACCTCGAGCCAACGCTCCTGCGCAGCTGAATATACCTCAAAGTCGAAAGTGATTGATGAGGTAAAGCTCATGTCACCACCGCAAAGACGGAGTATTCTGTAAGGGAGTTCAAGTTTCTTCACCAGATTCTCGACGTGGTCAATCATTTCGTCGAGTGACTGATAAGAGTGTTCGGGAGTGTCAATGCGTACAATCTCTACCTTGTTGAACTGGTGCAGACGGTTAAGACCACGAACATCCTTGCCGTATGAACCTGCCTCGCGACGGAAACATGCCGAATATGCACAGTTCTTGATGGGCAATGACTTTTCGTCAATGATAACATCGCGGTAGATATTTGTTACAGGAACCTCAGCAGTGGGAATCAGATAGTAGTCGTCCAGTTTACAGTGATACATCTGTCCCTCTTTGTCGGGCAACTGGCCAGTACCATAACCTGAAGCCTCGTTAACCACGTAAGGAGGTTCAATTTCGAGGTAACCTGCATCACGAGCCTCGTCGAGGAAGAAGTTAATCAACGCACGCTGCAAACGGGCACCTTTACCCTTGTATACGGGGAAACCTGCACCTGTTATTTTCACACCAAGTTCGAAGTCGATAAGGTCATATTTCTTTGCCAAATCCCAGTGAGGAAGAGCACAATCGCCAAGATTGGGCTTAACACCACCCTCGCGCTCAACCACATTGTCCTCTGCACCGTAACCTTCGGGCACTGAATCGTTGGGAAGATTGGGGATAGTATAAAGAATCTCCTGAATTTTAGATGCAGCCTCTTCCATTGCAGCCTCCAACGCCTTGGATTTCTCCTTGAGGTCGGCAACCTGCTTTTTCACCTCTTCGGCCTCGGCAATATTCTTCTCCTTCATCAACTGGCCAATCTTTGCTGCAAGCTGCTTGCTCTGCTGCAAAGTTGCATCCAATTCGCCCTGTGAGGCACGACGCACCTTGTCTAATTCCAAAACCTGGTCAATAGTCTCTTTTGCATTCTTGAAATGCTTCTTTTCCAACCCTTTCAACACCTTTTCTGTCTCCTGGGTAATAACTTTAAGCGTAAGCATTGTATATGTATTGTTTATTTTTATTTTATTTCTCTACAATTTGCAAAGATAGTGAAAGCGAGTGAAATAAAGCAAACTTGTTTGCAATTTATTTTGTAACGAACGAATCCTATCTTATTAAAAGATAGTGAAAGCGAGTGAAATAAAGCAAACTTGTTTGTATTTATTTTCCAACGAGCGCATCCTATTCTTATTTATTGGTGTCCGGTAAACATATTT
>CAJGDX010000074.1 GCA_904502185.1 uncultured Bacteroidaceae bacterium | reverse complement strand
GAGTTCCGCAACGCCCGAAAAACGGACGAAAAGGCTCGAGCGACAAGGCTCGCCACCGACTGAAGAATGTTGCCTTTAGGCAACTTCTGAACAAAGGCAGAGCCGAAAGTTCGTGCAAGCGAGTGAATGGAAGTTTACTTACATTTTAAACGAGCGCAGCCGAAGTTCGCAGAGGGCAATGCTGCGTCCCGTGTGCCGGGGCTTTTGGTTCTTTTGCCCGGCAAAAGAACATGATAGAGAATACTACTTTAAACTATCGCAACCAAAGATTAAGGGTAAAATTGACAGTAAACTATAAGATATTAGAACCTTAATCTACAGAGCAAACAGAAAAAAACCTTATACCCGACCGACGTTAATTCAAAAATTTTGAGTTTTTTTGAAAAAAAGTTGTAACCCTGGTGTTACATTTCGCAAGAAGCCACGTTTAGCATAACAGAAGAGCCACAAAAACAAGATGAGCGACAAACAACTAATAACCACATTCACAGCAATGCGCAGAAAATTCCTGCAAATTGCCTCAAAACTGCTACCTCACGACGAGGAAGCAGAGGACGCTCTGCAAGAGGCCTTCTGCCGACTATGGCCTCGGCGCGACACAATAAACAGCACCACCGAGGCCGAAGCACTGACCACCACAACCATAAAGAACATTTGCATAGACAAACAACGCAAACGACGACTCGAAACAGTGCCGATAGACGAAGAGCGCGACAGCATAGAAGATGACAAACAGAGCAGCGACGAGAAAGAGGCACTGCTCACAGAAGTAGAAGATATTATAAACCGTGAACTTAGCGACACACAGCAAAGAATAGTAAGGGAGAGGGAATTTAACAGCAAAAGCATAGAAGAGATTGCAGCAGAATTGAATATGCAACCGACTGCGGTAAGAATGCAACTGTCGAGAGCAAGAAAAAAGATTCGTGAAATTTACAAACAGAGAGAGCAATGAAAAAAGAGAAAAAATACAACACAAAAAGAAGCATCAGCGAGTGGGAAGAACTTGCCGAACGATATTTCGACGCTCTCACCACCCTGCAAGAAGAGGAGGAACTCAGAGAGTTTCTCGGCAGCCCGCAGGCCTCGTCCCCACGCTTCGACGAGATAAAAGCAGTGATGGGATACTTTGTAACGCGAAAAGCCAAAAACAAGAACAGCAAGGGAAGAGGCAACACCATAAAGTGGAGTGCAGCAGCCATCGTCGCAGCCATAATATCCACCGCCCTATGGTATTCAGCCCCACAGCCTACACACGACATCTGCATAGCCTACGTCGACGGCAAAGAGTATACCGACGAGGCAGTCGTACTGCAACAGATGCAGCACACAATGCAAATGATGGGCAACACCATAGAGAGCAATTCCATCGAAAAACAATTAAACAATATATTCAGCACAAGATGAAAAAACATTTTCTCATAATCATACTGTCGTTGCTGTGTATATCGGCAGCAAAGGCACAAAGCGGACTCAACATATCGCCACTGTTCAACGACCCTGGACGTTGGGAAACAATGTTCACAGCTTCGCACCTCGAGGGCAGATACCTTAAGCCCTACAATCTTACACTCTTCCGAAGGATAACCACAAGAAACAGTCGCATCTACGACGAAATTGAACAATTGGTGGAAAAGGATGGCAAGAATACCATCGACAAGGAGTGTGGTTACGTAAACGGCAAGCTCTACTACGCCTTCTACCTTTTCGAGCCCAAGAATAAGAAATACCGCTATCTGTTCTATCGCAACAGTTCGCTGCGCGTGGAGGAGCCAAACGAAGTGACGGTAGTCTACATCGAGGGCTACGTAACTCTCGAAGAGCTAAAAAAGATGTTTAAAAAGTAATAACCGGAAAATACAAAAAGATATGAAAAAATCAATAATCTCGGCAATGCTACTGCTGTCGGCAACCTATGCAACAAATGCACAAAGCAACCTCAAACAATACTCAGTGGAACGTGACAGCATCATTGTCGCATACAGACCCGACAGCGTAAAGATTGTAAACAACGACAATAGAATAGCCGTAGAGGTGAGCGGCAATGGCTACAACTACAAGATTGAAAAAGGGGGACTTGCACAAAGCACAAGCATAATCAAAGAGAAGAACAGCGACTGGAACTTCGACATACCCTTCATAGGCAGCAAGAAAGAGAAAGAAGAGAAACAGCGCAAACAATACAACAATAACAAATTTGAAATGGCCCTGTTAGAAAAATCGGAATTTGGAATAGGACTCGCAGCCGCCACCGACCAGGCCGAGGGCATGGATGCAAAAATGGCAAACGGCGGTGTAGAGTTTACGCTGAACAAACTGCTCTCATGGCAATACAAGCCTTACAAGAGCGGAAGGGTTGAACTTAACTTTGGTGTGAACTGGCGAAATTTCCGCATGAAAGGCGATAACAGATTCCTGAAAGATGGTAACAACCTGACAATTGCCCCATACCCTACGGGTGCAGAGATTAAATTTTCGAGGGTAAAGGTTTTCAGTATGACGCTGGAGCTTATGTACAGACAAAAACTTGCAAAGCATATTGACATCGGCGTAGGCCCTGTGGTAAACTTCAACACACATGGTTCAATCAAAACACGCTACAAAGTCGACGGAGAGAAAAAGAAAGAGACAAGCAGCAACATACACCAGAATACTGTTACAGCAGATTTCAAAGCCGAAGTGGGCATACGTCCTCTGGCCTTCTACATAAAATATTCACCAATGAACATACTCGACACCAACTACTCACCGGGCTTTCACCCGTTTTCAGCAGGTATAATAATAGGACATCGTTAAAGTTAAAGAAGGTTGACGCTAATTACCTGAAAGAAAAGAAGTATGGCAATCAATGTGTGAGGATGAACCGATCGGTTCATCCTCACACATTGATTTATATAATATGGCGTCAGTCATATATTAATATAATTGCACCACATTTCTTTTTACTTTTTCTATTTCTTTGTATTTTTGTTGTCCGTAAGAAACAAATTAAACTTAACAACATAACTATGAAAAAGAGTCATTTCATTGGTGCATTGGCACTGGCTTTAAGCTTTGTCGCATGCTCAGACAAACCTGGTGCTGCAAAATCGCAGTGGGACGATTATTTTGTTGGCAACATCCTGTTCGAGGACAAATCTCCCGAAAGCGAAGGTTCACGTATCTATCACAGTCTGATACCCAACCCCCAGGAGTATATTGCCGAACAGGCACGAACCGTATTGAATACACTCTATTTTTCACCCGAAGACAGCATTGTGCCGGTTAACAACCTCCATTATACAATAGAGGAGATGGATGGAATCTCAGGCAAGGGCGGCGGCAATGGCGAGGTATCAATCTACTACAGCACCAAATATGTGGCAAAATCCTTCACCGACAACGATACTGCCAAAGTATTTTTCGAAACCCGCGGTGTGTTGCTGCACGAATTGACACACGCCTACCAGCTGGAGCCGCAGGGTATCGGCACATACGGAACCAACCGTGTATTCTGGGCATTCATCGAAGGCGTGGCTGATGCCGTGCGCATAGCCAATGGCGGATTCAATGGCGAGGTCGATCGTCCCAAAGGTGGAAACTACATGGATGGATACAGAACAGCCGGATACTTCTTCGTGTGGCTGCGCGACAACAAAGACCCCGACTTCATACGCAAAATCAACAGAACGGCCCTGGAGGTTATTCCCTGGTCGTTCAATGGTGCCATCAAGCACATATTCGGCGAAAATGCCGATGTCGACGCATTGTGGAGAGAGTACCAGATTGCCGTTGGCGACATTCAGGAATAATTTCCGCGTAACTTAACAGTGCCAAGTTGTCAAAAAAAGTTCCGCATAAACACCTCTAATTTTTGCTTTGTTTTTTTGTAGGAAAAGCAAGAAATAGTAATTTTGTAGGCAGTATGAAAACAAGTTTTGATAACGAGAAATATCTCAAGATACAGTCCGAACGCATCAAGGAGCGCATAGCTCAGTTCGGCGATAAGTTGTACCTCGAATTTGGAGGTAAATTGTTTGACGACAATCACGCAAGTCGCGTATTGCCCGGTTTTAAGCCCGATTCCAAGTTGCAGATGCTTATGCAGCTTAGCGATTGTGCCGAAATAGTGTTTGTGATAAGCGCGCTTGATATTGAAAAGAACAAGACAAGAAGCGACCTTGGTATCACATACAACGAGGATGTGCTGCGATTGCGTGACGAGTTTGAGAAGATAGGCCTGTATGTAAGCAGCGTTGTCATCACTCACTACAATGGACAATCAAGCGCAGACGGTTATAAACAGCGTTTGGAACGTTTGGGCATCAAAGTCTATAAGCACTACACAATAGAGGGTTATCCCAACAATGTGGCACTGATTGACTCAGACGAGGGCTTCGGCAAGAATGACTATGTAGCAACAACACGTCCCTTGGTGGTTGTCACTGCTCCCGGCCCCGGAAGCGGCAAGATGGCAGTATGTCTAAGCCAGCTCTACCACGAGAACAAGCGCGGCGTAAAGGCCGGATATGCCAAGTTCGAAACATTCCCTGTGTGGAACCTGCCATTGAAACATCCGCTCAACATGGCATACGAGGCAGCAACAGCCGACCTCAACGATGTCAACATGATTGACCCGTTCCACCTCGAAACTTATGGCGAGATTGCGGTTAACTATAACAGAGATATTGAGATATTCCCTGTGCTAAATGCTATATTCGAAGGCATTTATGGCGAGAGTCCCTATAAATCGCCGACCGACATGGGTGTGAACATGATTGGGTTCTGCATGGACGACGAAGAGGGATGTTGCAATGCTGCACACGACGAGATTGTACGCCGTTACTACTACGCTCTGTGCGATCTTGCGACAAAGGGTAACAGCGAGAATGAGGTCAACAAGATTGCCCTCATAATGAAGCAGGCAAAGCTTGGTACTGATTATCGCAAGACCACTGTTGCCGCCGCCGAACGAAAAAAGGAGTCAGGTGTAGCTTCAGCTGCCATAGAACTTAAGGATGGTACAATTATCACATCACGTGCAAGTTCTCTGTTGGGTTCAAGTGCATCGCTCATTCTGAATGCGACCAAACACCTGGCAGGTATTCCGCATACAGCAAAACTTATTCCCGAGGCGCTTATAGCACCCATTCAGAAGACCAAGGTTGAGTATCTCCACGGACGCAACCCCCGTCTGCATGCCGACGAGGTGCTGGTAGCTCTCTCGCTGCTCAGCAACACTGACGAAAATTGCCGCAACGCACTTGCACAGCTGCCCAAACTCAATGGTTGCCAGATGCACTCTACTGTAATGCTCAGCGATGTTGATCAGAAGATTTTCAAACGATTGGGTGTAGGCTTGACTTGTGACCCTATAAAGAAATAACCAATCCGAAATATAAAACTACTCCCCAAAGCGCTTTGGGGAGTAGTCGTTTAATAACATCCGTTGCATAATTAGAACTTTTAAAGATCCATTACTGCACACTATAAGCATTGGTAACTTAATACCCATCCGGCACCATAAGCAGCACAGCGAAAGACCGTCCGTTTTTCGGATTAAGTGCGTGGATTGTTTGAGTGTGAGTTATCCACACAAGTGTGGATAACCGAACGAGTTCCGCAGCACCCGAAAAACATATGATCAAGCTCGAGCGACAAGGCTCGCCACCGACTGAGGAATGTTGCCCAAAGACAACTTCTGAACAAAGGCAGAGCCGCCTGCTGCGTCCCGTGTGCCGGGGATTTTGGTTCTTTTGCCCGGCAAAAGAACATGATAGAGAATACTACCTTTAACTACTGCAACCAAAGGTTAAGGGTAAAATAGGCCGTAAACTAAAAGAGTTAACAGCACCTATAACCATGATAAACGAAAATCATTCCGATTTAATGTAAATTCACAGAGGATATATACATGATGTTTATTTGCACTTTACACACACATCACTGTCAGTAGGCATAACCTTATAACTATATCCCTCGGGCAGCGAGAGTGTTATCGCAAACTTGCCATTCTCTTTTGTCCACTCGATGTCAACAGATTCTTCGCCAACGGGGATAGAACCTTTGCAATGCTCCAATCCGCTCTCAATCATACGAAGTGTAACCTCCTTCTCTGTGGGTGAAATGTTGTATACGCCCAATACGTCGCGATACAGCACATGTGCAATGTGCGATGCAAAACCGTGATTGCAGCTTGCAACGGTAGTCATATTTTCCCACAATGTGCCGGTGAGCTCAACCATAGGCAGATAGAAATCTACCGTCTCGTTGAGAAGCTGTGCTATCAGCCCTTCACGTGAGAGCAGTTCGTTACGCATATAGTTACCTACAAAGGCATTGGCAAAAGGCACGTCGGGGTATGCCTGACTCTGTTTGCGCACAGGGCCAAACTCGTCGCGCAGGCGTTTCCACAGTTCGGGGTGCGATTCGGGTGTTGCTACGTGGGTGTAGAATGCATAATACTGGCAAACTTCAGTGTGTTGTCCCGACAACTCCAAAGTTCCATCTTTGCCGCGGATGGCATTGTCAACGAAATATTCACCGTCGAACGACTGTTTGCGTATTGTTTCGCGTATCTGCTCTGCCTGCTGGCGAAGAGCCTCATCGCTGTAAAGACGCCCTGCCACATCCAGCATTTCGGCATACAGCATGTTTGAGGGGTAGCTGACATCCTGCACCAGATTGTTGGCATGCGACCACTCTACAAACACCCAGCGTGTAAGGCGTTCCAGCAGCCCGTCTTCGTTCAGGAATGGCTTGAAGTATTCTATCAGGGCATATACTCTGTTTTTGGCAGCATCGATTGTCTCACGGTCACCGCTGCGCTGCAGATACTCCTCGAGTTGCAGCACGAACCACATGGCCCAGTTGGGAATATGGTTTCTGTTGGGATGCTCCGAAGGATAGCACATGGGCAACATTCCTTCGTCGATGTGTTTGAACTTTTCAGGCAACAGGTAGTTCTGCATGAAGTTACGTTCAATCTTTGTGTCACCAGAAATGTCGAATGCCACACGCGCTGAGAAATAGCTGTCGCACAACCAACCGGCACGTTCGCGCGAGGGGCAATCCATGAACACGTCGAGAGCATTTTGGCGGAATGTTTCCCGCGCAGCCTCAAACAGGCGGTTCAAATTCTTATTAGCCGAAACGAATTTCGCACGGTCAACGTCCGAATTGCAATAGTCGCGCATGTAGAAACCTTCTATGTTGCATTTTCCACTCTCGACAATTGGCTGCACATATTTCATGGTGTAGGGTTCGAAGCTCTCAATGCTGTATTCGCCGGGCTGCAATTCGTATATGATAAACGCATTGCATATCAGTCGTCTGCCATCTACATTGCCATCTTCGGTAAGTACCTCGTCAAAGCGCACTTTCAGACGGGTGGGCTCTTCCACTTTTACTTTTACACCCAAAAAGCCGGTGCTGTTGCACTCGAATGCGTAGATGCCGTTCGAAGCGGGCTGCGCATCGTGCAGACGGTAATTGGGGTATTCCACATGGCGTGAAATAATACTTTTCGCAGGTTGCTGTGCCTGTTTGACAATCTCTTCGCCCTGCCATTCGGTGTCGGTCAGCCATTGTTCAAAGCCCTCCGACAAAATATAATGTTCGATGTGCGGACGCTGGAAACTGAATTCGGGCACATCCTGTTTGCGCTGTTTCAGGTCGTATGCCTTGAACTCGTTGCCGGTGGCAGCTACCACCTTTCCGTCTATCTCCACCTCGGCCTGCAGGAACGAGGGCTGGTTCAACAGATAGTAGTTGTCGTCGTTGTATCCTGCAACCTCTATGGCTATTATGTTCTTGCCTCTTTGCAGGTAGGGCTTCAGGTCGATGCAGTCCATGCGATAGTAGTCGTGTGCAGCTACACATGGGCCATGCGCAACGAACTTTCCGTTTACACGCATACGGTAGTCGCACGATGCTGTCAGGCGTATATATGCTTCGCTTACTCGTCCTGTTTCAATGACTTCGCGGAACGAGAGTGTGAGGTTGCGTTCCGTTTCGCGTCCCTCGGCCCACATGGGTTTTGCGGCTACAAAGGTATCACACTCCTTAAGATCGACTTTAGGGCTTTGGCTGCACCCTGCAAAGATCGACATTATTACAATCCAAAAGCCTAAGATTGATATTTTTTTCATTGTTGCATGTGTTTGGTTTTACGAACTGTGTTTCTCCCTGTTTGTAAAGGATTAACAAATGTAGTTCTTTTATTTGGAAAGCTGGTATTGTTAGAGGAAAAAGGTAAAAACAATTCTTTCTCCAGCACGAAAGCAGATTTTTGCTTTTTTATTACCTTTTAGCTATTTTTGCATCGTTATTGGGTTGGTTGACAAGTAAAAAGCAACCACCTTTTGTGATATTAGGACAATTATTAAATATAAAGTTATGTTACACATTAAAAAGCTGTTATATGCAACAGCATTGTCAATGGTTCCTGCTTTTACATTTGCACAGGGAAACAACGTGCTGGTGAAGGTGGATGCAGGAAAGGTTGAACAAAAGATTACACCCTACCTCTATGGTGCTTGTATAGAGGATGTGAACCACGAGATTTATGGAGGACTCTACGACCAGAAGATATTCGGCGAGAGTTTCGAAGAGCCTATCGACAACCCCAAATTCGACAATTTCAAAGTTTACGGAGGCAAATGGAGTATCGATGGCGAGGCAATATTTTCCACAGCGAACGCCGGTTCTAAAATTGTAAGCAAAGAGGATTTCACAGGTAGCACAGTGGAGGTTGATGTCAAGTTCGACAAGTTTGGCCGTGGACTTAAAAATGCAGGTCTGCTGCTCTATGTATCGAATCCGCGTGTGGGTGCCGACAATTTCTATGGATACGAAATAAGCATTACGGCTGATGGCAAAAGACTTACAGTGGGTAAGCACAAAAACAATTGGGAGCATCTTGCCGATGTAACGGTGGATTTTGTGCCTACCGAGTGGAATAACCTAAAAGCCGATGTTAACAACGGAGGAATCGATATATTCCTTAATGGCAAGAGTATATGCCGACTACAGCTGTCAGACAATGTGTTGCGCAGAGGTGGCGTCGGCATGCGCGTATGGAACAGCGACACCAGATTTGCCAATTTCAAAATAGACGGAAAGGAGTATTCACTCGCTGCAAAGACTCCCGAACAGGTGAGCCTTCAATGGGATGCAGCCTTCAAGGGCGATGCTCAGGGAAAATATATGCTTGACAGTGAAGATGCTTACAACGGTAAAAATTCCCAGACCATAGAGTTTGTTTCGGGCAGTGGAGCTGTGGGTGTTGCAAATGCCAGTCTCAACCGTTGGGGAATTGCTGTGCGCAAAGGACAGACATTTGAGGGACGTTTCTATATGAAGAACATCTCATGCAAGGGTAAAGCAATAGTGGCTCTCGAAAGTGCAGATGGTACCAAGGAGTATGCACGTTGTGTTGTTGGCGGCTTGTCGAAGAAATGGAAACGTCACGCATTTAAGCTTACATCGAATACGGATGACAAGAATGCACGTATGGCATTGTATATAAATGCTCCGGGAGCAGTGAAGGTTGACCAGGTGACCCTGATGACTACCGGTGAGGACCGTTTCAAGGGATTGCCATTCCGCGCTGACATTTCCAAAGCGATGGTTAACCAGGGATTGACATTCCTGCGCTATGGTGGTACAATGGTTAATGCCGGTGAATATCGCTTCAAGAAGATGATTGGTGATGTTGACAAGCGTCCTCCGTACAGAGGTCATTGGTACAAATATTCTACCAACGGCTTCGGCATCGAGGATTTCCTCCAGTTCTGTGAAGCTGCAGGTTTTACACCCTCTTTTGCAATGAATATATTCGAGACACCAGAGGATGCTGCCGACATGATAGAGTATCTCAACGGCTCTACCACTACAAAGTGGGGTAAGATTCGTGCCAAGAACGGTCACCCCAAGCCTTATGGCGTAAAATATATTGGCATAGGTAACGAAGAGGTTATGTACTGTGGCGACGACTCGGCAAAATATGACGAGTATATCGAGCGTTTCAATCTTCTGCACGATGCAATAAAGAGTAAAGACCCTTCGGTAAGCCTGGTTATCACAGCATGGTGGCGTCCCGACTCACCCAACAGCGAAAGACTCTTCAAGGCTCTTGACGGAAAAGCCGACTATTGGGACTATCATCCGTTGGCCGATGCATTGGAATCGGGTAAGGATGTTGAGACTGAGCTTCGTCGTATGAAAGAACTGTTCCTCAAGTGGAATCCTAATACCAAAATGAAATGTGCCATCTTCGAGGAGAATGGATGGACACATAACATGCAGCGCGCACTGGGACATGTGACATTGCAGAATGCCGTAAGACGCATGGGCGACTTTGTGCTTACCTCTTGCGCAGCCAATGCTTTGCAGCCATACAAGCAGAATGACAATGGCTGGGATCAGGGTCAGGTCTTCTTTACCCCCTCGCAGGTGTGGGGCATGCCTCCCTACTATGCACAGCAGATGGCATCGGAGAACCATTTGCCCTTGTTGGTAAGCTCTTCTGTCGCAGGCGAAGGCAACACCTTGGATGTAACAGCCACACGCAGCGAAGATGGTAAAAAAATGGTTCTTCACATTGCAAACGTATATGGCGACGACGTGAATGCAAAGTTCGACATCTCAGGCTTTGGCAAGGTTGAGGCAGCCCACACAGTAACCCTTACAGCACAGTTGAAGGATGCAAACAGCCCCGAGAACCCCACAAAGGTGAGTCCTGTGAAACGAATTGTCGAGAATACTGCTAATCTCACATGCAACATTCCCGGATACTCTTACACTGTGCTTGTACTCTCTAAATAGAGTGCAGGGATTTTAAGATACAAATGCCCGGCTGTCACTAATAAGTGGACAGCCGGGCATTTGCTGTTGATGCTTCGCTCGTTTATTACTGGACTAACGAGTAATCTGATTCCCTCTTTTTATTTTTAAATTATTGGTGTCCGGTAAAAGTTTAAAAGGGTCTAAAAGTGTGTTTCAATCCGCAGAATT
>CAJGDX010000073.1 GCA_904502185.1 uncultured Bacteroidaceae bacterium | reverse complement strand
CTATTACGGCTATTGCCATGGGCGCACGCAACGACGCACCGTCGCCAAATGCTATTGCCATAGGCAGCAGCGACAGAAGGGTGGTGATGCTTGTCATAAGAATTGGCCTTATACGCTGCTGGGCAGCTTCGACAATTGCATCGGTCAACGACATTCCATCCTCTTTCAGCTGGTTTATTCTGTCGACAAGTATGATGGAGCTGTTCACCGCAATACCCGACAGCATAATTATACCTATGACTCCCATGATGTTGATTGTTGTTCCTGTGACAAAGAAGAGCAGGATAGCACCCACAAGTGCCAAAGGAATTGTCAACAGGATGGTGAAGGGGTGCAGCAACGATTCGAACTGCGATGCCATCACCATGTAGACAAGTACCACAGAGAGTATAAGTGCAAACACCAGTCCGCCCATCGACTCCTGACGTTTCTCCTCTTCGCCTGTGATGTTTATGCCGTAATTTGCCGGCAGTTCTATCACTTCGAGCGCTGCTCGAATATCCTCAGACGCCTTGCTCAGCGAGTAGCCATCTTCGAGGTTGGCGGTTACTTTGGCTATGCGGCTCTGGTTGCGACGGAATATCTCTTTCGGTGCCACGTCGCGACGAATATCGGCAAGTTCGGCAAGGCGGAACTGCTTGCCGTTGTGCGTAATTACCATGTCGTTCAATTGCGACAGAGGTACCTCGGGCACCTTTATCATAATGTCGCGCATTTCGCCCTTGTAGTCCATCTGTCCGGCGCTCTTGCCCGAGAGCTGCTCCTGTATCTGTGTGACGATGGTAGTTACGTTCAGGTTGTTCATTCCGGCAAGGGCGCGATTAACGGTTATCACCATTTCGGGCGCGCCATCCTCAATGGAATTGCTTACATTGAAGAGCCCGGGAACACCCTTTGCAATCTCGCTGACCTGTGCTGTTATGTCGGCAATCTCATCGAGTTCCTCGCCTTTGACCTCGATGACTATGGGAGCATCCTCGCTACCCATGAGCGAACCCAAAGAGTTACGGTCCTGAATGAACGAGAGCTCCAGTCCTTCGATGTCAGAGGTGTTGGCAAAAAGTTCCTCCATCAACTGCTCGGTAGTATATTTGGACTCAGACGAAAGGATAACTTTCATTGTCGCGGTATTGTCGCCTGAGAATATGCTGCTACCCGAGCTGTATCCGGGGCCGATGTGACTGTATACCGTACAGAGAGAATCCTGTGTTATGTTGTAGATGAGGTTCTCGATAGACTCTACCGTGGAGGCTGTACGTTCGAGGCGTGTACCCTCTTGCAGCTTTATCTCCACACTGAAGGAGTTGTTGTCCGATTTAGGCATAAATTCCATGCCGATAAAGGGCATCAGGCAACATGTTCCGGCAACGAGCAACACCGAGAGTGCCACCACCGCCCAACGTCTTTTCAGAATGGTACGCAACATCTTAGAATATCCCTCAATTCTGACAGATGAGTCGACAGCCTTGGCAGCTTTTTTCTCTTTGTTCTTGTTGTTCTTGCGGAACATTCTTTCGTAGAGAGTGGGAATCACCAATATTGCGACAAAGAGCGACGACACAAGCGAGAAGGTCACCGTCCATGCCTGATCCTTGAAAAGTTCACCCGAAGCGCCATGCAGATAGACGATGGGAAGGAATACCACGATGGTGGTGAGTGTAGATGCAACAACAGCACCGCCAACCTCGCTTGTACCCTGAATGACAGACTCTTTAACCGACAGTCCTTTCTCCTGATTTCTGAAAATACTCTCTATCACCACAATGGCATTGTCGACAAGCATTCCGGCTCCAAGGGCAAGACCACCCAATGTCATTATGTTCAGCGTAAGGTCGTTGAAGAACATAAGGTTGAAGGTGGCAATTATGGAGATGGGCATTGCCAGCGAAATGACAAGTGTCACCTTCAGACGGCGCAAGAAGAGATAAAGCACCACGACAGCGAGCAATACACCCAGAATGGCACTATCCTTAACCTCGCCGATGGCGCTGTTGATGAATGTACCCTGGTTGCTCACAATGTCGAACTTGTAACCGGGCAATGCCTTTTCAATCTCGGCAAATCGTTTCACCACACCCTCGACAGTCTTCACTGTGTTGTGCTGCATCTCTTTGTAGACCGACAATCCAATGCAGCGCTTGCCGTTAATGCGCACAATATTTTCGGGACGTTCATTTTCGAAGGAGATATCGGCAAGCTCCTTAAGATAGATGGGAGCCATGCTCTCTGTCGAAGCAGCCTGCGATGCAGCGTTTGCAGTGCCGGAGGTTGCAGCCTCAGTCTTTTTATAGCTGACAATTATGTTGCCGAAGTCCTCTTCGCTGCGGAGTATATTCACACCGCTGACAATGTATTGTTCGCCCATTTCAACCACGCGACCGCCTGCAAGACGCTGGTTCTCCTCGACAATCTGCCTGCTGATGGCATCAATGGTCAGATTGTATGCAGCCAGTTTGTAGGGGTCGGTCTTGATGACAAGGTTGCTCACCTCGCCACCCGAAAGGCCTACGTCGGCAACACCCTCGACACGGATAAGTTCGTTGCGTATGTAGGAGTCGGCAATCTTGCGCAGCTCGGCCATATTGTCTATCTGGTCGTGCGACATTCCCACCAGAATTATCGGGTCGGTATTGGGGTTGTTCTGTGTAATTTCGAGTTTGGTGAGTTTCTCGTCCTGTGCAAAAGTGTTCATTGCCTTCTGCAGGTCGAGGAACGCCTCGTCCATATCCTTGTTCCAGGCATATTCCACGGTCATCTGCGCCATTCCTGCCTTGATGACAGAAGAGACGGTGAGAACGTCGCGCTGACGTATAGCCATCGACTCCATTCTCTTGACAAAGAGTTTCTCAATCTCTTCGGGTGGACGTTCACCGGCGGTTATATCCACATATAGCTTGGGATTGTTCAGGTCAGGCAGAAGGTCGACGCTGAGCTTGTCGTATGATATTTTACCCAACAGCATTATGCCCAATACAGCCATGAGGATGGTTATCGGGTTGCTGACGGCGAATTTTATTATTTTCTTCATTATTCAGAAGCTGTTTGAACCTTATTGGAAATAAATTCTTTTATCGTGAAACTGTTTCGGCTTCTTATTTTTGAATCTTGACCTTGCTGTTGTCGCGCAGAGTCTCGTATCCTCTGGTTATGAGCTGCTCCTCGACCTTAAGTCCGTTGAGAACCTCAATGTTGTCATTGTCCTCGATGCCGGTTCTGATGTCGCGCACCTTGGCAAAGCCCTTCTCCGCCACGTAGACATATTTGCGGTTTCTGTTGCTCATGACAATCTCTTTGGGAATGACGATAGTGTTTTCTGCCTTCTTAACCACAATGTCGGCCTTCACGAACATTCCGGGACGCAGTTTCATCTGCTCGTTGTCGATAAGAAGTTTGCCCTTGAATGTACGGGTTTCGGGGCTGATGGCAGGTGACAATTCGCTGACGGTAGCCTTAATGGTGTCGTTGGGCAGTGTGTAGTGTGTGATAAACACATCCTGACCGGTCTTCACCTCGTTGATGGCGCTCTCGGGGAGATTTATCTCCATCACCATTTTCGAGTAGCTCATGATGGAAACGATGGATGTTCCCGATGCAATCTGCACCGATGAAGTGTAGTGCGGAAGGTTCACGATAACACCTGTGAAAGGTGCCTTGATGTTCATCTTTTCGAGGTTGAGTTTGGCATTCTCGTAGTTGTACTTGGCATTGGTTATTGCAACCTCGGCATTTCTCAACTGGCTGAGTGTCACACCACCCTTTTCGTATATGGCTCTGTTCTTCACCTCTTCCTGTTCGGCAATTTCAAGGCTCAGACGTTTGGAATCGATGGCAATGTCATTCTCGTACTCCTTGTTTTCGAGTCTGACGATAACCTCGCCCGCCATCACCTTGTCGCCCAGTTTGTAGGGTGCGCCTGTACGGGGGTTTCTTTGCAGTCTGTATTTTCCTGCCATTTCCGACTTCAGTTCCACTTCGGAATCGGAAACAGCGGTTCCCGATGTGCTGTTATACTTGCTTATAGATTTTTTGCTCACCTCGGTTACAGATACGGGTGCCGCAATCTCTGACGAACCTTCACGCTTCTGTTTTTCGCAGGCTGTCAATGCCAATGTTGTTGCTGCTATCAACAACAGGGTTTTATTTATCTTCATGGTATTATCGTTTTATTGTTTGGATATTCTTAATTATTTCTCAGTTGTGGGAACAACGCTCAAAGGTATTATGGCCTTGTCGTTCTCAAAGTCATAGAGTGTCAGGATTTTCAGATTGAGCAGCTCTTTCTTGTAGTCGATGATGGTTGACACATAGGACATCTTCTTGTTTGAGAGCTGTGTCTGGAACTGGTTCATCTCCATACCTGTAAGCTCGCCGTTGCGATACCTCTCGGCGTTGAGATCGTATGTCAGCTGTGCATTCTTCACACTCTTTTCGGCGATTGATATTTGTGTAAGCAGGTTGTTGAGGTTGCGATAGCTTTTTCTGATGGCAATCTCGATAGCCTTTTTCTCTTCGTCGGTTTCGAGGTTGTGCATTTCTATGGCAATCTCCTGTGCCTTTATTCGTGCCTTTCTCTCGCCCCAGTCGAAGATGGGAATATTGAACGAGAGGGCCACGCGCGGATTGTTAGTGGGAGTCTTGTAGATGTCGCCGAGTCTTTCGTTGTCGCCGGTGATACCCACTGACAACGACAGCTCACCGTTGAAGCTGTTAGTCTCCTTTATCTGCTTCATCTGCAAGTCGAGTTCGGTACGCGAAATTTCGCGCTGCTTGAGTTCGAGACGCGAACTGAGCGCATTGGCAATAGCCTTGCCCAGGTCCACGCTCACCGGTTGTGCCGACACCTGCGCAATAATCTCGATGTTTGTATCGAGGCCTATGCCGAGGATTTTCTTAAAGTCGTCCTTGGCATTTTCGAGCGACACGATGCGGTTGTCCAGCGTGCTTCGCGCTGTTGCAAGGTTAAGCTCCGCCTGATAGAGTTCATCTTTTGTCGAGAGGTCGGCATCTACCTTGTTCTTGATGATGTTGTAGTTGGCCTCGGCGTCGTTAAGTTCGGCGCGGCTTATCTCAAGGTTGTTCTGTGCTATATATACGCTGTAGAATTGGTTGGTGATGGAGTTTTCGAGGTTGAGACGACGCAATGCGTAGTTGATGAGCGCATTCTCGTAGTCAAGCTCTATGCTCTTAAGGTCGAGCTTTATCTGGTTGTAACGGAACAGCGGCTGTGTAACGCTCAGATAGAGGTCGTTGCTGAACGCACGGTTGTCGTTGTCGACGCCACCCGTAATGCTTGACATGTTGTTCTGCCAGCCGAACCTGTTGTTGAGCGACACGGTTGCACCTGTCCAGATAATAGGCTGGGAGATGCTGAATGTTCCGGTGCTGGAGAATGACTCGTTGGTGTACCACTCGGAGAGACGGTTCTCGAAATAGCGGTTCCTGCTATACGAAACAGGATTGAGCGTCAATGAAAATCTCGATTTCAGTGAAGCTCGTTGCGCATTGAGACTGAATTCGTATCGTCTCAGGTTCATTAACGCGGTTTTCAGTTCGGGACTGTTCTCTATGCTGTAGCTGAGTGCATCGTCGAGTGTCATGCTTATTTGCGCATTGACATTCACACTCAGGAAGCATACAAATGGGACAATCCACATCCATTTGTTCTTTAGTCGTAGCATATATATAGCTTTTTATTTTTATTCTTTCCTTTTAATCAGTTTTACGGCATCGGCTGTTATGTAGCGCAGTCGTGTCTTGTTTGTAAGAGTGACATACATGGTGTCGCTTGCTACATCGAATGTTCCGAGCAGCGCCCAGCCATTGTCTACACGGCGCATGTTAAGTTCGTGTTCCTCTTTGTGGCCGGCTGTCTCTATTACGAAATTGTACATTCTGCGGCCTCTGTTGCGCCATCCGCCCCAATGCGGTTCCCAGGGTTTGCGCACATGGTAGTAGAGTTCGTAGCGTCCGGGAGTGGGAACGGGGATTTTCCACTTTGCATACTCCTCGCCACCGCCCGAGCGCATGACTGCTGCCGAACGGATCGATTTTCCATAGAATCCGCCATCTGTCGTCAATGTCCAGCGCATAGGAGGATTCCACTCGCGGAAACCGGAATATTTGAAGTCTTCGTCGATGCTCTTTTGCTTCACCCACTCGTTGAGCAGACCCGAGGGAGGGGGCACGGAAAGTTCGAAACAGCTCTCGTCCTCGTTGTCGACGATTATTTCGTCCTTTTCGAGCAGATAGTCCGAAGAGAGGGGATATTCGCCCTCGGGGATAAGTGTCTTGGCTGTCTCCACCTTACCGCTGTGAGCAACAACGTGCATAGGCAGATTCTTTGACAAGAGTGCTGTGCAGGCAAACATATTGGGCACCTCTTCCCAGTGGGTGATGATGCGTTTGGTCTCTTTGGGGCCTAATTTTACGATCCATTCGTTGGGTTTTCTTTCGCCGTCGAATGTCTGCTTGTCGCCGTTACGTGTCCAGAAGATAAGTTTAAGGTTCACATTTCCGGGAGTATCGGAGATATTGGATATTACAATATCGCCTTGGAAAATATCCTTCTTGTTGGTTGTAACCTTTGTCACAGTGGGGGTGCCGAAGAGGAATTCTGCGGGTTCTATCGGTTTCTCCCACTTTTTCAACGATTCGTGAAGGTTGCAGTCGGCCAGTCGTCCGAGGGTGTCAAGCAGTGTTTCGAACGAGAGGTTCTCAAATGAGTGTGCCTTCACATAGTTGAATAGCGAGTCGCGGAATGTGGCAACGCCCAATGCCTTTTCTGCATCGAGGAAGAGATGCTTACCCTCGACCTCTATGATGTTGTTCATAAGGTTGCGCAGCTCGACATCCTTCAACAGTTCCTCGAAAGAGCGTTCCTGCAACAGCAGCACACATTTCTCCTCGTTGCTGAGTCCGTTGACGTTGCGCTGCATGAAATTGTTCCAGAATGGAGTGCGACTCAGACGAATCTCGATGAGTCTGTTTGCAACAGGCCACCTCGACGAGTAGATGTTGTATTTGAAGTTGTACATCTGAGGGAAGATGTAGTAGGGGCTCTCCTCGATGGTGACAGAGCGTCGTCCCATGCGTCCCTCATCAAACTTTACACTTCCATTCTGGTCGAGCAACAGCCATTTGAAATGTTGGAATACCTCTGCCTGTATCTGTTCATTGGTAAGTATTCTGCCACCATTATTTTTGTTCTCTTCGCGTCGCTCCTCGCGCCATTTTATGTGCCAGTTGAAGTCGAACTGCCACAGGCCGAAGCCTCTTTCGGGAAGGAACAGCATTTCGGGCTGCTGACGTTCCTGCGAACGTGTCCAGGTGCGCGAGTAGCTTGCAAAATGCACAGGAACCTCGACAAACGAGAAGCGTTTGAAAGGATAAGGGAGTTCAAGCTCTTTTTCTATGTCGCGGCGCATATCCTTAATGAGTTTGGGAAGTGTATCCTGCAACGAGTCGAAGCTCTGACTGAAGTAGTCGTGTCCTTCGAGATACCACACCGAGTAGAGTGTGCTGTCCGACTCCACCGAGAAACTGTTGTAGTCGCCGATGAGCAGCGAGAGTGACTGCAAGGGATATTCAAGCGCGAAATGAGTGGTCAACGAATCCTCGGAAAGCACATTCTGTCCCTGCGACACGGGGGTCATTCCTGCGTTGGGAGTCACCTTCATGCTGAAGTGTGTGAAGTAGTTCTGCTGCCAGTCGGGACTTTCGTCGCTGTAACATACTCCCGGTCGCGGATACCAATAGCTTTCGGGGGTCAGCATGGTGTACTCTGCTGTCTGGAAGGCATAGCGTTTACCCATCTTGTATTTGCTAAGTCCACCACTCTCCACAAGCAGTTCCTCGGGAATATCAAGATAGCAGATGCGCTCGTCTATCACACCCTCGTATCGGAGTGTGAAGCTGATGGTATCTTCTGTGGTCTTTTCTTCGGGGAAGGTAAGCTTCAACAGATGCTCTTCGCGCTCCATTGTCAATGGGGTGTTGCCACACACTGCCTCGGTGACGGTGAATCCGGGGTTAAGAGTGAACGTGAACTGTGCAGAGCTCTTTGTGGGACGTCCCACTATCTTTGTTTCGAACTGCAACCTTTCGCCCTGCTGCACGACATCAATATTGCAACTGTCGGTAACAATCTTGGGGTTGCCGACATTCTTGTTGTTGAGCAGAATGAGGTTGGTTCTGTAATTATCCTTTTCGATGTAGTTGTTTACATGTATGTAGCCCAACCCAAGAGTGCCCAGAAGCACAACCACCGCAAAAATGCCCCACGGCAACAGCGCGAAGCGTGAATTGGGCAGACGACGGAACATAAGTATGCTGAAGAGGATGAAGCTGAAGCCCAACAGCAGATACATGAGTCGGTGGATGATGAGCGAGGGAAGGTCGGCAAAGCCGGTGATGGTAGACTCCATCAACGGCACATTATAGCACATGTAGTCGAACAGATAGTAACATTTGTCTCCCACATAATAGATTGTAAGGCCTATGTAGCCCAGCAGAATGACAAATGTCAATGCCTGATTCTTGATGATAAGCATCAGTATGGTGGAGAGGCCGATGATATATACCAGTGTAGGCAGGTTAATCAGAAGGAAATAGCTGATGAAGCTGCCAATATCCACAGAGGCTCCCAGTTTCGTGTATCCACAGACAACACCCACCACCATCACCATAAAGTTGAGCAGCAGAAAGACGCGTATGGTTCCCCACATCTTTCCCAGCAGATATTCGGCATTGCTCAATGGCCGCACATAGAATATCTCGGAGGTGTCGAGCTGTTTGTCGCGCGTCAGATACTCCGACGCAAGGAATATTGAAACTATTGCCTGACCAATGTTGAATGTCAACATCAGTGAGTAGCCAAGCAACGTGGGTATACTCTCTACATAGCGCGACTCGCTGAGGGCACTGATAGCTGTAAATATGGTGGCAACTACAGTCAGAGTAGCAAATACTTTGAAAAACCAGCTTCTGTAAAGAAGCTTAGACTCATATTTCGAAACAGACTGTATGTTTTTTAGAAAGAGCATACTCGCTAATTGCTTTTGTACTGATATTATCGGTTAATTATTACTTTGTTGCAGAGGAACTTCAATTGGTGCTTTACGGGGAAAAACAGCCTTAGTCGTTCAACCACAGATTCAAATCCTTCTCCATGAAATACACATAGGCATGTTCAAGGTTAGGCGGCATATTCTCGGCAGGATATTCGTCGAACTTATCGGCCACCACCTGAATATCCCACATATCTCCGTTAGGGATTGTGGCAATGATGGGGTATTTCTGATTGATAGCCTGATAGTCGTCGTCGTTGACGCACAGACGCCAGACCTTACCCTCGGCACGCTTGAGCATAGACTCGGGTGAACCACGGAAAGATATTTCACCCTTGTTCAGCAGAGCCATATTGTTGCACGAGCTTGAAACGTCGCCGACAATGTGGGTGGAGAGGATGATGGTAGTGTCGTTGCCGCTGACCTGTGTCAGAAGGTTACGGAAACGGATACGCTCCTCGGGGTCGAGACCAGTCGTAGGCTCATCGACGATTATCACCTTAGGCTCGTGGATAAGTGCCTGAGCAATACCCAAACGTCGCTTCATACCTCCTGAGAGGTTTGCTGCGTAACGTTCGCGCACCTCGTAGAGTCCCACCTGTTCGAGCATGTCAGCCACAGCCTTCTTGCGGCTCTTGCCGTCATTCATGCCCGAGAGACGGGCTGCGTAGTCGAGGAACTCCGCTACCTTGTACTTTGCAAAGAAACGAAAATCCTGCGGCAGATAGCCCAAAATGCGTCTTACCTCGCGGCGTTCTTTAAGCAGATTGCAGCCGTACATCTCAATTTCGCCTGATGTAGGCTCCATCAGCGCCACAAGAATACGCATCAGAGTGGACTTGCCGGCACCATTGGGTCCCAGCAGGCCGAACATTCCAGACGGAATCTCAAGATTGATATTTTTTAATGCATGATTTCCGTTAGGGTATATCTTATTCAGGTTCTTGATTTTTATCGACATCTTTACAATGCAAATGTTATTTTTATTAAGATTATAAAAGTACTGCTAAGTTTAATATAATATACAAGGTTTTATTAATTTTAACATGCTTTTGATGCAAAATTAGACTCTTTTTGCAAATAGGTCTACTTGATTGTAATGATATTTTGAAAAGAGAGGGCGAAGAGAAGAAAAAAATCTTATAATTCATGGCCATCTTACCCTTAATCCTTATTCTAATAGTTTAAGGTGAGTTCGATATAAGAATAACCATTGCTGTGATTGGAACTCCCTCCGAGATTTTCCATGAAAAACATCTCGTCCCTCTTCAAGAGAGACAATCTTAACAGCCAAATTTTCAACATTTTAACTCCTCCTCTTAAGAGGACATTGCGTAATAAGCAATGTTTGCTTTGCGAACCTCGGCTGCGCTCGTTTACAATTTGCAAGCAAGCTTGCATTGTACTCGCTGGCACGAGCTTTGCGACGACGAAAGCTTTAGCTTTCCAAAACTATAGCGAGCGAGTGAATGGAAGTTTACTTACATTTACAACGAGCGAAGCATAGTTTCGACAAAGTCAAAGGAGTGCCGAGTTTGCGAGGCGTATCAAAAAACACATTTTTTGAAGACAGAGGAGTTCAAGACATCTATGGAATATTATATTTCCATTATATCGAACTCACGTTAAGGTAGTATTCTCTTCTTTACCGGGCAAAGACCCGGCATACGGGACGCAGCAGGCTGCTCGGCAATTTGCAAACAAGCTTGATAATAAGGACTGCCGATAACTGTAAATCACATCTGATAACAAGATATGCCTATATCACAATTCATCACCCATACCCATACAAAAAAAGGTTAAGGCGCTGTGCCAAAATGACACAGCGCCCAAACCTTTTTTTAATTATAATCTTGTAATCTATTTAGATATCTATCTAATATCGAATAATCAAGTTTTAATTACTTAACGAGAACTTTCTCAGACTTAACAACGCCGTT
>CAJGDX010000072.1 GCA_904502185.1 uncultured Bacteroidaceae bacterium | reverse complement strand
CTACAAATCTTGCTTGATTAAGTGTATAAGATAATGTTATCATCAATGAATCATTTCGTTCGCCAATATCCATAGTTATACACTCTCCTTTACTAAGATTGTAATAGACCCAATTCCATCTACCGATATAAGGAGATACTACATCTTTGCTAATATCATATTTGCTTTCTTTGGTGTAAAGGTAACTATAATCTTTACGATGGGAACTGCATGCAACCAATAGTGATAAAACGAAAATAAAAACAACAGCTTTTTTCATGATTATTCATATTTACTTCTGTATTTTTATTGAAACCTACTATGCCAGACACAAATAAAGTTTCTTGTCGCTAATATACTACATTTTTGTACCTATAATTCTTTTTTACATAAAAAAGAATAGAAAGATGGCATATAATAACATCAGTGTGGGCGTGCAAACAAATGCACGCCCACACTGATGTTGGTGTTTTTCTCGTTGTAAGACGTTGATTTACATGAATGAATAGTCGATACCCTTTACTACTGCTTCGGTTGGGCCTATCAGGTCGAGAATGACCAGTTCGTTGTCGCCCTCTTTCAGCCAGCATCCGGGTACATATAGTGTGTACTGTGGACCGCAGTGCCAGTAGCGTCCCAACGATTTGCCGTTGAGCCACACTTCGCCTTTGCCCCATGCGCCCATGTATAGATAGAGGTCGCCTTCGCCGGATTTCTTGAATGTGGTGCGATAGTAACCGGGGCGTTTCTCATTTTCGCATTTTTGATAGTTGCGCGATGATGCAAATGAGTATTCTGCGGGCAACGAGTACATCTTCCAGTTTTGTAACTCCTTTTTGTTGCCGTCGGCTGTCTGCAATTCAATCTTTTCGGTAAGACCTTTGTAGTCCTTGTAGCCTTTGACGTCGGCAACGCGTCCGGTTGCATCTACCAGAATTTCAAGCTTTGCGCCTTCTGCTATCTTGGGCAATGTCAGCTCTGAACTGTTTTCGCGTCTGTCGATGTGTCCCACAGGTGTGTCATTTATAAATACCTGCGCATAGTCGTGTACGCCGGGCAGAAGCAACTTTGTGCCTTCTGCAACTTCGGGCAGCAGGGTGGTGTAGAGCACTGCGCCGTAGCCGTAGCCCAGCTGTTCCATGGTCTTGGGACTCTGTGCTTCGGTGGGTTCGGGCAGATTGTCGAACAGGGGTGCAACCTCTACCACTTTTCGTTCGGGGAACGATGAAAGGTTGGGTGCAGGGCGCGGATTGTCCTGTCTTTTGTTGTCCTCCTGTGCGTAGGTGAAGATTGTGCGGCGGAATTTTTTGTAGAATTCGTCGTCGACTCCTCCCCACAGTTTCAGCAGTCCGTCGCTGTTGTGTACGGTGACGTAGGGCTTGTAGTTGCCGTCGGCCATCGATGCTCCGGCGGTATGTCCGAAGGATGTTCCGGCTACCATTCCGTTGATGCTTACCGAGGTTCCTTTTTCCAGCATTTCGAACATGCGCATGAATACCTTGTTCCAGTTGCGTGCTGCACTCTCGCCGCCCCATACGGTTTTGTAGTCCCCACCGAGCGACGAGCATACGAGGGGTGCATCGTAGCGGTATTTAAGCACTCCGGTGAAGTGTTCGTCGGCTTTTTGACGCGAGTCGATGTCGAGCGAGATGAATGCGCTGTCGAGCGCTGTCACCATGAAGTTGTTCTTTGTTGCTGCCGTAAACATCAGTCCGCTGTTGAATCCGGCTTTTTTTGCGCAGTCGTACACGGCTTGCAGGTAGCCCTTGTCGGCTTTTTCAATGCCTTGCGACTCTTCTATCTGTATGAATGCGATGTTACCGCCATTGTCTAAGAGCGAGCCCGAAAGCTCCTTGCCAAGTGCATCGAAATAGCGTTCGACATGCTGCATGAATGGCTTGTTGTTGCTGCGCAGTCTGATGCCATTGACGTTGAGCAGCCACCAGGGCATGCCGCCCATGTCCCACTCGGCGCCTACGTAGGGGCCCAGGTGCAACCACACAAGCAGTTCCTTCTCCTTGGCTATGCTGCAGAAGGCTTTCACGTCGTTCATTCCTTCGAAGTTGAACATGCCCTCCTGTGGCTCGTGCAACATCCAGGGAATTTTCACTGTAATGGTGTTTACTCCCATGCAGCGGATGTTTTCGAGACGGTGTTCCCAATATTCGCGCGGGATGCGTGCATAGTCGACCTCGGCAGATGTAATCACCTTCAGCGTGTCGTTCACATATATTGCAGAGTTGCGTGCTTCGATGGTTGTTTTTTTCTCACCGCACGAGCATATTGCAATGGCGGCGAGAAAAATTGTGAGTATGTAACCGTAAAATGTATGTTTTTTCACAGCCTGATTTTTAGCATAGTTTTACAAAAAGTTCGATTGCCTGATATTCGGGAAGTCCTATCTTGTCGAAAATGTGTGCAGTGTTCTGCATGCGCTCTTCGGCACGCTCCCAGAATTCGCGTGAGTCCTCGCCGGGGAAGGGTACAATGTCCTTCTGCGACAGGTGGCGGAAGATGGCGTGACGCTTTCTTATCATTTCGGCAGGGCTCAAGGGTACTGCCATGTCTGCCACTGCAAGATCCCACTCCTGCCATGCGCCGCGATAGAGCCATATATGGCACTCCTTTGCCCACTCCTCGTCCTTCAGTCTGTCGAAGGCGCGAAGCACTGCCTCAACGCATACGCGGTGTGTGCCGTGGGGGTCGGTGAGGTCGCCGGCAGCATATATCTGATGGGGTTTCACCTTCTGCATGAGCTCGACTACAATGTCGATATCCTTTTCTGTGAGTTCGCCCTTCTTTATGCCTCCTGTTTCGTAGAAGGGGAGGTTGAGGAAGTGTGCGTTTGTTCTGTCGTCGAGGCCTAGTGTGCGGCAGGCTGCGCGTGCCTCGGCACGGCGGATGGCACCCTTAATCTCAAGCAGGCGACGGGGTTCGGGCGAACCGGTCTTTTTCGACTCAATGACAGATTTTATATCTTCGTAGATGTCGCCGAATCCCATCTCACGCGCTGTGTCGATGTTCTGCAACACTACATCGTCGTACACAGCCACGTTGCCCGATGTCTGGTAGGCCACATGTACGTCGTGTCCCTGCTGTACAAGGCGGTTGAATGTTCCACCCATGGAGATTACATCGTCGTCGGGGTGGGGCGAGAAGATGATGATTCTCTTGGGGTAGGGGTTCGAGGGTACGGGACGTGTTGAGTCGTCGGTGTTGGGTTTTCCACCGGGCCAGCCCGAAATTATGTGCTGTATGTCGTTGAATACCTTGATGTTTATGTTGTCGTATGAGCCTACACGCTCCAGCAGGTCAGTGAGTGAGTTCTTCACGTAGTCCTGGTTGGTGAGCTTGAGAATGGGTTTGTCGACAGTTTCGCATAGCCAAAGTACAGCTTTACGGATGAGCTTATCGCTCCATTCAACGGGGGGGGCAATGAGCCATGGGGTCTTTACACGTGTAAGTTCCTGTGCCGAGTTCTCGTCAAGTACGACGTGCATGTCGTTGTGTCCCTGGAGGCATGTTACTGGGATGTTCTCGTTCTCAATGCCTTCGATAAGGTTGTATGCAATCTTGGCTTTGTCCTCGCCCCAAATGATGAGTACCACTCGCTTGGCTTTCATTATGGTGTTTAGTCCCATGGTGATGGCCATCTTGGGTACTTCGAGGGGGTTCGAGAAGAAAGTGTCCTGTTTCTTGCGGGTGCTGTAGCTCAGCTGTACACGACGGGTTGTTGATTTTGCGTAACTTCCGGGTTCGTTGAAACCTACCTGACCCTGTTCGCCTACACCCATAATCATCAGGTCGATCTTGCCGCTGATTTTGTGTTCAATTGATTCGCAGTAGGCGTTTACCTCGTCCATGGGGACTGTGCCGTCAGGGAAGTGCACGTTTTCGGGTGCAATATCCACGTAGTTGAGGAACTCTTCGTGGATTCTGTAGTTGCGACTCTGGGGCGAGTTGGGCGCCATGGGGTAGAACTCGTCGAGGCTGTAGACCTCTACATTCTTGAAGCTTACCTTGCCCTCTTTGTACATGTTCACCAACTCTTTATAGAGGCCGATGGGTGAACGTCCGGTCGAGAGTCCGAGGACAAATTTCTTGTCGCTTTTGTGCTCGTTTATAGCATCAACTACGAGTGATGCGGCATATTTGGCTCCATCCATTTCTGTGGGAAGAATGCTGGTGGGGACTTTTTCGTATCTGCAAATGCTGTCTACTGACACTGATGCAGAAAATTCGCCAACTTTGGGCAGTACAAATTTTCTTTCCATAATTCTATTTATTGCGGGTTTATGCGTTGCCTTGCCATTTGCATGACTTCCATGGGCGGACGCTCTTTTTGTAATAACATTTTCATATATCTCATGTAGGGGTCGCTGTGACGGAAGAACTTTTTATAGCCTTCGCACAGAGCGTTCATATAGGGTTCGCCGTTTTTCGCTGTTGCGAAGCGGTGTTTGGGACATTCGCCCCGGCACAGAAAACTGTAGGTGCATCGTTTGCACTCCATCGGCAGTGCTTCGCGCTTGTCGCGCCCGAAGCAGCGTTGCTCGTCGCTGCGGTACATTGTGGCGAGTGTGCTGCTTCTGATGTTGCCCAGGCGGTATTCGGGGTAGACGAAGTGGTCGCATGGGTAGACATCGCCGTTGTGTTCCACCAGCAGTGCATCGCCACAGGTCTCGCAGAAGGCGCACAGCGATGGTTGCACCGAACACCAGTTGGCAAGTGTTATGTCGAACAGTTGCACGAAACAGCTTCCTACGTCGTTCACCACCCATTCGTCGAATACGTCGCACATGAACTGCCCGAATTCTTCGGCTGTTGTAGACCATGGTGCCTGTTCGCTCTCCTCTGCGTCGGGCGATACTATCAGGGGACGTTTGCCCTCGCTGTCGCGCTGTCTGACATATTCTACCACCGGCAGGAACTGTATATAGGGGCTCAGCTGCCGCAGGAATCTGTAAACCTCGGCTCCGCGCCCTTTGCTTGCTGCGTTTATGGTGGCAAGTATGTTGTATTCCACGCCGTGGCTTCGCAGCAGTTCGATGCCTCTCATTACCTTGTCGAAGGTGGGTGCGCCGCTGCAGTCGTGGCGATAGGCGTCGTGTATGTCGCGTGGCCCGTCTATTGACACTCCTACGAGAAATTCATTCTCGCGGAAGAATCGGCACCATTCATCGTCGAGCAGTGTGCCGTTTGTCTGAAGGGTGTTCTCTATCTTGCGGTTGCCGGCATATTTCTGTTGCAGTGTCAGTGCTTTGCGGAAAAAGTCGATGCCGGCCAGCAGCGGTTCGCCGCCGTGCCAGCAGAATGTCACTACGGGCAACTGCACTTCGTCAAGGTACTGCTTGATGTATTCCTGCAACACTTCGTCGCTCATTGTGGTGCGTGGCGACTCGTATATCTCTGCCTTGTCGCGGTAGTAACAATAGTTGCAATCGAGGTTGCACATTGCTCCGACCGGCTTTGCCATTGTCATGAAGGCGGACTGTTGCCGCATCTTCACAACGTCAGTCAGATGAATATTATTCCTGCGATTGCTTTTCATTGTTCTGGTCGCTTACTCTGTTATATATTCCTCCTCGCCGTATCTCTTTTGTAGCTCGGCAAGCTGTTGTTTCAGCTCCTGTGTCAGTTGCTCTGTACCCTCCTGCCCGTAGATGTTGTTCATCTCATTGGGGTCGTTCTGCAGGTCGTAGAGTTCCCACACGTCTATGTCGTTGTAGAAATGTATGAGCTTGTATCTGTCGGTGCGTATGCCGTGGTGTCTTTTTACCATGTGTTCGGCTGGGTACTCGAAGTAGTGGTAGTAGAGGGCATCGCGGCCTTCAAGTTCGGCTTCGCCTTTCAGCAGCGGCAGCAGCGATTCTCCCTGAATGTCGGCAGGTATTTCGATACCTGCTGCTTCGAGGAAGGTGGGGGCGTAGTCGATGTTCTGCACCAGTTCGCTGTTTATGCCTTTGGCTCCGCCGGGTAGTCTCATCAGCAGGGGTGTGCGGAACGACTCTTCATACATGAAGCGTTTGTCGAACCATCCATGCTCGCCCATGTAGAATCCCTGGTCCGATGTGTAGACCACAAGGGTGTTCTTGTCGAGCCCCTTCTCTTCGAGGTAGTCGAGTACGCGACCTACGTTGCGGTCTATCGAGGTTATCACGCGCAGATAGTCGCGCATGTATTGCTGGTATTTCCACTCTGTCAGGGCATCGCCAGTGAGTCCGCGTGCCTTGAAGTCTGCTATTACTTTGTCGTAGTGTGCGTCCCATGCGGCTTTTTGGGCCGAGTCCATCCTTGCGTATAGTTCGCGTCCCATTGCCTCAAGCTCTTTGCTCGAGTGTATTTCGTTCTCTTTGTCGGCAAGTTTCAGGTCGTAGACAAGGTCCATGTCCCTGGCTATCGACATCTCCTGTGCTGCGGCAGCCTGACGGCCTTCGTAGTTGTCGTAGAAGTTTGCCGGCAAAGGGAATGTGCTGTCGCTGAAAAGGTCGAAGTCGCACGTGTCGGGCATCCATGTCCGGTGGGGTGCCTTGTGGTGCAACAACAGACAGAAGGGCTTCTCCTGGTTGCGTATGCTGTCAAGCCATTCGATGGCAAGGTCGGTGGTTATGTTTGTGGCATATCCCTGACGCTGCAGCTCTTTGCCGTTGCTGATGAACACCGGGTTATAGTAATATCCTTGTCCGATGAGTATGTCCCAGTGGTCGAATCCTGTCGGGGTGGTGGCCAAGTGCCATTTGCCGATGACTGCTGTCTCGTAGCCGTTTGCCTGAAGCAGTTTGGGAAATGTCTGCTGTGTACCGTCGAACTGTCGGGTGTTGTCGGTGAAGCCGTTTGTGTGGCTATGCTTACCGGTAAGCATGCAGGCGCGGCTTGGGCCGCTCAACGAGTTTGCTACGAAACTGTTTGCGAACCTCACTCCGTCGTTGGCTATGCGGTCGATGTTGGGTGTGCTGATGAATCGTGTGTCGTACGCACTGATTGTCTGGTACGAGTGGTCGTCGCACATTATGAAGAGTATATTCATTCTGGCCTCTTCGGCCTTCTTCTGACATCCTGCAAAGGGCAGCACTGCCGCTCCCACAAGTGAGCAGGATATTGTTTTCAGCATTTTTTCCTTGATTTGTGCCATGTTTCCTCTACTGTTACAAAGGTTTCATGTATATGCGTTTGCCGTTTATTATGGTGAGGCCGCGAGGTGCAAGGGGGTAGATGTTCTCTCCAATACCCACCTCTATCTCTCCGGCCTTGGTGCCGTCTACGCGGAAGATGTCGAGCGTTGTTTCCACTGTCGACTCTATTTTCAACATTCCGTTGACTACGCGTACTATCATGCCGTTTGACATCTCTTCCTTGTCGTCCCACTGGGGTGTTTCGCCATTGTCGATGCTTGTGGGTACAGTGAGGTTGGCTTCGATGTAATCGACGCGGTTACGTATCCAGTTTTTGAACTCCTCGAAGTACGATGCGTATGAATAGTTTGCCAGACCTCTGTCTGCACTGTGCTGGTACGAGGGCTGTGCGTACGCGTAGTAGTCATCCATCCAGTTGAGAAGTTCGTCTACACCGTCGTTCTCGATGAATTCTTTCCACACTTTGTAGTAGGCCTCTATTATCTGTTCGTGTTCCATGAGTGCCTGGAAGAATGTTGTTCCTCCGCCGGTGAAGGCTCTGATGGTTCTGTACTGATAGCTCTTGAAGTATGAACCGTACATCTGGTAGCCGAAACCCCAGTCGAAGTCCCATCCGGGGCCGAAAATATATCGGGTGGTGCCGGTGGGCTTGTAAAGGAATGTACTCTTGGGGTGGTTGAGCTCGGTGTTTCCGCAGAGGTCGTTCATCAGCATGAAGGTGGCAAATGAGTCGACACTGAATACACCCGAGAGGTCTTTGTCGCGTCTGAGGACATCCTCGAAGTTGCCCCATTCCTTTTCAATCTCTCTCAGTGTCTGGGGACATTCGGGATCGTCGAGGTCGGGGTTCTTGACGTTGACGGGGAGGTTGTAGTACATCGACTTGAACTTGTATGTCTCGTCGTAGTAAGAGTCAAGCTCCAGCATCTGCGAGTAGTCATCCTCGTCCACGCAGTTGTTGTGTATGCCCACATGTTCGGTCAGTGTGTAGCATCCGTAGTAGCTGCCGTTTACGTAAAGTTCGATGGGGATGCTGTGGGGCTGATAGGGAGCGCGTGCCATGCGTCCTGCCTTGAAGATGGTGGCATTCATCATCTCTGTCACATCCTGGTAGTTCGACATCAGATTCCAACGTTTACCCTTGCGCAGTCCGCAGAGCTTTATCTTTTCGGCAAACTTAATGGTGTATGGCTTTTTGCGCCAGCCCCATGAGCTGTTTCCACGACCTTTAATCTGCACCGAGTCCTCAACCGATTCGTACATGCCGTTGCCGGTGAGCTTGAATGTTCCCTTCAACCAGTAGTCGCGGCTGGTTACTGTATATCCGCCGTCGATGTTGATGTCGATGCGGGGAACATCTGCTTTGTCGGCGCGGAACGAGAGGTCAACGGTGTATTCGCGTCCCAGTGAACGTACAAAATACTGATAGTAGTCTTTCTTGGGTTCTGTTCCGTCGTAGTAGGGTTGATAAAGTTTCAATTCGGCCAGACAGAGATAGTTCTTGTAGTTACTTTTTGTCATCTCTATCTTGATGTAGTCGTATTTATCTCCTGCATCCATCATTGGCGAAAGGAATGTCGCGTTTGCGCCTGTGGCTGGTATTCCGTCATCTTCGTCGTATGAGGCTATCAGTTTCCAATCTATTTCGTTTTTGCTGACGTAAATGTTGAATGCCAACGGTTGACGTTGGTCGGTGTCTGCGCGTGTCTGATAGAAGAAAGCAAATTCTCTGATGGGTTCGCGCAGTGTGATTTCTATGCAAGGGCATGAATCCAGCGGCAGCACTTCGTAGGTGCCTCTGTCGGCAGAACTTGTGCAGTGGTAGAATGTTGTTGGGTCGCCGTCCACCAATTTGTCCAGCGAGTTGCTGGTCACCGTGGGGGCATTGGTGTAAAGCATCTCTTCGTTCAGCGCAATTTCGTCAAGCTGGTCTTCGTTGTTGATGGCCTTGACGAAGCGTCTGTCAAGCACCACGCCCGATGTCTTGCCTGCAACAAAGTATTTCACGGGCTTGTCGAAACGTACTCGGGATGTGCGTGTTTGCTGAAGGGTGGTGTCGACGTAAACGAGTGCTTCTCTGTCTGTTTCGAACGAAGGACGAAGGTCTTTGCCTATCATAGATCCCATGTCGCCGTAAATCTTGTCGCCGTCTATCACGCAATAGACGTCGTTGTCGAGGTCGTAGTTGTATTTGTTGTTAATTTTGAACGATGTGAATTTGGGAAAATCGTTCATTGTGCGGGTTATAGAATCGACATCGCGTACCATGAACGAGATACAGCTGTCGTTCAACAGGTAGAATCTGTGGTAGTAAGTTGACTTTATGTACGACTTCACCAACGAGTCGGGTAGTGCGTAGACTCCCTCGCCATTGTTACTGTGTACGTAGTAGACTGAGTCTGAAACTTCGGCTTTGGTGCTTTGAGCATTAATGCCGGGAGATAGCACGAATAACAGTGCTAAAAGTCTGAAAGCCCATGCTTTGAGCATGCTTTCTCCGATGGGAGGGGTATAATTTTTCATAATAAAAGTATTTACATTCGACAATTGTTCTCTGCGTGGAATACATGGCTTTTGTGTTTCCCGGCTACAGTACTCCATAATTAATGGCAAAAATAATAAATATGGCATAAAATGTGAAGTCTCTTTTGCTTAAATAATGTTATATATGTGAAAATATTCGCATTCCGATGAGGTGTCTATTTTCTGTGGCATTCTGTTTTGTTTTGTATGTTGCTTGTGGTATATTTGTGCTTTCGCAGAAGGATTTTGTTCTGGAAAGAGTTGATGTGTTAAAAAAAATTATCATATATGGGTGTGCAATTACGGGTATTGGTAGATAACTTTTCTGCTCCCGATACTGGGGTGGTGGCAGAGCATGGTCTCTCTTTTTTCTTTACTTCCGACAATAAGAGGTTCTTGCTGGATGTAGGTGCTTCCTCGCTGTTTGCCGAGAATGCCTGTCGCTTGGGTGTCGATGTGTCCGATGTGGATTATTTGATTCTCTCCCATGCTCATTCCGACCATACGGGTGGACTATCTGCTTTTCTTTCAATGAATAACAAGGCTGTCGTCTATCTCTCCTCTTCGGCAGTGGGTAAGCGTTTTTATTCCACTCGTCGGGGTGCTTTGCGCGATATTTCCATTGATGGTGCCCTGTTTCAGACTTATAAAGAACGTTTTGTTTTTGTTGATGAAAATGTGAATATCACACCGGGTGTGTCGTTGCTTTGCAATGTGCCTTTAAACTATCCGTTGCCTAAAGCTAATGTAACGCTGCTGGCAGATGGTGAATGTGATGATTTTTCGCATGAAATGTCGGTCTGCATATCCGATGGTGAGGCTCTGAAAGTGCTGTCACCCTGTACTCATTGTGGGCTGATGAATATTCTGAACGCTTTGCGTGGCAGGAATGTTACACATTTTGTTGGAGGATTGCATCTTCTCGATTCCGACGAGCACCACTCTTACGAGTCTGAACAGGAGCTTAATCTCTTGGCGCATCGTGCTTCTTCTCTTGGCCTAAAGCTCTTTACGGGCCATTGTACCGGCAGTGTCGCCCGTAGGACTTTTGCAGAGGTTATGGGGGATGCCTACTCAGAATTTCGTGCTGGTGATTTGTTGCATCTGTGACCTTCTGGGTATTAAAAAAGTCTTACCCCAGGGGAGAGGGTAAGACTTTCTTGGCCGAGCAAACGCTTTTGCCCGTTCGGACATCGGCTTGTCACAAGTGGATGTGTCCGGTAAAATCTATTACTATGAAAAACACGTCTATGTAACATTCGAATAGTTCTTTTTGTTCGCAATCGCTTGAATATTAAACAATAATTAACAATTTAGACCCCCTTGTGGGCTATCCGGAATAACTGTCCTTTTGACTTATTTGCACTAAATTTGCACTAAAAATATGCGTATTTGCGTGTATGTTAAAGTGATACTGTTGTTGGCTTGTGTATACTATGTCATGGCGAAAAATAGTCTGGACTCCCTGTTTTCTCTCTATTCTATATATAAGTGATTTTTTTAGCTATATAAGTTATGTTTTTCTCTGGTTGCTCCTCTTGCTTGGGTGTAATGCTTTTATATAATATATATAGGTATAAACAGGCGATTGTTAATAACCTCCAAAACCTGTTAATAACTTTTAGATGTGTTTATTATATTGATTGTCAATGCAATAAATGAGAATACGAAAAATCCCTTAAAATTTTTCTTTCAAAAAGTTTTGTAGTTCAAAAAAAAGCTGTACCTTTGCACTCGCTTTCGACAAGGAACGCAGTTCACT
>CAJGDX010000071.1 GCA_904502185.1 uncultured Bacteroidaceae bacterium | reverse complement strand
CAAGGACAACTCTTTCTCAATCTACTACATCTACCAAAATGCTAACGATGACGACGAGCCTGCAGGCCACGCTATCGGAGCAAGCTACTCATTCGATCTTTAAAAAACCGAAAAAAGACAGCAAATGAAAAGACTATTTACCTTAATCATTTTAATGGTCGCAATGCTGCCGGCATTTTCACAGCGCATCGTTGTTGAGAAGAACAACAATGCTACACAAGCGGTCGACCTGCACAACTTTCAGCGCATCACCTTCAACGGCAGTGTTCTGAACATTTTGCAGACCAACGGCACTGCTACCAGCACAGAAATGAGCGACATTGTCCGCATATATTTCGACGACTACACCCGTATAAACGAAGTGGACTTCAACGATGGCAAGGAACTGGTTGCATACATCAGCCCCGATGAAATCGCAGTCAACTGCGAAGCCGGTGAAGAGATTGCCATATACAACATCAGCGGTACACTCGTTCTGAAAGAGAGACAAGACAGCGAAGGGGGAAGCATCAGCATAACCAATCTCCCCAAAGGTCTCTACCTGCTTCGCGCCAACAGTCAAACAGTTAAAATACTAAAGAGATGAGAAAGACATTAACACTGATGCTTTGCCTGTTCTCATTCCTTCAGACACAGGCGCAAAACAAATACTATGTCTATAACAGCAATGGCACATACCAGAGCCTTACTACCGACGCAACCCATCAAATGGATTTTGATGCCGAGCAGAAACTTGTTGCCATAAGACTTACAGATGGTACAACAAGCCAGTTTGCAACAGCCAAGATAGACAGTATTGCACTCACCCAGCCCACAAGCGGTAAAGAGTTGACCTATAACGGCAACTTCGAGGTAACATTCGACAGTAACGACAAAAACAATTACAACGAAATTACCGAAACAATCATCACCGACGAACTTATTGACGAATCGGGTGACTTCATAGAGAACTACACTGTCTCAAAGATTATAACAATCACCTTCAGCGAAACAGGAGTAACTGTTACACCTGACATTATCGACCAGGTAAGCTACTCTATCGTCAACAAGACACACTTGATGATTAATTCGTCACGAGGTAAAATGGCCTATCGCGTATCGGGTAATTGCAGCAACGGTTCGTTGAAAATATACAGCACCAAGAAGTTCCAGCTGGCATTCAACGGTCTGAAGCTGACCAATCCCAAAGGCCCAGCCATCAACATTCAGAGCGGAAAGACCATTTACGCTACCCTTGCGGCCGGTACAACAAACGCCCTCTGCGACGGCGAGACATACTCTGATCCTGCCTATTCGAATGGCGAGCCCGAAGATCAGAAAGGAACATTCTTCAGCGAAGGTCAGATTATATTCAGCGGCACAGGAACACTTAACGTCACCAGCTATGGCGGTCACGCAATATGCAGCGACGACTACATCCGCGTAAGAAGCGGAAACATCAACGTTCTTGCAGCAGCAAAGGATGGCATCAACACAAACGAAATGTTCCGCGTAGGACGTATGACATCAGCAGCACCTACCATCAATATTAACGCAACTGGTGACGGCATCGACTGCGGTAAAGGCAACATCCTGATAGAAGCCGGCGACATTACAGTAAACACTGTTGACGACGGAATTGTAACCTCATACGAAGAATTCACTGACGCAACCATCGACCCCTCGATAACCATCAGAGGTGGATTCGTTAAGGTAAACACCACAGGTGAAAAGGGCATGGCAATAAAGTCAAATGCCAACTACACCCAGACTGGCGGAACTATTCAGGTAAGCACTAAAGGAAATGGTTCAAAAGCCATCAACAGCGAGAAAGATGCAGCCTTCACAGGCGGAAAACTTACAGCCATTGTCGAAGGTACAGTCAGCAGCGACAGTTCATCGACAGCCGGCATCAAGTGTACAGGCAACCTTACCATCACCGATGACACAATAGGTATTAACTGTTCGGGAACAGGTGCAAAGGCCATCAATGCAGATGGAAGCGTAGTCATCGACAACGGCACAATAACACTCCTGTCAACAGGTAAGAACTACAACAACGGTGCAGACGACAAAAAGGCCCGTACAATCTCAGCCCTTGCCTACACACAAAACGGCGGTAAAGTGCTGATGAAATCATACGACAAGTCTATTGTCACCACCAATGGAATTACCCTCACCGACGGCACCATGAATGCTTTCAGCGAGAGCGATTACGCACTCGGCACAACAGCCACACAGACCGGTGGATGGTTGCTGACAAAAGACGGAAAAGAGTAATAGAACAACAATTATGAGCATAGTAAACATTATAATTGCAGCAGCACTGGTCATTTTTGCCTTGGTGATATTTGCCGGCAAAGGAGACAAGTTTATTGCGGGTTACAATACAGCCTCGCAGGAAGAGAAGGAGCAATATAATATTACACGCTTGCGACTGCTCATAGGCACTCTGCTCATTTGGACTGCAACGGTTTTATGCATCAGCATATGCCTGCCAATGTCAAAAGAGGTTGCACTGTTCTTTAGAATACTTGGCATTTTTGTTCCGACAATTGCGGTAGTGATACTGGCAAATACATGGGCAAAGAAAACAAATACCAAATAGCATTACAATCTGAATTGCATATAAATTTACAGGGCTTTGGCATTTAGCCAAAGCCCTGTAAATTTATGTAAGAGCATATACCGGAGAATGCCGGCTATTCATCAATTCTGATATTTCCACACTCAAAGACGTTAAAACCTGTCTTTTCCATTAAATACCGTATAACAGCCTGTGCCTTGACCGAATTACCGGCCTCGTCGATTGGCGGCGCAAAGGCGGCGATACCGAAAAGTCCCGGAAGAACCCCCATAATACCGCCGCTGACGCCAGTTTTTGCAGGCAGTCCCGAAGAGAACAACCAATCGCCACTATACTCATAGAAGCCGACACTTGCCATCATCGAAATAATTTTTGGTGCAAATCGAGCCTCGAACAGGCGAACACCGCTCATGGGATTCACTCCTCCATTTGCAATAGTCGCAGCAAAAGTGGCAAGCTGTTCGGTGGTAACTCCCAACGAGCATTGTCGCGTGTAGAGGTCAAGCGACAACTCCGGATCGTCATAAATGCGATTATAGCTTTTCAGTAACCATGCAATGGAACGATTCTTAAAGTTGGAAAGAGCCTCGGACTGATAAAGTTCCTCAATAAATTCCGTACGGCTGCCACAGAGTGCATTGATATTGTCGCAAATAGCTTTCCACTTCTGCCCACGGTTACCGACGGGACGCACCAGACTGACAGCAGCAATGGCACCGGCATTAACCAACGGAGTCGAAGGTCTGTCATTCTCAAGAAGTATAGCCAATATCGAATTAAAAGACAATCCGGTGGCATCGGCACCAATCATTTTAAGAATTGTTTCGCAGCCATAATCCTTAAGCACCAACAATGCAGTGGCAACCTTGGAGATTGACTCAATGCCAAAAACATGGTCGTGATTGCCCACATTTATAACATCTCCATCGACGAAACAAAGAGTAATACCGAAAAGGTCTCTATTCGCTTTTGCAAGATACGGTATATAAGAGGCATTTTTTCCGTCCTTTATACGTTTACAATGTTCATAAGCATCGTAGACAATCTCTGTAAGTTCCTTTTTGGTTATTCTAATCTCCATGAAGCTGATGATTATTTTTTGTTCTTACCTGTACCGGTGTGAGTGTAGACAGTGCCATGCACCTTCACACTATTATCAAGAGCTATACGCGATGTGGTTGGGAACTCCAGTTTCTGCAATTCGTTGACAGCCGCAGCAATGTCAGTCAACAACTGGTCGGCCATGTCACGACTGAATCCCTGTCTTACCACCACGCGCATGACAATAGTCTGCTCAAGCGACGCAGGGAGTGTGTATGCAGGAACCATCCAGCCACTCTGACGCAACTTGTCCTGAAGGTCATAGAGAGTCCATTTTGCTGTCTTTGCGTACTCGGGCTTCATAGACCAGATGAACAAAGGATTGCATATTTTCTTTGAGTAGTTAACAAAAGGAGTCATCTTGGCTATCTGTTCGTGCAGATATTCGGCAACCTTCATCGTATTACTCTGAATACCCTTGTAGCCCTCAAATCCCAAACGAACAAACTGATAATATTGTCCGAGAATCTGAGCTGCAGGGCGCGAGAAATTGAGTCCTACCTGTGTAACCTCTGCACCAAGATAGTTGACACTGAACGACATTGAGCCGGGCAGATATTTCTTATCCTTCCAGATAACCCATCCAAGACCGGGATATACAAGACCATACTTATGACCACTGGTGCTGATTGACTGCACCCACTTCAGACGGAAGTCCCACTTCTTCTCAGGCTCAAGGAAAGGAAGTATAAAACCACCAGAAGCAGCATCCACATGAATGGGAATATCGTAGCCAGTTTCCTTGTTATATTTGTCAAGCAGTTTGTTCAATTCCTCAACATCATCGTTGAGTCCTGTCCAGGTAACACCCATAATCGGAACGACACAGATGGTATTCTCGTCACACATCGCTATTGCAGCTTTAGGATCGAGCGAGGGAGTGTCGGCAGTGATTGGCACAGTACGCATCTCTATCTGCCACAATTGTGCAAACTTTTCCCACACCACCTGATAGGCCGAGGAGATTACAAAATTGGGATTTGTAGCAGGCTTACCGGCATCTTCTCTGCGCTTTTTCCAACGCATCCATGCTGCTACTCCACCAAGCATACAGGCCTCACTGGAACCAATACCCAATGCACCCGTCTTCCATTTATTCTCTTCGGGAGTATTCCATAAGTTTGCAATGATATTTATACACTTGGCACACATCACAGCCACACGGGGATACTCAGTCTCGTCGATGTAGTTGATGGCAATTGCATCGTTCATCAACTTTGTGGCATATGGGTCCATGTATGTGGTTACGAAAGTCGCCAGATTCAGTCTGGGCTGAGTCTGTGCATAAGTTTCGTCCTGCACCATACGATAGGCAATTTCGGGTGTAGTAGGATGTTCGGGAATTTTGTCAACCGGAGCAGGCTCCAACATTTCGCGCGAACCGAATACTGAAGTTGTCACAGTGTCGGTTGTAGTTTCAAAAGGATTTAAGTTCATTGTAGTGAGATTTTATGGTTAATTCTGTAGCTGTCTGAATAACAAACAGTTTCTTAGAACAACATCATTTCGCCACAATGGTTCGTACCGTTTTTCTTATTTGTATTTTTTTAGAATAGGAAGTTCTGAAGCAACAGACAAGATAATATGTAATTTTGAATTATATAAATTAACCCCAAGTTACATCCTCAAAAAAGAAAAATAAAAAGCGATTGCATCATAAACACTACAATACAATCGCTATATCAGTAAACAAGTATACTAAATTCTTTTGTGTTAAAAAAGAGTATTGGAATTATCAGGCAACTGTTTTTTACGGCGCTGAGGTCTGCTTTTAGGAGCCTCGACCACCTTATTGACTCTATCGGGGACGACTGAAAAATCTGTTCCTGCAGGAGACTGAAACACACGAAGTCCAAACTGTGGCATCACAGCAAACAGATGTTCAAAAACCTCTGACTGAAGATTCTCGTATGGAACCCAGGCAGTACCATCGGAAAAGAAATAAAGTTCGAGAGGCAACCCCTGAGGAGTAGGCTGCAACTGACGCACCATTATCATCATCTCACTATTGACACGTGGATGATTACGCAAAAAGTTCTCAAGATACTTACGGAAGACATAAAGATTCACAGGCGAACCACCATCCATTTCAATACCATTGAGACGTCCCTCAGCAGCGAGTCGTGCAAGCAACTCTTCATCGCAAAAAGCAATCGACTGCATATCAATAAACACAGAACGCTTTACACGACGACCACCATAATTCCACATACCACGCCAGTTCTGAAACGAATCGCTCACCAGCAGATACGGAGGAATAGTTGTAATGGTCTTATCCCAGTTCTGAACCTTGACGGTTGTAAGGGTAACCTCTACCACCTCGCCATCTGCACCAAACTTAGGTATTGTTATCCAGTCACCGGGACGAAGCATGTCATTTATAGATAGTTGCACACCAGCAACAAGTCCCATAATCGTATCCTTAAAGACCAGCATCAGAATAGCAGCCGAAGCACCGAATCCTGCAATAATCTTTACCGGATCCTTATCCATAAGTTCACTGATGACAATTATCACGCCCACGCATATAACAACCAGTTTCAGCATTTGGAACACCCCTTTCAAAGAACGGTTCTTCAATTTTTCATGCTGGCTGGATAGTATATACAACGATGTAAGTATCGTACACATCAGCTTCACCGTCACTATTGCAACGTAAACGTTACAAGCCTTTAAAGACATAACATTCAGTGCATTATCACCAGAAAAGAATATCGGGAGCAATATTATCAGGATAACCGGAGGCACTAACGCACATGCAGTCTTAAGAACATTGTCATTTAAGATAGTATCATCCCAATCGATCTGCGTCCTTAGAGTAACCTTACGCACCAACGGAATAATAACACCATGACACAAAACGTTCGACAAGTAGATGACACAAATAATAACCAAGGTCACTACCGACCAGTATATAACAGGCAAATACGAAGCAGCTATACCCAGCTGCTGCATAAAAGAAACAATCTCGCTATTCATTATTTTAATATATTAAAGCACAAAGATAATTTAATATTGTGTAGAAAAAATCACTTTGTTTAAAAATCTTTTTCCACCCATCACACATATCTCCCCAAAATACGTATGTATCAATATGAAAAAACACTCTTAAAACTTATTTTTCAAGCAAAAACAGCGATAAAACACAATTAAAACCCGATTTTTAGCCATAATCTTTTGTCATACTAAAAAAAGAGAGTATATTTGCGTGAATTTTAAAAACGAAAATATGCTTACAAGCAGCTTCACATATCTACGACTTAGCGTGGTGGTTATCCTGTACGACTAATAGGAGAATATGGCTGTGCATTTATAAATATAAATTACAGGCCTTTCTCATTGATTGAGAAAGGTTTTTTTGATATAAAAAAAGTATGAAAAACAAATTACGCAGTACACAATGTACCGAAGGTAGAAGAATGGCAGGCGCAAGAGCATTGTGGGTAGCCAACGGCATGAAGCACGAGATGTTCGGCAAGCCCATCATCGCCATAGCCAACTCTTTCACCCAGCTTGTCCCCGGACATACACACCTGCACGAAGCAGGACAACTCATAAAAAAGGAGATTGAGAAGCTCGGTTGCTATGCTGCCGAATTCAACACCATAGCCATTGACGACGGAATTGCAATGGGACCCGACGGAATGTTATACTCACTTCCCTCGCGTGACATCATTGCCGACAGCGTTGAGTACATGTGCAACGCCCACAAGGTAGACGCGCTCGTATGTATCTCCAACTGCGACAAAATCACTCCGGGTATGCTCATGGCATCGATGCGTCTGAACATCCCCACAGTTTTTGTATCAGGCGGCCCCATGGAGGCAGGAAAATACAAAGGAGAGACGCTCGACCTTATATCTGCAATGGTCAAAGGCGCAGACACCTCTGTATCTGACGAAGAGCTTGCCGAGGTTGAGAAACGCGCATGCCCCGGTTGCGGTTGCTGTTCGGGAATGTTCACAGCAAACTCAATGAACGCGCTCACCGAAGCCATCGGTCTTTCGCTTCCCGGCAATGGCACCATACTTGCCACACACACCAACCGTCAGCAGTTGATGAAAGACGCAGCCAAACTCGTTGTCGAAAATGCCTACAAATACTATGAGCAGGGCGACGAAAGCGTACTGCCCAAAAGCATTGCAACACGCGAAGCATTCCTCAACGCAATGACACTGGACATCGCCATGGGAGGTTCAACAAACACAATTCTCCACTTGTTGGCAGTAGCACAGGAGGCAGGCGTAGACTTCAAGATGGAAGACATAGACAAACTGAGCCGCGCCGTACCCTGCTTGTGCAAGCTAGCACCCAACACTGCAAAATATAGTGTTGAGGATTGTGGACGCGCAGGCGGTATTCTGGGAATCCTTGGCGAACTTGCCAAAGGCGGTCTTCTCTACACCGATGTTAAGCGCGTCGACGGTGCAACACTCGGCGAAGACATAGCAAAATACAGCATACTCAGCGACAACATAGACCCCGAGGCAGCACGCATCTACGGCACAGCGCCCGCCAACGTATTCAGCAACGTATTGGGTTCACAGAGCGCAATGTGGGAGTCACTCGACACCGACCGCGCCAACGGCTGTATCCGCGACCTTGAACATGCCTACTCAAAGGACGGCGGTCTTGCCATCCTCTTTGGCAACATCGCACAGGACGGATGCGTAGTAAAAACGGCAGGTGTTGACGAAAGCATCTGGAAGTTCAGCGGCACAGCAAAAGTGTTCGACTCGCAGGATGCAGCAGTCGAGGGTATCCTTGGCGGCAAAGTACAGGCTGGCGACGTGGTAGTCATCATCTACGAAGGCCCCAAAGGCGGCCCCGGCATGCAGGAGATGCTCTACCCCACCTCGTACATCAAGTCACGTCATCTGGGCAAAGAGTGTGCCCTCATCACCGATGGACGCTTCAGCGGCGGAACATCGGGCCTCAGTATAGGTCACATATCACCCGAGGCAGCAGCAGGCGGCAACGTAGGCAAACTGCGCGACGGCGACATTATAGAAATAGATATACCCAACCGCACAATAAATGTAAAACTGAGCGACGAGGAGCTTGCCGCGCGTGAAATGTTCCCATTGACACGTGACAGAGTAATTCCCAAAAGCCTCAAAGCATACGCTAACATGGTAAGCTCAGCAGATAAAGGCGGTGTAAGAATAATAGATTAACAAACGAAAAACCGGAAAACCATGGAAAAAGAGATTATTAGAGGTGCGGAAGCCCTGATGCGTTCTTTGCAGAACGAGCAGGTAGACACCATCTTTGGCTATCCCGGCGGTTCAATTATGCCGGTGTTTGATGCGCTGTACGACCATCAGGAGGATTTCAAACAGATTCTTGTACGTCACGAGCAAGGCGCACTACACGCAGCACAAGGTTATGCACGTTCATCGGGCAAAGTGGGCGTTTGTATAGTAACAAGCGGTCCCGGAGCAACAAATACGCTTACCGGAATTGCTGATGCAATGCTTGACAGTACCCCCGTAGTTCTTATAGCCGGACAGGTAATGTCATCAGTACTCGGTACAGACTTCTTCCAGGAAGTAGACCTCGTAGGTGTCACACAGCCCATTGCAAAATGGAGCTACCAGATAAGAAGAGCAGAGGATGTTGCCTGGGCAGTATCGCGCGCTTTCTACATAGCACGCAGCGGACGTCCCGGACCCGTAGTCCTCGACTTCACAAAAAATGCACAGACCTCACAAGTTGCATACGAACCCACAAAGGTTGACTTCATCAGAAGCTACGTGCCCTACCCCAAACCCGACGAAAAAGCAATTGCAGCGGCTGCAGAACTCATCAACCGTTCGGCACGTCCTTTGGTGCTTGTAGGTCAGGGAGTAGAGCTTGCCAATGCACATGAAGAGTTGAAAGAATTCATCGAAAAGGCAAACCTCCCCGTAGGCAGAACACTGCTCGGTCTTTCAGCCCTCGCAAGCGACCACCCCCTTAACATGGGAATGTTGGGAATGCACGGAAACCTCGGCCCCAACGTCAATACCAACAACTGCGACGTACTGATAGCAGTGGGTATGAGATTCAGCGACCGCGTAACAGGCCTTATATCTACATATGCAAAACAGGCAAAGGTCATACACCTTGACATAGACCCATCGGAGATAAACAAGAACGTACACGCAGATATTCCTGTAATAGGCGACTGCAAGGAGACACTCCCCCTCATCACAGCTCTTCTCGAAAAGAGCGAGCACAAGGAGTGGATAGATAGTTTTGCCGACTACGCAGCCATCGAAGAGGAAAAAGCAATACGTCCAGCACTTCAGCCCGATGGCGGCCCCATCAGAATGGGCGAAGTTGCCCGTCGCGTCAGCGAAGCTACCGGCAACAGCGCAATACTTGTTACCGACGTAGGTCAGAACCAGATGATGTCATGCCGCTACTTCAAGTTCACCAAGCCCCACAGTGTACTCACATCAGGCGGACTGGGAACTATGGGCTTCGGTCTTCCCGCAGCCATCGGCGCAACCTTTGGTGCACCCGACAGAACCGTATGTGTGTTCAGCGGTGACGGTGGATTCCAGATGAACATCCAGGAGTTTGGAACAATCATGGAACAGGGCGCACCTGTAAAGATGATACTTCTGAACAACAACTACCTTGGCAACGTACGCCAGTGGCAGGAGATGTTCTTCGGCAAACGTTACTCATGGACTCCCATGCTCAACCCCGACTACAACAAGATAGCCGAAGCATACAACATACCTTCGCGTACTGTTTGCGACAGAGCCGAGCTTGACGACGCAATTAAGGAAATGCTCGAAACAGAGGGAGCATTCCTGTTGCACGTAGCAGTCATGGAAGAGGAGAACATCATGCCCATGACACCTCCCGGAGCATCAGTAAACGAAATGGTATTTGGATAATAAATAATCTGTATTTAAGAAAGACTACTATGGAGAAAAAATTATTTACATTAATAGTATATTCCGAGAATATTGCAGGTCTCTTGAATCAGGTTACCTCAGAATTTACACGTCGTCAGATGAACATTGAGACACTCAACGTTTCATCATCGTCAATCGAAAACGTACACCGCTACACCATCACTCTTTGGTCAGACGAAGAGACAATTAAAAAGGTAGCGAAACGCATCGAAAAGAGAATTGACGTTGTAAAAGCAGACTACTACACCGACAAAGAGATATTTATGCAGGAGGTAGCACTCTACAAGATTTCTACCCCCAAAATGCTTAACAACAAGCAAGTTTCTAAAATCATCCGTCACAACGACGCACGCGTTATCGAGATAAACTCATCGTACGTGCTTGTCGAAAAAACCGGAAAGACCGAAGACATTGTATCGCTCTACAAGGAATTTGTAGCCGAGCAGTGCCTGTTGCAGTATGTAAAATCCGGTCGTGTAGCAATTACAAGAGACTACAACGAAGACCTGAGCGAACAGCTCTTCAACGAAGATGCCAAACGCAAAGGTGTCGAGAGATAACAAATAAAAACTTTTAACAAAACATAAGAAAAAGATTATGGCAGAATTGAATTTTGGCGGAGTCATCGAAAATGTGATGACTTCAAAAGAGTTTTCACTTGAGAAAGCTCGTGAGGTATTGAAAAACGAAACAATCGCAGTACTCGGTTACGGTGTACAGGGTCCCGGTCAGGCATGCAACCTCCGCGACAACGGCTTCAACGTAATCGTTGGTCAGCGCGAAGGAAAAACATACGACAAAGCAGTTAGCGACGGTTGGGTTCCCGGTGAAACACTTTTCTCTATCGAAGAGGCAGCTGAGAAGGGTACAATCGTATGTATGTTGCTCTCTGACGCAGCTCAGATCGCAATTTG
>CAJGDX010000070.1 GCA_904502185.1 uncultured Bacteroidaceae bacterium | reverse complement strand
TGGACTGGGTATCGCTATTTTGTCGACATCCAAAGGTGTAATGACAGACAAAGAGGCCGCTGTTGAGAAGATCGGTGGTGAGGTTCTCTGCTACGTCTACTAATTTAGGGAGGAATTGAACAATGTCTAGAATTGGTAAATTACCTATCAGTATCCCCGAAAAGGTGACTGTTACAGTTAGCGAAGAGAACGTAGTTACTGTCAAAGGTCCCAAAGGTGAGCGTTCACAGAAAGTTGATCCTTCTATTGAAGTAGTTATTGAGAACGGTGTTATCTCATTTGTTTTTGCAGGTGGCAAGACTGTTGCTGAGGTTTCAAAGCAGGAGCATGCTTACCATGGTCTCTACCGCGCTCTTGTAAACAACATGGTTATCGGTGTTTCAACCGGTTTCACCAAAGAACTTGAGCTCGTAGGTGTAGGTTACCGTGTGAATGACAAACCCAACAACGCAATCGAGTTGTTGCTTGGTTACACTCACCCCATCTACATGCAGTTCCCTGCTGAGATTAAGGTAACAACAAAATCAGAGAGAAACAAGAACCCGCTTATCACCTTGGAGTCATGCAACAAGGAGTTGCTTGGCTTGGTTTGCGCTAAGATTCGTTCATTCCGCAAGCCCGAGCCTTACAAGGGTAAAGGTGTCAAATTTGTTGGCGAGGTTATTCGTCGCAAGTCTGGTAAGTCGGCAGGTGCTAAATAATTAAATACGTAAGCATATGACTACAAAAATAGAAAGACGTACCAAGATTAAATATAGAGTACGCAATAAGGTAACTGGTGTTGCCGAGCGTCCCCGTATGAGCGTTTTCCGCAGCAACAAACAGATCTATGTTCAGATTATCAACGACCTTACAGGTTGTACATTGGCATCGGCTTCATCACTTGGTCTTGAGGCAATGCCTAAGAAAGAGCAGGCTGCGAAAGTAGGTGAGATGATTGCACAGAAGGCAAAAGAAGCAGGTATTACAACTGTTGTTTTTGACCGTAACGGATATCTCTACCACGGGAGAGTTAAAGAAGTTGCTGATGCTGCACGTAATGGTGGGCTTAAATTCTAATGAATATGGCAGTTAATAATAGAGTAAAAGTCGCAAACGACGTTGAATTAAAAGACAGATTGGTTGCAATCAACCGTGTAACCAAGGTTACAAAGGGTGGTCGCACATTTAGTTTCTCTGCAATTGTCGTTGTTGGAAACGAGGATGGTATCATTGGTTACGGTCTTGGTAAGGCCAGCGAAGTAACCGCTGCTATCGCAAAGGGCGTTGAGGCTGCTAAGAAGAATTTGGTTCGTGTTCCCGTACTTAAGGGAACTGTTCCTCACGAGCAGATTGCACGTTTCGGCGGTTCTGAAGTGTTTATCAAACCCGCTTCTCACGGTACAGGAGTAGTAGCCGGTGGTGCTATGCGTGCCGTACTCGAGAGCGTTGGTATCACTGACGTATTGGCTAAATCTAAGGGTTCTTCAAACCCTCATAACCTTGTTAAGGCAACAATCGAGGCACTCAGCATGATGCGTGACGCTCGCACAGTTGCTCAGAACAGAGGTGTAAGTTTGAGTAAAGTATTTAACGGATAAGGAGAAACATTATGGCTACTATCAAAGTAAAACAGGTGAGAAGCCGCATCGGCGCTCCCAAGACACAGAAACTCACACTCGATGCTCTGGGTCTTACAAAAATGAACAAGGTGGTTGAATGTGAAGATAATCCCTCTGTTCGTGGTATGATTAAGAAAGTTCAGCATTTGGTTGCCATTGTTGAAGAGTAATTAATTTAAAAAAGATTTGGCTATGAAATTAAATAATCTGAAGCCCGCCGAAGGCTCAGTAAAAGCTCGCAAAAGAATTGGTCGCGGAACAGGCTCGGGTAGAGGTGGTACTTCTACACGTGGTCACAAGGGTGCCAAGTCGCGTTCGGGTTACAAGAAGAAGATCGGTTTCGAGGGAGGTCAGATGCCTTTGCAGCGTCGCGTTCCCAAGTTCGGTTTCAAGAATGTAAACCGTGTAGAGTACAAGGCTATCAATTTGTCTACACTTCAGGCACTTGCCGAGAAGAAGTCATTGGAGACAATCAACATCGCAGAGTTGATCGCAGCAGGTTTCGTTTCTGCAAACCAGCTTGTTAAGGTTCTTGCAAACGGAACACTCAGCGCTAAATTGACAGTTGAGGCTCACGCTTTCTCTCAAAAAGCTATCGAGGCTATTGAGGCAGTTGGTGGAACAGTAGTAAAGCTCTAAAAAATGGCTAATAAGTTATCTAACCTTAAATTTATCCAGACATTAAAAAACATCTGGAAAATTGAGGACCTGAGAATGCGCTTGGGTATCACTATCGCTATCGTCGCAATTTACCGTTTCGGTTCATTTGTGGTGTTGCCCGGTATTGATCCCAGCAAGCTCTCACAGCTCCAGGAACAGACAAGTGGCGGCTTGATGTCGTTGCTTGACATGTTCTCGGGTGGTGCATTCTCTAACGCTTCAATCTTTGCACTCGGTATCATGCCCTACATCACGGCATCTATCGTATTGCAGTTGTTGGCGATGGCGGTTCCCTATTTCCAGAAGATGCAGCGCGAGGGCGAGAGCGGTCGTCGTAAGATCAACCAGTACACACGTTATTTGACAGTGTTGATTCTGTTGGTTCAGGCTCCCTCTTACTTGGCTAACTTGCGCTACACAGCTGCAGGCGCGTTCAATGAGTCTGTGAACTTGACACTCTTCATGGTGTCATCCACAATCATTCTCGCAGCAGGTAGTATGTTCGTTCTCTGGTTGGGTGAGCGCATCACAGATAAGGGCGTAGGTAATGGTGTATCATTGATTATCATGATCGGTATTATCGCACGCTTGCCTCAGGCCTTCATGCAGGAGTTCGTTTCTCGCATGACAGCAGCTACAGGTGGTGGTGTAATCATGTTCCTTCTTGAGATTGTATTTTTACTTCTGGTTATATGTGGTGCAATCGCATTGTTGCAAGGTACTCGCAAAGTTCCCGTGCAGTATGCAAAGCAGACTGCTAACGGCGCAACATTCAGTGGTGCTCGTCAGTATCTTCCCTTGAAGGTGAATGCCGCAAACGTAATGCCCATTATCTTTGCACAGGCAATCATGTTCATTCCTCTCGTGTTCACAGGTTTGTACACCGAGGCAGACATCCCCACTTTCATGAGATTGATGTTGGACCACACATCGTGGGTATATAATCTTATATTCGCTTTGCTTATTATCGTGTTTACATATTTCTACACAGCTATCACCATCAACCCCGTTCAGATGGCTGAGGATATGAAACGCAATAACGGCTTTATCCCCGGAATCAAACCCGGCAAGCCCACAGCAGAATATATCGATACGGTTATGTCGCGCATAACACTGCCCGGCTCACTCTTCCTCGCTTTAATCGCCATTATCCCCTCATTCGCAGGTGTGTTCGGCGTGCAGCAAGAGTTTGCTCAATTCTTTGGTGGTACTTCAATTTTGATTCTTGTTGGTGTTGTTCTTGACACACTTCAGCAGATCGAAAGCTACTTGTTGATGAGACATTACGATGGTCTTTTGAAATCAGGCCATATTAAAGGTCGTATGGGTTAATCTAAATTAAGAATGATATTTCTTAAAACAGCAGACGAAATAGAACTACTTCGGCAGAGTAATCTGCTAGTAGGCAGAGCGCTTGCCGAAGTAGCTAAAATAATAGAGCCGGGTGTTACCACCCGTCAGCTCGACAAGGTTGCCGAGGAGTTTATTCGCGACAATGGCGCGATTCCGACGTTCAAGGGATACCCCAACTACGAAGGAAAACCTTTTCCCGGATCAATATGTGCCTCGGTAAACGAGGTGGTTGTTCACGGAATACCAAACGATGTTCCCTTGAAAGAGGGAGACATAATCTCGGTAGATTGTGGTACCTTATTAAACGGCTTTTGCGGCGATTCGTGCTACACGTTCTGTGTGGGCGAGGTAGACGAAGAGACAAAGAAGCTCTTGCAGGTAACAAAAGAGTCGCTCTATTTAGGAATTGAACAGGCCGTTCACGGCAAACGTCTGGGAGACATCGGAAGCGCAGTCCAGACACATTGTGAATCTAACGGATTCGGTGTTGTGCGCGAGTTTGTAGGTCATGGTATCGGCCGCGACATGCACGAGGCTCCCGAGGTTCCGAACTATGGCAGAAAGGGCAACGGACTGCAGTTGCGCGAGGGAATGTGCCTCGCCATCGAGCCGATGATCACCCTTGGCAAACGCCAGATATTCATGGAACGCGACGGATGGACGGTAAAGACGCGCGATCGCAAAAATGCCGCTCACTTTGAACACACTGTGGCAGTCGGCAGACACGGCGCAGACATTTTATCCTCTTTTGAGTTTGTTGAAGAAGTTTTAAGAAGTAAAGGTTATTAGTATGGCTAAACAGAATGCTATTGAACAAGATGGTACAATCGTAGAGGCATTATCGAATGCCATGTTCCGCGTAGAATTGCAGAACGGACATGAGGTAATTGCTCACATTTCGGGAAAAATGAGAATGCACTATATTAAAATTCTCCCCGGCGACAAGGTGCGCATTGAAATGTCTCCTTATGATTTGACCAAAGGCAGAATCGTATTCCGATATAAATAAAAAATAAATATTATGAAAGTAAAAGCATCTATCAAGAAACGCACCCCTGATTGCAAAATCGTTCGTCGTAACGGACGTTTGTATTTGATTAACAAAAAGAACCCCAAGTTCAAGTTGCGTCAGGGTTAATTTATTGTGATAATTAAATAATATATATTCGTATATGGCTATAAGAATAGTAGGTGTAGACATCCCTCAGAACAAAAGAGGTGAGATTGCGTTGACATACATTTATGGTATCGGACGCAGCAGTGCTACCAAAATCCTCGCTAAGGCGGGAGTAGACAAGGACATCAAAGTTCAGGACTGGACAGACGACATGGCTGCTAAGGTACGTGAAGTTATTGGTGCCGAGTACAAAGTAGAGGGTGACCTCCGTTCAGAGATTCAGTTGAACATCAAACGACTGATGGATATTGGTTGCTATCGTGGAATCCGTCACCGTATCGGTTTGCCCGTTCGCGGTCAGAGCACCAAGAACAACGCCCGTACACGTAAGGGACGTAAGAAAACGGTTGCTAACAAGAAAAAAGCTACGAAATAATTAAGTAAGTAATATGGCAAAGAAAACAGTTGCAACAAAAAAGAGAAATGTGAAAGTTGGTGCCAACGGACAACTTCACGTTCACTCGTCATTCAACAACATCATCGTCAGCCTTACAAATGACGAGGGACAGGTTATCTCATGGTCTTCTGCCGGTAAAATGGGTTTCAGAGGTTCTAAGAAGAATACTCCTTATGCAGCCCAGATGGCCGCTGAAGCTTGCTCAAAAATCGCATTCGACCTTGGTCTGCGTAAAGTGAAAGCGTATGTTAAGGGTCCCGGTAACGGTCGTGAGTCTGCTATCCGTACAGTACACGGTGCAGGTATCGAGGTTACAGAGATCGTAGACGTAACACCGCTGCCCCACAACGGTTGCCGTCCTCCGAAGAGAAGAAGAGTATAACTTTAATTTAAGAATTTAGAAATGGCTAGATATATAGGACCTAAAAGTAAGATTGCACGTCGTTTCGGTGAGCCCATCTTCGGCCCGGACAAAGTGCTTTCAAAGAAAAATTATGCTCCCGGTATGCACGGTAACAACCGTCGTCGCAAAACTTCGGAGTACGGAATAATGTTGGCCGAGAAGCAGAAAGCAAAATACACATACGGTGTTCTCGAGAAACAGTTCCGTAACACATTCAAGAAAGCGGATTCTGCTCCCGGTATCACCGGTGAGGTTCTTTTGCAGAACCTCGAGTCACGCCTCGACAACCTTGTATACCGTCTTGGTATTGCTCCCACTCGTGCTGCTGCACGTCAGTTGGTTAGCCACTGCCACATTGTACTCGACGGCAAGGTAAACAACATTCCTTCTTGCTTTGTTAAACCCGGTCAGGTAATCGGTGTTCGTGAGCGTTCTAAGTCTCTCGAGGTTATCCAGAATTCATTGGCTGGTTTCAACCACAGCAAGTACTCTTGGTTGGAGTGGAACGAGTCTGCAATGGAGGGTAAATACCTTAACGTTCCCGAGCGTGCAGAGATCCCTGAGAACATCAAGGAGCAGTTAATCGTTGAGTTGTATAGCAAATAATAATTAATAATGGCGATATTAACATTTCAAAAACCTGATAAGGTAATAATGTTGGAGGCGAACGATTTCTTCGGAAAATTCGAGTTTCGTCCTTTGGAGCCGGGCTTTGGCACAACAGTTGGTAATGCCCTGCGCCGTATCCTTCTCTCTTCACTCGAGGGTTTTGCAATCAACTACATCCGCATTGCAGGTGTTGAGCATGAGTTTGCAACAGTTCCCGGTGTTAAAGAAGATGTGACCAACATTATTTTGAATCTGAAGAAGGTTAGATTCAAAAGAGTGGTTGAGGAGTTCGAAACAGAGAAAGTCTCAATCAATGTAGAAAATACTGAAGAATTTAAAGCTGGAGACATCAGTAAGTATTTAACCGGATTTGAAGTGTTAAACCCGGAGTTAGTCATTTGCCATCTCGATTCATCGGCTAAAATGCAGATTGAAATCAGCATAAATAAAGGTCGTGGTTATATTCCCGCTGACGAGAACAGAGAATATTGCACAGACCCCACAATGATTCCAATCGACTCTATCTACACTCCTATTCGTAACGTCATGTATCAGGTAGAGCCCTACCGCGTTGAGCAGAAAACTGACTACGACCGTTTGGTACTTGAGGTTACAACAGATGGTTCCATACACCCGAAAGAGGCACTTAAAGAGGCTGCTAAAATCTTGATTTACCACTTCATGTTGTTCTCTGATGAGAAGATCACCATTGAGACAAGCGACATGGACGGTAACGAAGAGTTCGACGAAGAGGTACTGCACATGCGTCAGTTGCTCAAGAGCAAGCTGGTTGACTTGAACCTCTCTGTTAGAGCACTCAACTGTCTTAAGGCTGCTGATGTTGAAACACTCGGTCAGCTCGTACAGTACAACAAGACAGACCTTCTTAAGTTCCGTAACTTCGGTAAGAAATCGCTCACTGAGCTTGATGATTTGCTCGAGAGTCTGAATCTTTCGTTTGGAACAGATATTTCAAAATACAAATTAGATAAAGAATAATTATGAGACATAAAAAATCTTTTAACCATTTGGGTCGTACTGCATCTCATCGTAAGGCTATGTTGGCCAACATGGCTATTTCGTTGATCATGCACAAAAGAATCACTACGACTCTTGCAAAGGCAAAGGAACTCAAGAAGTTTGTTGAGCCTTTGATCACAAAATCAAAAGAAGACACAACCAATTCGCGTCGTGTAGTATTCAGCTACTTGCAGAACAAGGAGGCTATCATCGAGCTCTTCAAAGAGATCTCTGTTAAGGTTGCTGAGCGTCCCGGTGGTTACACACGCATAATCAAGCTTGGCACTCGTCTTGGTGACGCAGCTGAGATGTGTTTCATCGAGTTGGTTGATTTCAACGAGAATATGGCTAAGCCCGCTGCTAAGAAGGCACGTACACGTCGTTCTGGTAAGAAGGCTACAGCTCCCGTTGCAACTGAAGCACCTGCCGAGGAGGCAGCTGCAGAATAAGCCAAATGCGAATAACCCCGGCGTAGCAGAAGGGGTATATGATAGAAGAGGGTGGTGTGTCAGAAATGACACGCCACCTGCTTTTTTATGCAATAGTGTGATGTGTATACTTTGTTTGAATAGAAATATATAGCGCTATTTCTACTCTTTCTTCGCTGCTGTTATAAAAACTAACCGATTAGGTTCAAGAAAAAGTAAAAAATTAAACAGCTTCTTATTAATTATATGTAAATTTGCAAGTCGGGCGCATTCAAATTCTCAGCGCTTGACAAACTTAATTACGGAATTAAATAATAGATAAGATATGAAAAATATTGATTGGTCCAATTTGGGCTTCGGTTATATGAAAACCGACTACAATGTTCGTTGTCGTTACCGCGACGGAAAATGGGGAGAAATAGAGGTTAGCAGCGAGGAATCGCTTAATATACATATGGCAGCGACCTGTCTTCACTACGGACAGGAGGCTTTCGAGGGCTTGAAGGCATTCCGTGGCAAGGATGGCAAGGTGCGCATCTTCCGTCTCGAGGCTAATGCTGAGCGTTTGCAGAGCACCTGCGATGGCATTCTTATGCCCCAGGTAAGCACAGAACTTTTCCGTGAGATGGTTACAAAAGTAGTTGCGCTTAACAGCGACTTTATACCTCCCTACGAGAGTGGAGCGTCGCTTTACATCCGCCCCTTGCTCATTGGCGTAGGCGCACAGGTTGGTGTACATCCCACCGACGAATACCTCTTTGTTATATTCGTAACTCCCGTTGGTCCCTACTTCAAGGGTGGTTTTGCAACCAATCCCTATGTTATCATCCGCGAGTTCGACCGCTCTGCACCTCTCGGTACAGGACGTTACAAGGTGGGTGGCAACTATGCAGCCAGCCTTAAGGCTAATCAGATGGCTCACGAGAAGGGCTACTCTTGCGAATTCTATCTCGATGCCAAGGAGAAGAAATATATCGACGAGTGCGGCGCAGCCAACTTCTTCGGTATTAAAGATAACACCTATGTTACACCCAAGTCAACATCTATTCTGCCCTCTATCACCAACCGCAGTCTGATGCAGCTTGCAACCGACCTGGGAATGACTGTCGAGCAGCGTGCAATTCCCGAGGAGGAACTTGCTACATTCGAAGAGGCAGGTGCATGCGGTACAGCAGCAGTAATCTCGCCCATCGAGCGCATCGACGACCTCGAGAAGGGTGTGTCATACGTAATTGCCAAGGATGGCAAGCCCGGCCCTGTCTGTACAACACTTTACAACAAACTGCGTGCCATCCAGTATGGCGACGAACCTGATACACATGGTTGGGTAACAGTGCTTGACATCTAACAGCATTGATGATGAATAGAAATTCGCAATATTTCCGTACTCTTGGCTGGGAGCAACTTCGAGGTCGTTGGGAAAGTCCGGTGTTATTTACGCTGGTGTATATGGTGATATCCATCTTCGTCTCTTCGCTCTTTTCGGCATTACACGGTATATTGTTGTTTCCGGTGCAATACTCTTTCTGTGTCGCATTTCTTAACGATAAGCGTACAGCATCGGGCTACAATATAGAGAGTCTTATTGATGGATACAAGGACTTTGCTCGTGTGATGGGTACATTGCTGCTGGTGAGTGTTTATACATTCCTGTGGAGCTTGTTGCTTATTGTACCGGGAATAATAAAGAGCATATCATACTCGCAAACAAGTTTCATACTTAAGGATAATCCCGAACTCGCTTACAATGAGGCCATCGAACGCAGCATGGCAATGATGGAGGGATACAAGATGCGATACTTCCTGTTGCAGTTGTCATTTATTGGATGGATTTTGTTGTGTGTGTTTACTTGTGGCATTCTCAATTTATGGGTGGTTCCATACATGACTGCTACAAATGTGCATTTCTATGAATTTGTAAAAGAGGAATACGAAAAACGAATAACAGCATAATGGGTAAAGGTAAATTACAGAAATTCGCCGACATGCGCGAATATCCCAATGTGGTGGAACACCACTTCTCTATAGCCGATGCAAGCCCCTTTCCTATGCTTGGCAAGTGGGGCAAGGAGTTCTTCGGCAACGACAACCCCATTGTCATCGAGCTTGGCTGTGGACGCGGTGAATATACCGTAGGTCTTGCACGTCGCTACCCCGACAAGAACTTCATTGGAGTAGACATCAAGGGCGCACGTATGTGGACCGGTGCTACCGAGGCGTTGCGCGAGGGACTTAAGAATGTTGGCTTCCTGCGTACCAACATCGAGATAATCGACCACTTCTTTGCAGCGGGCGAGGTCAGCGAAATATGGCTCACCTTCCCCGACCCGCAGATGAAAAAATATACCAAACGTCTCACTTCAACACTCTTCTTGCAGCGCTACCGCAACATATTGGCACCCGATGGCATTGTCCATCTGAAGAGCGACAGCAACTTCATGTTCACATACACACGTTATGTGACAGAGGTGAACAACCTGCCTGTAATCTCATGCAACGAGGATATTTACGCCAATGGCGAGGCCGAGGAGCCGCTTGACATAAAGACCTACTACGAACAGCAATGGTTGTCTCGTGGAATAAATATAAAATACATATCTTTCAGTCTGCCTGCCGAGGGTGCGCTTGTCGAGCCTGATGTAGAGATTGAACTCGACAGCTATCGCAGTTACAATCGCAGCAAGCGCAGCGGGCTTCAAACAAGTAAATAAGAATGCTTAAACACATAGTAATGTGGCGCTTCAAAGAGGGCGCCGAAGGTAAAAGCCGCACTGAGCATGCGCAGTGGATGAAGGAGCACCTCGAAGCACTTGTGGGTGTTGTCCCCGAAATCCGTTCGCTTGAGGTAGGCGTCAATATCAATCCCGGTGAAGCTGCATACGACGCAGTGCTGGTGTCTACATTTGACGACTTCGATGCAATGCAGCGCTATCAGAAACATCCGGCACACCTCGAGGTTGCAGCCTATTGTAAGCAGGTGCGCGAGGTGCGCTCATCGGTAGATTACGAAATTTAGTATAAAGGAAAAGAACAATGGCATTATACCCCAAATTGATACTCGACGCACTTGAGAAGGTGCGTTACCCCGGCAACGGCAAGAATCTTGTCGAGGCTGACATGGTTGACGACAACATCCGCCTCGACGGTAACAAAGTGACCTTCTCACTGATATTCGAAAAACCCACCGACCCCTTTATCCGTTCAGTGGTAAAGTCAGCCGAAACTGCTATTCTGACATACGTCGGCCCCGAGGTTGAGATTGTCGGAAACATCAGTGTTGTCAGCCGTCAGCAGGCACGTCCCGAGGTAGGCAAATTCCTTCCTCAGGTGAAGAACGTTATTGCAATATCTTCGGGCAAGGGTGGTGTAGGAAAATCCACCGTTTCGTCAAACCTTGCCATAGCCCTTGCGCGTCTGGGCTACAAAGTTGGACTTCTCGATGCAGATATTTTCGGTCCTTCTATACCCAAGATGTTCAAGGTGGAGGATGCACGTCCTTACAGCGAATTCAAGGATGGTCGCGACCTTATCGTCCCCATTGAAAAATATGGAGTAAAGCTTCTCTCTATCGGCTTCTTTGTCGACCCCGAGCAGGCTGTGTTGTGGCGCGGAGGAATGGCAAGCAACGCATTGAAGCAACTTATTGCAGATGCCGATTGGGGCGATCTCGACTACTTCCTCATCGACCTGCCTCCCGGCACCAGCGACATCCACCTGACAATCGTGCAGAGCCTTGCCCTCACCGGTGCAGTGGTAGTCACCACTCCTCAGGCAGTTTCATTGGCAGCAGCAATAAAAGGAATGAACATGTTCATGAACGACAAGGTGAACGTTCCTATACTTGGCCTTATCGAGAATATGGCATGGTTCACTCCCGCTGAACTTCCCGAGAACAAATATTACATTTTCGGACGCGAGGGTGGCGTAAAGGTTGCCGAGCAGTATGGTGTTCCCGTTCTGGGACAGATACCTCTGGTGCAGGCAATATGCGAATGTGGCGACAGCGGCGAACCTATTGCGCTGCATCCCGAAACACCCGACGGACAGGCTTTCCTGCGTCTTGCAGCCTCGCTTGCCTATCAGACTGAACGTCGCAACGACGAACAGGCACCTACCAAAATAGTTGATACACACTAGTTAAAAGGGTGGTTCAGCTAAAGATGGATTGATAAATAAAAGCCCAATCAGACAAATAGCTGTATTT
>CAJGDX010000069.1 GCA_904502185.1 uncultured Bacteroidaceae bacterium | reverse complement strand
TAGGTCAGATACTTCTCGCCAAGCGCATGGGCAAAAAGCGCATCATTGCAGAGACAGGAGCCGGACAGCATGGTGTTGCCACAGCCACAGTATGCGCCCTCATGAACATGGAGTGCATCGTGTACATGGGCAAGCTCGACATTGAACGTCAGCACATAAATGTAGAAAAGATGAGAATGCTCGGTGCCGAAGTACGCGCAGTGACAGCAGGCAGCATGACACTCACCGAGGCTGTAGACGCAGCCATCGACGACTGGAGCAAGAACTCGACAGACACTTTCTACGTCATTGGCTCTACCGTAGGTCCTCACCCCTACCCCGACCTTGTAGCACGTCTGCAATCAATCATCAGCAAAGAGATTAAGCAGCAGCTTCTCGAGCAGGAGGGACGCGACTACCCCGACTACCTCATTGCATGTATCGGCGGTGGCAGCAATGCAGCCGGAACAGTCTACCACTTCCTCGACGAAGAGCGTTCAAAGATAGTCCTTGCCGAAGCAGGGGGCAAAGGTGCCGACACCGACCAGACAGCAGCCACCATACACGTGGGCAGCGAGGGTGTCATCCATGGCTTCAAGACCCTTGTAATACAGGACAGCAATGGCGAGATTAAAGAGCCTTACTCTATCAGCGCCGGACTCGACTACCCCGGCATTGGCCCCATGCACGCCAACCTTGCCAAGCAGAAACGCGCACAAGTATATGCCATCACCGACGACGAAGCGTTGCAGGCAGCCTTTGAGCTCACACGTGCCGAAGGCATCATCCCCGCACTCGAATCGTCACACGCACTTGCAGCGCTAAATAAGCTCAACTTTAAGCCCACAGATGTCGTAGTGCTTACAGTGTCGGGACGTGGCGACAAAGACATACACACCTATCTCAGCAACAGATAAACCCACAAAACAACATAAAATTGAAAGGGCTGCGAACGTTGAAGTTCGCAGCCCTTTCAATTTTATTATAGAGAACTTTTATTTGCTGTTCTCAACACCAATAGCAAGTGCCTTCTTGTTCATATCTACAATCTCGCTACCCTTGGAAGCAAACACTGCAGCAATAGCATTTTCAAGAAGCGCAATATCCAGTCCGAGTGCCTTTGAAGCAGCACCAAGAAGAATCATGTTGCCACTCTTCTTCATGTTGTTCTCGGCAGCAAGACCCTCAACGTCGATAAGCACCACGTTGGGATACTTTGCAAGTTCAGCCTTCAAAGCTTCAGCCTCGGGATAGTTAGGAACATTTGCAAAGAGGTTTGACGAGGTGATAATCCAGCCACTCTCCGAAAGATAGGGAGTGTATCTCAAAGCCTCCATAGGCTCAAGCGAAATTATTACATCAGCTGTACCCTCAGCAATCAGGTCACAATAGATGGGGTCAGAAGAGATTCTGAGGCTCGACTCAACACTTCCGCCACGCTGGCTCATACCGTGAACCTCGGCCTGCTTGATATACAGACCCTCATTCATCACAGCCTCACCAATAATGGTGGCAATAGAAAGAATACCCTGACCGCCTACACCGGCAAGAATTATATCGGTTTTCATGCTTTATTTGCTCTTTTTTGTTTTAACTTACGGTTCATCACCTGAATACACTCACGACGAGGAATAATCACTGACACTCCCTTATACTCAATCTCCTCACGGATGATGCTGCAAAGCTCATCGTGGTTTTTGGGAATAGGCAACATCACTCTCACATGCTCAGGCTCAACACCAAGGCCAAGACAGATTGACTCGATTCGGCCTGTGCCGGCAGAATCCTGACCACCGGTCATGGCAGTAGTCAAGTTGTCAGAGATGACCACAGTGATTGAAGCTTTGCTGTTGATGGCATCCAGCAGACCTGTCATACCAGAGTGAGTGAATGTAGAGTCACCGATTACTGCAATAGCGGGGAAAAGACCTGAGTCGGCAGCACCCTTAGCCATTGTAATAGAAGCACCCATGTCGATGCAAGAAGAAATTGTGCGGAAAGGAGGCAATGCACCAAGAGTGTAGCAACCGATGTCGCTGAACACCTTAGCATTGGGATACTCCTTGATAACATCGTTCAGAGCTGTGTAAACATCTCTGTGGCTGCAACCCTGGCACAATGCGGGAGGACGGGGCAATACAACCTCGCTCTTTTCGTACACCTTGTTGCATGCAAGACCGAAAGCAGCCTTAACAGAGTCGGGAGTAAGCTCACCGGTTCTGTTCACGTCACCGGTCAAACGACCCTTAACGTTTGAAGAACCAAGAACGCCACCGATAATCTCTTCAACAATAGGCTGTCCCTCCTCGAGTACAAGAATCTCGTCGCAGACAGCAGCAAGTTCCTTCACCAGTTTCTTGGGGATAGGATACTGAGTAATTTTCAAAACGGGGAAATCTACGCCACGGGGGAAGGTCTCCATCAGGTAGTTGTATGCAATACCGCAAGTGATAACACCCTTGGCATAGCGTTTGCCGCTCTCAGGGATAACCAATGAGTTATACTGCGACTCGCAAGCCAATGACTCGAGAACCTCCTGCTGTGCGATAACCTCCTTATTGCGTCGTGTGGCAATCGCGGGAAGCAACACATAGTTTCCGGGATTCTTGGGGAAAGAGAGTTCATTCTCGGCACGGGGAGTATCTTCAATCTCCACAGCTGCACGAGAGTGTGCCATACGTGTGGTAACTCTCAGCATCACGGGCAATCCCTGCTGCTCCGAAAGTTCAAAAGCATATTTCATCATGTCATACGCCTCCTGCTGGTTCGAAGGCTCCAGCGAAGGAACCATTGCAAACTTGGCATAGAAACGTGAATCCTGCTCATTCTGTGACGAGTGCATAGAGGGGTCATCGGCAACAAGCACCACAAGACCACCGTTAACACCTGACATTGCAGAGTTCACAAACGGGTCGGCACAAACGTTCATACCAACATGCTTCATACAAACCAATGCACGTTTGCCTACGTACGAAGCACCAAGAGCAGCCTCCATCGCAGTTTTTTCATTCGTACACCAGCGTGAATGTATACCTCTCTCCTTCGTGATAGGCGAGCCCTGAATAAACTCGGTTATCTCTGTCGAAGGAGTACCCGGATAAGCATAAACACCGCTTATACCGGCATTAAGTGCGCCCAGGGCAATAGCCTGGTCTCCCAACAATAACTTTTTCAATTTGATATGTATTTAAAATTAAACATTACTTTTTCTATTCGAAGTATATGTGCCACTACAAATGGCAGCACCATTCTCAAAACAGGAAGCGGCTTCTCAGGTTGGTCAGCAATTCCCAATCGAGTTCAACGGTTGTAGTCCCCTGACAACCCGAGCGGCACTTACCCACCAGCTGACCATAAGGATTTATTATCACACTATGGCCGCAATAATCGCCAAAATCATCGACACCCACTCTGTTCGACGCAGCCACATAGCACATATTCTCAATGGCACGAGCCTTAATCAGAGTATCCCACGCAAGCATACGACTTGTGGGGAATGCAGCCGATATCAGCATAATATCATACTCGTTGCGGTTGTACAGAAAGACAGGGAAACGGATGTCGTAGCAAATTACCGGTCTGATTCTTGCTCCACGGAACTCCCACACAACAGCCTCTTTGCCGGCAGTATAAACCTTATCCTCGCCACTGTAAACAAAAAGATTGCACTTGTCGTAATAGTCCAGACGACCATCGGGACGCGCAAAATACATACGATTGTAGAAACGGCCATCGTCATCACTTGTCATTACACTGCCTGCAAAAGCAGCATCGTACTTGGCAGCCCACTGCAACATTCGCTGTGCAGTAGTACCATTCACCTTCTCCGCCATCAATTCCGGTTTAAGAGTAAACCCTGTGGAACACAACTCAGGAAAAAGATAAATATCGGACTTAGGCGCGGCCTTGAACAAACGCTCCATTTGTTTAAGATTCGCCTCTACATCATTTAAAATTATATTTTGCTGTACAACTGTTATTTTCATCATTCAAAGTACAATATTGTCGCCATCAATTATTTATGCACACCAATGGCAACATTACAATTCTCTCAACTTGCAAATTTAAGAAAAAAGTTTCAAAAAATACCATACAGACCGCCCAAAAAGTAGCAGTTTAGCTTCATTCCACGCATACATTGACATAATTGAGGGGAATCAGGCCGTTCACATTTCGGAGAACAGCCATACGCTGTTTCGACAAAAAAGAGAATTGGCACGAAGAATAAAGCGATTTATTCGCCACTGCTGAAAGAGATTTGTAATAATTTATCAACAAAAAGCACAACATACACAACAGGATAAAAACGGCACAGAACAACCCCACGATGTTCTAATAAAATTTAAACAATCCATTAAATAGTCTGTTTAATAGTAAAAAATAACTATCTTTGCACGATGTAGGGAAATAGGCGATACACAGAATTTGTTTCTAATCTCGTTTTTTTGGCGAAAAACAACAAGAGAGGCAGAACATCAAACAACAGCCTACCGACAGACAATTTAAATTCGAAATTTATAAAACCATAAACAAATAAAAATGAAAGCATTTGTATTCCCCGGACAGGGAGCGCAATTCACAGGTATGGGTAAAGACCTGTACGACAACAACAGCACAGCAAAAGAGCTTTTCGAAAAAGCAAACGAGATATTGGGATTCCGCATCACAGACATAATGTTCAACGGCACTGCCGAAGAGTTGAAACAGACAAAGGTGACACAGCCTGCAGTCTTTCTGCACTCGGTGATAACAACCATTGCCATGGGCGAAGAGTTCACCCCCGACGTTGTAGCAGGCCATTCGCTTGGCGAACTTTCGGCACTGACAGCAGCAGGTGCATTGACCTTCGAGGATGGATTGAAGCTTGTATCGGCACGCGCCTTTGCAATGCAGAAGGCATGCGAAATGCAGTCGTCTACAATGGCAGCCATCCTTGCACTCAGCGACGAGACAGTGGAGAGCATATGCAGCGAGATTACCGAAGCCGGCAATCTTGTTATTGCAGCCAACTACAACTGCCCCGGACAGATTGTAATTTCGGGAACCGAAGAGGGTGTTAAACTCGCATGCGAGGCACTGAAGGCTGCAGGAGCCAAACGCGCTCTGCCCTTGAGCGTGAGCGGTGCATTCCATTCGCCCCTGATGCAGCCCGCCAAAGAGGAACTCGAGGCAGCCATCCTCGCTACACAGTTCAGCACACCACGCTGCCCTGTATATCAGAATGTGGACGCCCTGCCCCACACCGACCCCGAGGAGATCAAAGCCAACCTCATTGCGCAGCTCACTTCGCCTGTGCTGTGGACAGCATCAGTTAAAAACATGCTCGCCGACGGAGTTACAGAATTCACAGAGTGCGGCCCCGGCAACGTACTTCAGGGACTTATCAAGAAAATCCAAGCATAATATTCAGAAATCATGTCAAATAAAATCATCATATATCAGATGCTTCCCCGACTCTTCGGCAACGAAACACCGAACTGTGTTCCCGGAGGCAACATAACCACCAACGGCTGTGGTAAATTCAACAAGATAACAACCGAAGCACTCAATGCCATCCGCAATCTGGGTGCGACACACGTGTGGTATACAGGTGTTATAGAACATGCAACCTGCACCGACTACAGCGCATACGGCATCACCCCCGACCACCCTGCAATGATAAAGGGAATCGCCGGCTCGCCCTATGCCATCAAGGACTACTACGACACCGACCCCGACCTCGCCGAGAACATCGCCGAACGTCGCGAAGAGTTCCGTGCATTGGTACGCCGCACCCACGATGCAGGCATGAAGGTGATAATGGACTTCATCCCCAACCACGTTGCACGTCACTACGAAAGTGACAACCGTCCCAAACGCACATTCGATTTTGGAGCAAACGACGAGAAGGAGTTCTTCTTCAAAGGACACAATAACTTCTACTATCTTGGCGAGCAGCCATTCGGCGACGACATCGACACCAAAGGCACAGCCGAGACCCCTTACAGCGAAAATCCGCTGCGTGCCACCGGTAACGACTGTTTCGGTGTACCCCACCGCAACGACTGGTTCGACACCGTGAAACTCAACTACGGAATCGACTACAGCACAGGCTTCCACCGCTTCACTCCCATCCCCGACACATGGGTTAAGATGCTGAAGATACTGCTCTACTGGGCATCGCAGGAGGTCGACGGATTCCGCTGCGACATGGTGGAACTCACCCCCGTGGAATTCTGGCAGTGGGCAGTACCCCAGGTCAAGGCCCAATACCCCGACATTATATTCATTGGCGAGATATACCAGCCCCACCTCTACCGTAGCTTCATCTATCAGGGTGGATTCGACTATCTCTACGACAAGGTAGGACTCTACGACACACTGCGCGCAATAATCGAGGGACACGGCAACATATACAACATCACCTCTACACTGCAGCAGACTGCAGACATCAGCCGTCACATGCTCACCTTCCTCGAGAACCACGATGAGCAGCGCATCGCATCAGACTTCTTCGTCGGCGACGGCTTCAACGCACTGCCTGCCCTCATCGTATCGGCAACAGTAGGCGTACAGCCCTTCATGTTCTATGCCGGTCAGGAGTTGGGCGAAAAGGGAATGGACAAAGAGGGATACAGCGGAGTTGACGGACGCACAACCATCTTCGACTACTGGAGTGTAGACACCCTCAGTCGCTGGTGCAACAACGGCAAGTACAACAGCGCCAAACTGACAAAAGAGGAGAAAGAGTTGCAGAAATTCTACGCACAGCTGCTCAACCTCTGCAACAGCGAGAAGGCCATCAGCGAAGGAACATTCTACGACCTTCAATATGCCAACCCCCACTCTTCGCAGTTCGATGCCGGCAGCGTCTACACATACCTTCGCGGCACCGAGAAAGAGCTGTTGCTCATAGCAGTCAACTTCAGCAAGGAGTCGCGTCTGCAGGAGATAAGAATACCCTCCGAGGCATTCACATTCCACAAGATCGACCCCGACAACAAGATTTGCAAAGCAACAGAACTGTTGAGCGGCAAGAGCATCAAATGCAGACTGACACCCGACGTCACCATCCCCGTCAACATTCCTGCCATGAACGGTGTAATACTGAAATTCAATTTGTAAGATACCAACTCGAATATACCTTAAAACGAAACAGGATGAAAAAAATAGCACTTATAGTAGTAGCCATACTGCTTGCACTGAGCCCCGCAATGGCACAAGAGAAATTCGACTACAAGCTCATTAAAGAGATTGTCGACAACGAAAGAACCTACTTCAACGACATTCTCAAACTATACCTTGCCGACGACGCGCTGTTGCGCACCGACGACGTTGCACTCGTCTACTACGGACAGACCTATCTGCCCACATACAAAGGTGGAAACGACATCAACGAAAAGACACTTAAAAAGTATGTTGCCGAGAACAATCAGTTGAAAATCTATGAGACAGCCAAGAAAATACTCTCGTACAACCCCGTCAGTCTGAATGCATTGTTCTACGCATGGCTTTCGTCGCAGCAACTGCTGAAACCTGAGAAGGAGACAAAATCATACGTCAACAAATATCTGAAGATACTTGAAATGATAACCACCATGGGCGACGGCAAAAGCAGCAAAAGCCCCTTCCGTGTGATTAACCCCGACGACCAGGAGCATGTGATGTACGGAATACTGGACATAGAGAATGTCATTTCGCGCAGCCTCGATACTAAGACACTGTGCAACATCATCCGAGTGACACCCAGCAAAAAGTTCACCTCAGGCACAATGTATTTTGATGTCAGCCGCTATCTGGTACACACATCAAAAAACAAGTAATCCCATAAAAACTCTGCCCATTTTTTGAGCAGAGTTTTTTAGATAACACGACAGACAGTGAAGAAACTCGTTAAAATAACACTCGGCACATTGGCAACCCTCCTGCTGCTTTCAGTGGGAACAGTCATACTCTACCGCTACATACCCGTACCGGTAACCCCACTGATGCTGATAAGATATTTTTCCGACGACGCACCCATCAATTACGAATGGACACCAATAGAAAAAATCAGTCCCGACCTTGCCCTTGCCGTCGTATCGTCCGAGGACAATCTGTTCATGGAACACAACGGGTTCGACTTCAAGGCCATTGAACAGGCACGCCGCGAAGCTGAAGCCGGAATACGATTCCGCGGAGCAAGCACCATCAGCCAACAGACAGCCAAGAACCTGTTTCTGTGGCCGGGACGTTCGTGGGTGCGCAAAGGGCTCGAAGCCTACTTCACAGTGCTGATGGAACTCTTCTGGGACAAGAAGCGCATAATGGAGGCCTACCTCAACTGCATTGAAATGGGCGATGGAATATATGGTGCCAAGGCAGTGGCAGAGAAACACTTCAACACCACCCCCGACAAGCTCACGCGCAACCAATGCGCCCTGATAGCGGCTACCCTGCCCAACCCCCGACGCTACAATTCGGCAAAGCCGTCGAAATATATGCGCAAGAGGGAACAGGATATACTCAAATGCATGAAAAACATTGGCAGAATCGATTTTGACAAAAGCGAAGACACAAAAAAGAAAACCTCTGCAAAAAAGAGGTAAAATAACTTTTGAACGCCGATGCTGTTGCAAAAAATAGATTATCTTTGCAGTATCGATATACTGCGAAGATAGGCTGCATTCGCTGTGTAACTTGCAAGCAAGCTTGCGTTACGCTCATTTGCACTATCTTTGCGCTATAAGAAGAATGCATTCACAGAGCAACTTGCAAGGAAACTTGCCACACGAAAGAGCCACAAAACAGAACCCAAAACCGAGTGTCAACACAATGAAAAGCATAAAAAAAGGATGGAGCTGGATACCAACGCTCTACTTTACCGAAGGACTACCCTACTTTGCAGTAACAGCAATATCAGTCATTCTATACAAGAGAATGGGATTAAGCAATGCCGACATTGCAATATATACAAGCTGGTTCTACCTGCCATGGGTAATCAAACCCTTCTGGAGTCCCATAGTGGATATGTTCTCAACACGACGCAAATGGATTGTAGCCACACAATTCATCATGGGCGCACTGCTCGCATCAATAGCATTCACCATACCACTTGACTCCTTTCTACAATGGACACTCTGCTTCTTTTGGTTGATGGCATTCAGTTCGGCGACACACGACATTGCAGCCGATGGATTCTACATGCTGGGGCAGAGCGAAGAGGCACAATCGTTCTTTGCAGGCATCAGAAGCACATTCTATCGCATAGCAACCATTTTCGGACAAGGCATACTCATCTATCTTGCCGGCAAGCTGGAGATAGTCACAGACAACATCCCCCTTGCATGGAGCATCACATTCGGTATTCTGTGTGCAATACTCACAATAATGGGAATATATCACCATTTTGCACTGCCGCGTCCAGCCACCGACACACCTCGCAACGTTGCAACCATCAAAGAGGCATTGGGTAGTTTCGGCAACATCATTGTCAGCTTTTTCAAGAAGCCCGGCATTGTTCCTGCGCTGCTATTCATGCTGCTCTTCCGTCTGCCCGAAGCACAGTTGGTAAAGCTCATCACCCCATTCCTGATGGACAGTCACGCCGATGGCGGATTGGGTATGTCCACCGAGCAGATAGGCATCACCTACGGAACAATTGGTGTTGTAGGACTCATTGCCGGAGGTATTCTGGGAGGAATGTGCATTTCGCGCGACGGCCTCAAACGATGGCTGTGGCCTATGGTAATGGCAATCTCCATCCCCGACCTTGTCTATGTCTACCTCAGTTACTATCAGCCCGAAAGCCTCTACATAATCAACATCTGCGTATTCATTGAGCAAATGGGTTACGGTTTCGGATTCACAGCATACATGCTCTATCTTATATACTTTGCACAGGGCGAATACCCCACTGCACACTACGCAATCTCAACAGCCTTCATGGCACTGGGAATGATGTTGCCGGGAATGGTTTCGGGATACATACAGGAGAGCATCGGATACTTCTATTTCTTTGTGTGGGTAATAATCTGCTGTGCAGCAACATTCATAGTCACAGCACAGCTGAAGATAGACCCCACATTCGGTAAAAAACAATAAAAGACAAATAGCATGATACTTATTTCAGACAGCGGTTCAACAAAGACCGATTGGGTGTTCCTCGACGAGGGAGCAGTGCATCTGCAAATAAAGACACAGGGACTGAACCCCACTCAACAGACATCGGAAAGAATCACAGAAATACTACTCGAAGAACTCGTTCCGCAGCTATCGGGAGAATCTCCTGTGAAAATATACTTCTATGGTGCCGGATGTGCCTACACCGAGGCAAACAGCCGTATCAGAAAAGCATTGGAGACAATATTCCCCACAACAGCGGAAATAGAGATAAACAGCGACCTGCTTGCAGCAGCCCGCGCACTTTGCGGCAACGACGAAGGCATTGCATGTATTCTTGGCACCGGTTCAAACTCGTGCTACTACAACGGCAAGGAGATTAAGGACAACATCCCCCCACTGGGATTCATTCTGGGCGACGAAGGCAGCGGCGCCACTCTGGGACGTCTGCTGATAAATGGTTGTCTCAAGCGTCAGTTGCCACAGGAGATATGCAACAAATTCCTGCAACAGTACGACCTGAACATTGCAACGATTCTCGAAAAGGTGTACCACGAGCCAATGCCCGGACGATTCCTTGCAAGCCTCACACCCTTCCTTCACGAGAACCGCAAGCACCCCGAAATACACAGCATGCTGGTCAATTGCTTCGTGCAGTTCTTTCAGAACAACTCCATGGCCTATCGCCGTTCGTGGCTGCCCATTCACATTGTGGGAAGCATAGGCAAATGGTTCAACGAGGAGATTAAAGAGGCAGCCGAAAGCCTTGCGCTCTCCATTGGCAAAATAGTGGAAAGCCCCATGAAAGGCCTCATAGAATACCACAGCAACAAATAACAAAAACCATAATAACATCAAACAATGAAAAAACAACTGCTACTGACCATCCTGTGTGCAATCACAGGTATCGCCCTTGCAGGCGAAACACCCTCATGGCTCCGCAACAGTAAAATTTCGCCCGATGGCTCCACCATCGCGTTCACCTACAAAGGCGACATTTTCACCGTTCCTTCAGGCGGTGGCGAAGCACGACAGATAACATCGCTCGGCCACTACGACACATCACCCATCTGGTCGCCCGATGGCAAAAGCATTGTATTCTCATCGAACCGCGAAGGCAGTTTCGACCTCTACATCGTTTCCAAGAACGGCGGCACCCCCAAGCGGCTGACAACACACGCAGCAGCCGAATACCCCGAAACATTCATCAACGACAAGGAGATACTCTACACTGCACAGATAATGCCCGATGCCAACTACGGTCAGCACCCCGGAAGTTTCAAGCAGGTATATAAAATCTCCATCGACGGCGGACGCCCCGAGCTTTTCTCATCGGAATACATGGAGAGCATCAGCGTTGACAAAAGCGGAAAAAAACTTATCTACAACGACAAGAAAGGTTACGAAGACCAGTGGCGCAAGCACCACCGTTCGTCAATCACACGCGACATCTGGACAACAAACGTCGACGGAACACGCAAATTCAAAAAAGTAACCAGCTTCAACGGCGAGGACAGAAACCCCGTATGGAGTGGCGACGGCGACACATTCTACTACCTCAGCGAGGAGAGCGGTTCGTTCAACATCCACCGCACAAGCATCTCTGCCCCCGAAAAGAGCAAACAGATAACCAAGCACAGCAAACACCCCGTCCGTTTCCTCTCATCGGCTAACGACGGAACATTGTGCTACTCGTTCGACGGCGACATCTACACAATTAAAGATGGCAGCTCACCCAAGAAGGTGAACGTCACCATCACCGCCGACCTGCCCCAGCCCACAACCTCACGCATGAACTTCGAGGGAGGTGCATCGGCAATGACAGTCAGCAAAGAGACCAACGAAGTTGCATTCGTGCAGCGCGGCGATGTCT
>CAJGDX010000068.1 GCA_904502185.1 uncultured Bacteroidaceae bacterium | reverse complement strand
GGATGCTGCGAAACTCGTTCAGTTATCCACACTGCGTGTGTATAACTCACACTCAAACAGTCATTGCCTTTGGCGAGCTTTGGCTGCACTCGCTTTGTAACTTGCAAGTAAACTTGCGTTACGCTCGTTTGCACAAACCTTCACGCTTAATCCGAAAAACAGACGGTCTCTCGCTGTGCTGCTTACGGTGCCGGATGGATTTTAAGTTACCAATGCTGTTATTGTCTTGACATTTACAAAAATGCAACTTAGCTCCTCCACTTGAAGAAGAGATAGACTCGTAAGCTATTATGCGTACAAAAACGAAGAAACTAAAAAATATCAGGATATATTCTAACGTAGAATACAAGGACTAATGTCAAATTATGAAATATATTCCTTAATCTACAGAATCTGTATAAAAAATAAATCCATGTAATGTTATACGATAGAGTCGTGTGGCGCTACCATAATTCACTGAATATCCTCTTTAATATAATCCCCGGTGTTCTTTAACAACTCTCGGCTATCATTAATGAATTCAGTCATTTTCTCCTTTGTTACAGCGGGAATCTCCTGTGGGTGATTGTTAACGGGCCAAATCTCGAAATTCTTCACCTTGTCGCGTCCGGGACGCGCTACCCATGTGAGCAGATATTTCATCTGCATCAGTCGTGTGCTGCCACAGAATTTCTGCATCTTCAGTGTGACCATCGCGCCACCGTCGCGTCCACGTGCGAACATTCCCGATACAAGGTTGCCAAGTGAGTATACAACTGCGTGGCGCTTGGGCGAAAGGCTGTCGCTGCGCATCTCCATCGGTTGAAGCACGTGCGGATGGTTGCCTATTATGTGGTCGACTCCTTGCTCCAGCAGCCAATCTGTCAGTTCGCGCTGCTCTTTTGATGTTTTATGTGTGAACTCTTCGCCCCAGTGTATGCAGACTATTATTGCGTCGGGACGCAGGTTGCGTGCGTGTGCAATGTCGCGTTCCATCCTCGCTTTGTCTATCAGGTCGACAATGTAGGGTGGTGGAACGGGTATTCCGTTTGTGCCGTAGGTGTAGTTGAGCAGCGCAATGCGCATGTTGTTTTTTTGGAGAATATATGGGTGGCGTTGCGCCCTGTCTATGCTGTCGCGGTAGACACCTGTATGTTCTATCCCCAGTGAGTCGAGCATCGCAAGTGTGCGCTGTACCCCTCGACCTCCTCTGTCGAGGCAGTGGTTATTGGCAAGCAGCATAATGTCGAATCCGGCATCGCGCACTGCGTAGAGGAAACTGTCGGGTGCGCAGAACATCGGGTAGCCGCTGTATGGCTTTCCTGCAATGGTCGTTTCGAGGTTGGCTATGGCAATGTCTGCCTTGCTTACATACTCTTTTATGTGGCGATAGGTGGATGAGAAACTGTATGTACCATCGGGTTGTCGTGCAGCTTTCAGTTGGCTCTCGTGGTGCATAAGGTCGCCTGCAAACAGTATGTTAAGACGTGAAAAATGCGCACTCACCTGCGCTGCAACGTTTGTTGCTGCCACAAGTAGTGCGCATATTATTATTTGTGAGAGTTTCAAAGTGTCTGTTACTTATAGATCTCTTTTTTCGCTGCAAGCAGTGTGTTCTGCATAAGCGATACAATGGTCATAGGGCCTACTCCGCCGGGGACGGGAGTGATGTATGAACATTTGGGAGATACGTTGGCAAAGTCTACGTCACCCATCAAACGGAATCCCGATTTTGTTTCAGTGGTGGGAACACGTGTTGTACCTACGTCAATTACTACTGCACCCTCTTTTACCATCTCCTCTTTTACAAAGTGGGGCTGTCCCAGTGCTGCAATGATGATGTCTGCCTGGCGGCACTCCTCAGCAATATTTGCTGTGCGGCTGTGGCATACGGTAACAGTTGCATCGCCGGGTGTGCCTTTCTGCAACATAAGGTTGGCTACGGGCTTGCCCACGATGTTGCTGCGTCCCAGAACTACGCATTTCTTGCCTTTTGTGTCGATGTTGTATCGGCGCAGAAGCTCCAGTATGCCGTTGGGGGTTGCTGACAGATAGCAGGGAAGGCCAATTGTCAGACGTCCTGCGTTGATGGGGTGGAATCCGTCAACATCCTTGCGGTAGTCTATGGCCTCAATTACCTTCTGCTCGTTGAAGTGCTTGGGCAAGGGAAGCTGCACGATGAATCCGTCAATGTCGGGGTCGTTGTTAAGCTCCTCTACCTTTGCAAGCAGTGTCTCTTCGGTGATGTCATCCTCGTAGCGGATAAGTGTAGATGTGAATCCGCACTCTTCGCAGGCACGTACCTTGTGTGCTACGTATGTTTCGCTACCGCCATCGTGACCTACAAGGATGGCTGCAAGATGGGGACGTTTGCCACCCTTTGCTACTATTTCGTTTACCTCAGCTGCAATCTCTTTTTTGATTTCAGCTGCAATAGCTTTTCCGTCAATTATCTGCATAATGATATTTTTACTTTTTAAGCAAATATTTCTCAATTGTAGGCTTCATATTCTCGCCACGTACAGCCCTGTCGCGCTCAAGGATAGTTCCATCGGGACCGATGAGCATGATTGAGGGAATGCCGCTTACACCATAAATGTTTGTAGATACCTTCTCTGTATCGATAATCTGTGCCCAGGTTACATTCTCGGCCTTCAGTGTGGGCTCAAGATTCTTGATGTCGTCCCAAACGAAGATACCAAGCACTGTAAGGCCCTTGTCCTTGTAAAGGTTGTGTACCTCGGCAAGATTGGGAATCTCGCGCTTGCAGGGACCGCACCAGCTTGCCCACATGTCTACGAGCACATAGTTGCCTTTGCCTACATAGTCAGACAATTTTACGGTGTTGCCTGCTGCATCCTTGCCCTCGAAATCTGTGTAGGGCTGGCCAACCTCGGTTGCCTTGCGCGCTTTCAGACGATTAAGTTCTTTCTGTATAAAATCCCTGTTCTTTACAAAGTCGCCAAGTCCCTCGAGTGTGGCAATCTGTGTATCGGCATCGAGAGTGAAGAAGAGGGGTGAATCGTAGAGTACGATACCGATGATGTCGTTGCCATGCTTTGCGAACCACTCGGCAGATACAGCCTTCATGTTCTCTTCGACGATTGTGTCGCATACTGCATAGATGTCGCGCAAAATATCGTTGTAGCCGGTTCCTGTGGGGAGTGCTCTCTCGGCGTTGAAGTCAATTGTTATATCTCCGTTCTCAAGAATAAGGTCGGCAACAGTTCTTGTTCCCTTTACCTGTACGTAGCAGTATCTTGCAGTGTCGGCTACGCCCTCGAATGTGAATTTATTGTTCTCGGCTGTGTCTGTTGCGATAACTGTTCTTGTGTAGTACTCGCGCAGAACAACCTCCTTGCCATTCATCGATGAGTCGGGAAGGATACCTGTAACTGTATAACTTGTGGGTGCAGGGGGTGTGCATGATGCGAACATTGCTGCGCCCATCACGACTGCTGCCAATTTGTTTAGTATTTTCATAGTTGTATTATTTTTTATTTGTTGTTACTTTCTGAAACGGGGCATTCCGGGGAGCTTGCCGCCGGCTACTGTCTTCATGGTCTTGCGAATCATTTCGAACTGCTTGATCAGACGGTTAACCTCCTGAATGTCTGTACCGCTGCCTCGTGCAATTCTTGCGCGGCGCGATGCGTTTATTACGTCGGGGTTTGCACGCTCGTAGGGAGTCATTGAGTAGATGATGGCCTCGACACTCTTGAATGCATTGTCGTCGATGTCCATGTCCTTGATGGCCTTGCCTACACCGGGTATCATAGCCATAAGATCCTTGATGTTACCCATCTTTTTAATCTGTGCAATCTGTGCAAGGAAGTCGTTGAAGTCGAACTGGTTCTTTGCGAGTTTGCGCTGGAGTTTCTTTGCCTCCTCTTCGTCGAACTGCTCCTGTGCGCGCTCAACAAGTGAAACAACGTCACCCATTCCCAAGATACGGTCGGCCATACGGTTGGGGTGGAACTGGTCGATGGCTTCCATCTTCTCGCCTGTACCAATGAATTTGATGGGCTTGTTTACGACTGTGCGGATTGAGAGTGCGGCACCACCACGTGTGTCACCGTCAAGTTTGGTAAGGATTACTCCGGTGAAGTCGAGACGGTCGTTAAACTCTTTTGCGGTGTTCACTGCATCCTGACCGGTCATTGAGTCTACAACGAAGAGCGTTTCTGTGGGGTTTACAGCCTTCTTGATGGCGCTGATTTCCTGCATCATCGCCTCGTCGATAGCCAAACGACCGGCGGTGTCGATGATTACCAGGTTGTAGTTCTTCTGCTTAGCCTCCTGGATGGCGTTCAGCGCAATGTTTACAGGGTCTTTTGAGTCGGGCTCGCTGTATACGGGTATTCCAATCTGCTCGCCAAGCACTTTCAGCTGGTCGATAGCTGCGGGACGATAGACGTCGCAGGCTACAAGCAGGGGATTTCTGTTTTTCTTCTTCTTAAGGTAGAGAGCCAGTTTTGACGAGAAGGTTGTCTTACCCGAACCCTGAAGACCTGACATCAGGATTATTCCGGGGTGTCCTTCGTAGTTTACTTCGGCTGTTTCGCCACCCATAAGGGTTGTAAGCTCGTCGTGTACCAGCTTCACCATCAACTGTCCGGGCTGGATGGAGGTGAGTACGTTCTGTCCGATAGCCTTGTTCTTCACTGTGTCGGTGAAGGTCTTTGCTACTTTGTAGTTTACGTCGGCATCGAGCAGGGCTTTACGCACATCTTTCAGTGTCTCTGCTACGTTTATCTCGGTGATGCGGCCTTCGCCCTTAAGTATTTTGAATGAACGTTCAAGGCGTTCGCTAAGATTTTCAAACATGTTATTATCTTCTTTATGTTAGTGGTTATTTATTTCTCTATTTTTACTACTGCACCTGTTGCTTTGTCGAGGATTATCCTGGTTGCTGCATTCTTGTCGAAAAGTTCTCTCGAAAGGCTTTCGGTGGTGCCGAGCTGTGCAAAGGGCAGCTCCTCAGCGAAGTATGTTTCTGTGGGTGTGTATACCTTTACCTCTGCTTTGCCGGGAATGTTTACGAATATTCCCTCTTTTTTGGCTGCTTTTTTCTTCTTTTTGCCATCCTCTGCAGGTGCGGGGATGTTGAAAAGGTTCTTGAAGTCGTAGTATACGGGTGAACCGGCAAGGTCATCGTTTTTCAGTATTCCCAGTTTGCGTGAGAAGCGGAAAAGAATAGCCTTGGTGGTGTCGCTCTCCATTGTGGGGGTCAACCTGATGTCGCAAGTGTATTTCACTGTGTCGCTGGTGCCTGTGAAGAGGCTCATAAGTGCTTCCTCCTGCATGTTCAACTCTTTAAGCACCAACTGCATCGACAGACCGTCTTTGGGCATGTTCTCTGCCTGGCCGCGTGTGATGGCGAGTTTGCTTGCACGCACCTCGTATATCTCTTTGGCTGTGAGCTCTGCCATTTTGGCTGTTGATGTGGCTTGCAGTATCTCCTCGGTCAGATAGTTTTGAGGGTCGATTCTTTTTGTGACCGATTTCTCTTTTTTCTCGGCTTGCTGTTCTTCGATGACAGTGTTTACAGCTTGCAGTATGCCATCTTTGCTCAGTTGTACGTTTGACGCAGTGCTGCCTTCTGCCAGCTTGATGGTGTACATCTTCTGTGGGTTGGGTATTCCGCTCTGCGATACTTTTACCGAGGTTATTTCCCAATATTTTTCTGGTTTTGATATTACGTTGCTGATGTGCAGGTAATTGTTGGCATATGCACTAAACTCGCCAGGTGTGTGTGTAATCTCCACTGCTTCGAGTGTGATGTCAAGCACTGTGTTGGGCAGGTAGTAGGTAATGCCGTCTGCATTTCCGTTCTGATATGCGCTTACTTCTGTCTGTGCATAGGTTGCTGTTGTAGCTGCTGCACATAGCATCAGTCCTAATATGTACCTCCTCATAATATTTCTTTTTAGGTTGTGATTGGTATATTTTGCAAAGTTACGAACTTATTCCTAACTTTCAAAGTTTTGAGGGTATTACATTGCGCCCTTTTAATGCCGATTCTCTGTTTAAATCGGCGGAATGTTGCAGGGTGAATTTGTGAATTTGTATGACAATGGCATAGATGTCCTAAAAAAAACGTGTGCAGCGATCGCTGCACACGTTTGTAGTGTCTTTAGTTTAGTATGAAGCTTTGAATGGTAACTTCTGTCTCTTTGTCGACGCGGAAGTTCCTTGCAAAATCCTTGATGAATTCCAATGTGCTTTCTTTGGGAGAGTAGGACTTTTCGTTGCGCATTGCTGCACTCACCTGTTGCTCTATCTTTTTAAGTTTTGGGGTAAAGATGTTGTTCATAGGCATCTGTTTTTTGGGTTATCTGTTATTATAACGTGCCATAAACAGATTTATTGTAGGGACTCTCTTTTTTGTTTAATTATTTTCTTAAACAGTTTCCAATGCCAGGCTGATGTTTTTCTCTTCAGCTATGCGTCGGAGATTTATCAGGGCATACCTTACACGTCCCAATGCTGTGTTTATGCTTACTCCTGTAATGGTTGCTATGTCCTTGAATGACAATGACTGGTAGAATCGCATATAGATTACTTCGCGCTGGCAGTCGGGCAGGTGGTCTACAAGACGGCGCACATCTTTCAGCACCTGCTCGTTGACCATGCGCGACTCGATGGTGCCTTCGCTGTATGCGCTGTTGTTGAAAAGGTCTACCTCGCTCTCGTCGTTGGAAATCACATTTTCGTTTCTTTCCTGACGGAAACGGTCTATCACCAGATTATGGGCTATGCGAGTGAGCCATGCCGAGAACTTGCCGTCGCTGTTGTAACGGCCTTGCTGCATGGTTACGATGGCTTTGACGAATGTCTCCTGGAAGAGATCTTCGGCTACATCGTGTGAACGTACTATGAAATGTATATAGGAATATAACCTCTCTTTATGGCGATTCAACAATTCGTCGAATGCCTTGTTACTGCCTTCCAAATAAAGGGCGACCAACTGGTCGTCGGTCAACGTCTTTAAATTACTCATTGTGTTTTATTCTTTTGTTTGGAGTAATTGTTTTTCTATAGGCAATCGGTTTTTGAGGGTTAATAAATTGATTTATTGGCTTTTAAATTTGCTTGTGCGGAGCGGATACGTATTGTTTGTGTCAATCTTCACAATAATTCCGTTCTCCTTGCGTTTGCAAAGAAATATAAATATTCGATAACTTCCAAGAAAAGTTTGTTAAAAGTGCATCGGTGTGCAAAGTGTATGTGCGTAACTTGCTGTGTCTGTGGGTTTTACTTTTTTCTTTTCTTGAAGCTGAATATTGATGCCTTTTTTCTTGGGTAGTTGTCGCATGCGTATTCCTGGTACCAGTGGTATATGGGCCATGGGCATGCTTCGGGGTCGGTCAGGAATGTGTAGTTGCCATCTGCTGCCGGCTCATCTTTAAAAGCAGCCAGATGCTCGGGTGACGTGAATAGCAACCAGCTTACATTTCCCGCATCATCGGTGATTTTCTTGAAGTTAGCTCCAAAATTCTTGTCGCCAGCCACTCCTGTATGTGCTTTTCCCCACGAGGCATTGTATTTCTTGTCGGCCCAGTCCATTTCTGTTATCATTATGGGTGCAAAATCGCCCACTGGCTGCACGTCCTCGCGCCAACCCTTTTTGAATGCTTCGTAGCTGTGGCTGCTGCCGAACCATCCTGGGTAGATGTGTACGGCATATCCGATATTCTTGCCTTTAATAGGGTAGGTCGCGTATCCTGCGTATTTCGACTGATAGCCCAGTCCGGGAATCCACAGAATGTTGTTGCATCCTTCGCCTCGGATAGTGTCAACTATTTTTTGAAAATATATGCTCAGCTGCTCGAAATGCGCCAGCGACCATCCTCCGTAGCTGTTGTCGCTTCCAAGAATGTGTATGGGTTCGTTGGCAAGCTCGAACATTATGTTGGGGTGGTTTTTCAGCTTTTTGTGGCTTGCGACATGTTTCCACACTTTTATCAGATATTGCTGATATTCGTCGCCAACCGCAATCTTTTCAGGACATACGCCGGGAGGGCGCATCACCACGTACATTCCTTTGCTGATGGCATATTCTGCCATGGGAATGAATACTTCGTCGAGGTATTTTGTGAAGCGATTGAAATCGAACGCCGAAATGTCGTTTTCGCCTTTGACACGGCGGCCGGGCATGTTCGACCAGTAGGGGTCCATGTGCATGCGTACAAAATTCATCATCCATCCGGCTTTCATTATGTCGTCGATGATTTTTTTGTTATATCTCAGGCAGCCTTCAACGTCGTAGTTGTTCCATTTGCTGCCTCGCTCGTTGAACCATGGACTGAAGGTTTGTGCGTATCCGTGCAGTTTTACGATGTTTCCTGCCGGGTCTTTTAGGTGGCGTCCTTCTACCCGCAGACGGGGCATATACATTCCTTCCCATGCAAGGGTGGGGGTTATGGTCAATAGCAGTGCTGTCAGTAATAGCGTGGATATTCTCTTGATATACATAATTTCTTTTCAGTTGTTTGCTGTAAAGATAGTTCTATTTTTAGAATATTACTTTATCTTTGCATTCGTTTTGAATAATTTTTTGGGATTTATGGAAAAAACAAGAAAAGAACCCTCATTCGCGGTTTCTATTATACCTATCGTGTTGTTGGCAGTGTTGTTAGGTATAGTGATAATGTTGAAAGGTGCTGATGCCCTGGACGGCGGAAGTCAGTTAGCGCTGATATTGACGACTGCAGTTGCTGCAGGATTATCAATGCTGCTGTATGGTGTGAGTTGGGAACAGTTAGAGGGTGCTATTGCCAAAAATATTTTCTCGTCAAGCGGTTCTATACTTATATTCCTTTTTATCGGTGCCATCGCTGGAACGTGGATGATAAGCGGCGTGGTACCTACGCTTATCTGCTATGGATTGCAGATACTGCATCCTTCGGTTTTTCTTGTCACAGCGTGCATCATCTGTGCGGTGGTCAGTGTTGTCACCGGTAGCTCGTGGACTACTTGTGCCACAATAGGTGTAGCCCTGATGGGAATAGGATATTCAAACGGATTTCCCGAATGGTGGACCGCCGGTGCAGTGATTTCCGGCGCATATTTCGGTGATAAAATGTCGGCATTGTCGGATACGACTGTGCTTGCCGCCTCTACTGCCAAAGTTCCGCTGTTTGCTCATATACGTTATATGATGTACACGACTGTGCCGAGCTTTGTGGTGGCGCTTGTCATTTATACAGTTGCAGGTTTGTGTCTGTACGATAGCAGCAATGCTATGTCCAGCGAACTTATTGTGGCGCTTCAGGGCAGTTTTAATATTTCTCCCTGGTTGTTGATTGTGCCGCTCATTACCTTTGCACTGATAGCTTTCAAAGTGCCGGCATTGGTTACTCTTTTCCTGTCGATGCTGTCGGCATGCGTGGCGATGTTGATATTTCAGCCTTCGCTCGTTGCTCAGATTGGTGGCGGCGATGTTCTTGACTTCCGTGCAGCTGCGTTGGGCGTTATGACAGCTTGCTGTAATTCTACAGCTATTGACACGGGAAATGAGGTGCTCAACAGCCTGGTGGCAACCCGTGGCATGGGTGGTGCAATGAATGTTATATGGCTGGTACTCACTGCTATGTGTTTCGGCGGAGTGATGGTGGGCAGCGGAATGATGGGTGCTATCACACGTACTTTGCTCAAGGGTGTGAAAAGTGTCGTGGGGGCTGTTTCGTCAACAGTCTTTTCGGGAATATTCTTCAATTGCTGCACCGGCGACCAGTTTATGTCGATAATTCTTGCCTGCGACTTGAACAAAGGAAGCTTTGACAGGTTAGGAGTTGACAGACGTGTGCTCAGCCGTGCGACGGAGGATTCGGCAACAGTCGTATCTGTGCTCATTCCATGGAACACCTGCGGAGTGGTTCAGAGTATGGTGCTTGGTGTGCCAACATTGCTCTTTGCTCCCTTCTGCTTCTTTAATATACTGAGTCCGCTGATGTCCATACTTATCGCGAAATTAAATTACAAAATATTGCGTACGGATGGCGTGACTGTACCCTCTGAGGTCGTCGACGAACCAGAAAATGTTGACTGATACGATGTTTTGTAAACACTGAAATTTGTGACTTATGAATTGTGGCTTTTTATACAAATACAGATTGTTGTTGCTCCTGTTGCTGTTTGCCTTTTCTTCGTGCCAAAAGGCTGATGACAATGGCGAACTGGGTGGTTTTTGGAAACTGATGGAGGTGGAATATGCAGCTACAGGTGAAGTTAAGGAGCTTGAACAGAATAGTTATTTTATGGCTGTGCAGCTGGACTTGATGCAATTCCGTGGTGATGCAGGTTCTTGTTATGCTCGATTCAGTCACAAGGGTGATTCTTTGTTTGTGTGGATGATAGACGATAGTGTTTCATCTTCCTTGTTGCATGCTTATGCAATGGATGCTACTGAACAACGTTTTTGCGTTGAGGCGTTGGATGTTAAAAGACTTATTCTCAAATCAAACTTTTCCATACTGCGTTTTAAAAAGTTCTGATATTTTAGGCTTTATCGGAGCTCTCATTTAATAGTTTTCCCGTTTTTGGTTAATACTGCGTAAATTGTTTTTTTTATTTATATAAAAGCAGTAACTTCGCAGAATAGAATTCAGACGGACATAGTGACTTGTTACTTATTATGTAAGTATGCATTATGAAGCAATCTTTGTGCAGGTTTGTTAATTGGGGGTTGATTGTTTTTGTCAGATATTTGGTTTAATATGGATTTTGCCATATATTTGTATTTGTGTATGGCTGTTGTGTGCATTGTGTCGCAGCAGCTAATTGAAACTGATGCTTAGCAGCGGTAGAACAATTTATTAATATGGAAGACGGTTTAGTATCAATTATAACATCATCATATAACTCTGAGCAATATATTGCGAGATTGATTGAGTCTGTTATTGCGCAGACTTACACTAATTGGGAACTTCTCATAACTGATGATTGTTCAACCGATAACTCTCGTGACGTTATAATGGAGTATGTCAACAAGGATAAACGTATAAAACTGTTTATCCAGGATAAGAATGTTGGTGCCGGTATTACACGCAACGAGTCGATAAAGCATGCCAAGGGACGTTATATTGCATTCTGTGATGATGATGATTGGTGGCTTCCCGAAAAACTTCAGGTTCAGTTGGATTATATGGCGAAGAATAACATTTCTGTATGCTATTCGTCATATTATACTTGTGACGAGGAAGCTAATGTTACAGGAATTGTAGTAGCTTTTAAACGTATAAGTTATCGTCATATGTTGCTTGATGATAGTATTGGTTTTCTTACTTGCATATATGATACAAAGACGATAGGAAAAGTTTATATGCCCTCGTTGCGCAGACGTCAGGACTGGGCGTATAAGATAGAACTTCTGAAGCGTGCAAAAGAGGCGCATGGCCTTCTTCAGCCTTTGGCATTTTATAGCATACGCAAAGGTTCTTTGTCGCATAACAAATTTTCTTTGGTCAAATTCAATCTTCGAGTTTATAAGGAAGTACTCGGATACAGCGCAGTGCGTGCGTGGCTTGTATTCCTCTTTGCTTTCTTCCCTTGTTATGTTTTAAAGAAACTCAGGTTGCGCATAATAAACATGTAAAATAAAAAAGCTTGTTGAGTCGTATTTGTACTCTTCAAGCTTTTTTGTTTTATAGCAGGTTGTGTAAGATTATACTATGCAGTCTGTCTGTTGCTTTCTGGGTTTATTGCTTGTTCCTGTTTAGTCTGCAATCGCTTTTTCGAAAATTTTGTAATCAGGTAGTAGGGTAGTACTATAAATACTATTGCGGAGCAAACTGTTGCAATTAGCTGTGCCGTTGCAGTCATTCCGTTTGCAAATGTAGCGTACCATGTTGAGACAACTGCCATGTTCAATGCTATAATAATGGTGGTAGTCAACAGATGGCTTGCACCGGTGCTTATGATAGCATGGTGCAGATGGGTTTTGTCTGCTTTGAATGGTGAGTTACCGTTAATCATACGCATTGTCATCACTCGCAGTGTGTCCATTACCGGGTGTGCCATCACTGCCAGACAGAATGGTATTACACT
>CAJGDX010000067.1 GCA_904502185.1 uncultured Bacteroidaceae bacterium | reverse complement strand
CTTCCTTTGCTGTGGTGCCACCAGGAATCGAACCGGGGACACAAGGATTTTCAGTCCTTTGCTCTACCAACTGAGCTATGGCACCATTGTTTCTTGTTTGCGAGTGCAAAGGTATGGCTAATTTTTTACATACGCAAATATTTTGGAGAAAATCTTTGAAAAATTTTTCTCTTCGGCATTTTTGTTATACCTTTGCAGCAAGAAAAGTGTACGGAATGTAGCGCAGTTGGTAGCGCACTACGTTCGGGACGTAGGGGTCGGGCGTTCGAGTCGCCTCATTCCGACAGTCGGCGACAAATGAGCAAAATCATCTGTCGCTTTTTCTTTTTTATATCGTATGTCCTTAAACAAGTGCATCGCTATAATTGCCTTGTTCTCATTTCTTTTGCACAGACTTTATAAATTCTCTAGATATATTTTTAAGTGCAATCTGCCTTGTTCGATATTCTTTCTCACTTCTCCTCTCCTGTAAAATCGTATTTCAGGGCGCGGAATTTCGCTAAAATTCATATAACTTCTTAAAAAACAGATAAAATTAAGTTTCGTTCTGATTAAAATGGTATCTTTGCGAAATACACGCATATAACCTCGCGAAAGGTGGTTATATTCTTTGCTGCAAATAAAAATTCAAAAAACATAGGTTATGAAAAAAACACTCATTTTGTTATTCTGCTTGGTAGCTGCCTTGGGGCTTTCGGCTCAGGACCGCAAGATTTCCTTTGCGAGTGCCACAGCATCCAGTTATCAGCCGGGCGAGGATGTGAAATATGCCATCGATGGCAAGACAAACACCATTTGGCACACTTCGTGGGGGTCGACAACTTTCCCTGTTACTCTTACCGTCACTCTTACCGAAACATCGCACATCGATTATCTGCGTTACACTCCCCGACAGGATGGCAACGTCAATGGTCACTGGCAGGAGGTGAAGCTGTCTTACAGCGAATCTCCCTCTTCAAACTCATTCATCGATATTAATACTTACATGCTCAGTGGCACAAGCAGCAGTTTCGACTTCCTTCTGCCCGAGGGTGGTATCAATGCCGGAAAGGTGCGTTTCACTGTGCTTTCGGGTGTGAACAATTTTGCTGCGGCTGCCGAGGTCGAAGCATATGCTTACGACAACAGCAAGGAGCAGGCTTTTGCAAAATATTTCAGCGACAATCTTTACACGCAGTTGAAGCCCGAGGTCACAAGCAGCGAGGGCATCGAGGATGCCGATGTGAAGATGCTTGTCGATAATCTTCTCGGTGGTGCCAACAAATACAAGCAGTTCCGTGTGGGCGAGTACGAGGCCTATCTGACCACCGCCACACTTCGCGACCGCCTGAAGGTGAGCAGTCAGTACAACAACTACGAGAACCCCACCGGTGTCTACATGAAGGCCGGCGAGTCGTACATTGTGGCTGTAAGCGGCATTGGCAAATACCCCGTGGGGCTGAAGGTGAAGAACTGGGTGGTTAACGAGAATGCAAGTTCTTACACACTGTGCAACGGTCTTAACTTCATCACTGCCACCACCGAGGGTAACGTATTTGTCGACTACTACACCGATGAATATGAAAAGGCTCCCAACGTGAAGGTACACTTTATAAATGCTCCCGTACAGGGCTACTGGGATCAGGAGACAATGACCAACGACGACTGGAAGGCTATGCTCAAGGGACGCAGCCAGAAGGACTCTACCATCCTCATCACCCGTTCGCAGCACGCGCAGCTTGCCTACCCCGTGTATATATGGTTGCAGAACTGCCCGTCGAACATCGACTCTACAATGACACTCTACCAGCAGGTGCAGTGGGCCGAGCGCGATATTCTTGGACTTGAGAAGTATGGCCGACAGGTGAAGAACCGTCAGCTCTTCTTCGGTACCACATACGGCTTCATGGCAGCAGGTGGCGATGGTGCTTACTGCCACGTAGGCAGTCTTGCCGGCATCACCAAGCCCGACGCATCGAACTTCGATTTCTGGGGCGTAGGTCACGAGTGGGGACACAACAACCAGGTTGTTGCCGGATTCAAATGGACCGGTTGCGGCGAGACAACAAACAACATCTACGCTGCATGGGCTCAGTTGCACTTCACCGGCAAACGACACTCGTTGCGTCTCGAGGATGAGGTGTCGGGCATCGACGAATATTCGGGAATGAGAGGTGGTCGCATGCAGACATACTTCGAAGAGGGCATACGCAAGGGCAATCCCTGGCAGTTGCAGGATGGTCCCGACTATCATGGTGAGACTCCCACTGCGGTAACCGTCACCGGATACGATGCCAACGGCAAGAGCATAGGCACCGTGAACACCACATGGCGTCACTACGACCACTTTGTGAAACTCGTTCCCTTCTGGCAGTTGACACTCTGGGGAACACTTGCCGAGAAGTGCCCCGACATTATCCCCATGGTGATAGAGGCCATCCGTTCTGACAATAAGTACACAACCACCTACAACACCAATGGCAAGCAGCAGGTAAACTGGATGAAGATAGCGTGTGACAGCGCAAAGATAGACCTTTTGCCCTTCTTTGAAAAAGCCGGAATGTTGCGCCCCATCAACGCATATGTCGACGACTACACCAAGGGATGGAACATCATCAGCCAGGAGATGATAGACAACCTCAAGGCTTATGTGAAAGAGAAGGGATACCCTGCGTTCACCGAGGAGATTAACTACATTAACGCGCACAACTTCCACATCTACCGCGACAACCTCAAACTCTCGGTACCTGCTACCATCGGCACAGGTTGTGCATACAGCAACGGCAAGGTGACAGTGCAGCACAACGACGTGAAGAATGCAGTTGCCTTCGAGACATACAACAAGGCAGGCGAACTGTTGCGCATAACCATGTACGGCCTTGGCAGCAACGATGCTCACTCATACACACAGGTGCTCTATCCCGCCGACACCGACGAGGCACAGTCGTCGGCATACATTATGGCAGTGGGATACGACGGTACACGCACAAAAATATATGAAAAGGTGAATGTGCAAAAGTCACTTGCGGTGGACAAATACTATCGCATCACCTCGCAGGGCAAGGGCAACGCCCTCAGCTGCGGTGCATCTACAACAGTCGATGCCAACGGCAAAATAACATGGAGCCTTGCTCGTGCAACACGCTCATCGTCAAAGATTGACCAGATATGGAAGTGGGAGAGCCGTGGTGGCAAAACCTACCTCTACAACCCCCAGAGCGGTTACTACTTCGGTGGAACAGCCAAGAGCCAGACAACCTCTCTTACAGACAAGCAGAATGCCAGGGAGTGGGAGGCTGTCTGTGTGGACGAGGACAAGTCTACATATATATTCAAATATGCCGACACCAACAACTACCTGAACTCGTACAGCGAGACAAACACCGGTCTGTGGACAGATGGTGCAGGCGACCCCAACAACATCTGGAAAGTGGAAGAGGTTACCTCTGTTTCAGTGGCTGTTTCTGCCTACGGATATGCGGCTGTGTGCTATCCCTTCGCGCTTCATCTTGCCGACGGTGTCACAGCATACACCGTAAGCGAAAAGGCAACATACAGCTATCAGGGTACAAACTTCGACTATGCCGTACTCGAGAAGCTGAACAGCAGTGTAATTCCTGCATATATGCCTGTGATTATTTCGGCAGCAGCCGGAACATACACGCTTGAAATAACATCGGACCCCGACAATGTTGCGGCTGCAACCAACCTGCTTAAGGGTGCCACACTGAAAAAGAGTCTGACAAAGGGAGAATTCCTTGCAACACTTACCGCGGTAACCGTTGCAGGCACCACAGCCAGCCTGAATACATCGTCAACCGCTACACAGGTGCAGCCCAACAAGAGCTACCTGCTGAAAGAGGATGTAGGTGGCGCTACACAGCTCTATCTGGGGCAAAAGGAGATTCTTACATCCATAGATGATATTAAGGAGGATGGCGAGAATACCATCTTCTACAACCTCGATGGTACACGCGCCGAGAACTTGCAGAAGGGACGCATCTACGTAACATCCGAAGGCAAGAAGATTCTTGTAAAGTAACGACAGGAACTTTTACCAAATAACAGATAACCGCCGTTGTTGTGCCGTTGTGTGCAACAACGGCGGATGTTATATATTCGAATATCCCCATGCCTATGTTTTTAATAAAATTGTGTATTTTTGCTGAAAATAGGAGAATATTCAAATGGTCGACTACGGATTAAACGGAAGAGTGGTTCTTGTGACAGGTGCCAACAACCCTCAGGGTATCGGGGCAACAACAGCAGTAGCCTTTGCACGCGAAGGCGCCAAAGTGGTATTGGTGTATAAAAGGGTCGCACGTCAGTTCGACAAGGCCAAGACCGGCAGGAATGGGGTAGACAGATATTATGCGGCAAATGCCGGCAATGGCGATGTTGTGGCAAGCAGACTCGCGGCAATGAATGCCGATTATCTTCTCCTCGAAAGCGACATCTCCAACGAGGATTCCGTACGCGAAATCTACTCTGCTGCCATTGAGCGTTACGGCAGGGTAGATATTCTGGTAAACAATGCGGCGACAGATGACGAAACTGGCTTCGATACAATAGAGAAAATCACACAAAATGTTATTGACGACACGTTTGCTGTCAATGTCAGGGGTAGCATCCTTATGACAAGGGAGTTTATCAGACAACGTGGCGACTATGGCCGAATAATCAACCTCTCTACCGATGCGGCACAGGTGTTTGCAGGGCAGATAACCTACGGAGCGAGCAAGGCAACCCTGGAGGCTCTCACACGCAGCATAGCGCTCGAAGTGGGCAAGTATGGTATTACGGTGAATTGTGTTGCTCCCGGCCCTACACAGACAGGCTGGATTGACGAGGAACTTGAACGGAGTGTCGTTCCGCTGATTCCAATGAACAAGCTCATTCAACCGGAAGATATTGCCGATGCAATTCTGTTTCTGGCAAGCGAACGGGCAAGAATGATTACCGGACAGGTGATAAAGGTTTCGGGTGGACACGCCCTCTGACCCGTGAGGAGTGCCCGATAAAAGCGCCTCTTCTCATCGACTATTTTAGACGCGATTCAAAAGTTTTACCCTTTTTAATCGTCATTCTCCACTCCTTTTAATAAATTTGCATAGGAAGCAGAGTGGCTTGATGTGGAACTGCTTGAGTATTCGTCAGGCGTTTCACCGTCAGGTGCCTCTCTCTCTTTGATATTTTGTCCACTTCGGAAAGAAACGTACTTCAGCAGATTTTTATAAACACATTTATATATACTAAAAACAAGAACAATATGACCACACAGACAACAAAGCCCTATGTAATAGGACTCGACCTTGGAGGAACAAATTCTGTATTCGGCATTGTAGATGCAAATGGCGAGATCAAGGCAACAACAGCCATCAAAACACTCGGTTTTGACACCGCAGAGGCTTATGTGGCAGCAGCCGTAGCAGCTATGCAGCCTATTATCGAAGAGGTTGGCGGCATCGACACCATTAAGGCTATGGGAATTGGTGCTCCTAATGGCAACTACTACCGTGGCACTATAGAATATGCGCCCAACCTCCCCTGGGCTCACAACGGCATTGTACCCCTGGCCGATATGTTCAGCGAGGCACTGGGAATCCCCGTGGCACTGACAAACGATGCAAACGCAGCAGCCATTGGCGAGATGATCTACGGCGTTGCTCGCGGAATGAAGAACTTCATTGTGCTGACTCTCGGCACAGGCGTAGGCTCGGGAATTGTAATTGACGGAAAGCTCGTGTACGGAAGCGACGGATTTGCAGGTGAGTTGGGACACGTAATCATGCGCACCGAGAATGGCCGTTCATGCGGTTGTGGCCGTAAAGGCTGTCTCGAGGCATACTGCTCGGCAACAGGTGTGGCACGTACTGCACGCGAACTGTTGGCAACAACCGACCGTCCCTCTTTGTTGCGCGAAATGAACCCCGACGATATTACTTCGCTTGACGTTAGCATTGCTGCCGGCAAGGGCGACGAGCTTGCACTTGAAATCTACAAGTTCACCGGTAACCTTCTTGGTGAGGCATGTGCCAACTTTGCAGCATTCTCAAGCCCTGAGGCATTCATATTCTTCGGCGGACTGACAAAGGCTGGCGAACTGATTATGAAGCCCATCCGCGACGGCTTCAACGAAAACGTGCTTCCCCTCTTCCGCGACAAAGCACAGTTCCTCGTGAGCGGACTCGACGGTGCAAGCGCAGCTGTACTTGGTGCTTCGGCAGTGGGTTGGGAGATTCAGTAAAATATACGAAATCAGTATAGATAAAAGATGAAAATATTACAATTTCAACCTATACTCAAGCAGATTCTCTGGGGTGGTGACAAAATTGTCCCTTTCAAGCAGCTTGACTGCAATACTCCTAACATAGGCGAGAGCTGGGAACTTTCAGGTGTCGCAAGCGACCAGACACTGTGCGCCACTATGGAGGACAAGTCACTCAATACCCTGGTGGCAGAGTACAAGGAGAAGCTCGTGGGAAAAGCCAACTACGAACGTTTCGGCAACGAGTTCCCCCTGCTCATAAAGTTCATCGATGCACGACAGGACCTCTCCATCCAGGTGCACCCCGACGACGAGACAGCTTTGCGTCAGGGCAGGATGCGTGGAAAGACCGAAATGTGGTACCTGATGCAGTCGGATGCCGATGCCAAACTCTACAGCGGACTGAAGCAGCAGATAACCCCCGAGCAGTACAAGGCAATGGTGGAGGATGGCAGCATCTGCGACGCATTGGCACAATACCCCGTTAAAGAGGACGATGTGTTCTTCCTTCCCGCAGGACGCATCCACGCTATCGGTGCAGGATGTTTCCTTGCCGAGATTCAGCAGACAAGCGATGTTACCTATCGCATCTACGACTTCAAGCGCAAGGACAAGGATGGTAACTACCGCCAGCTGCACACCGAAGAGGCTGCCGAGGCTATCGACTACACCGTGTACGACGACTATCGCACACAGTACACCCCCTGCAAGAACAAGGCAGTGGAGATAGCCGATTGTCCCTACTTCACCACAAGCGTCTACGACATTGACAGTGCTACCGAAATTGATGCCATCAATCAGGACACCTTCGTAGTGCTTATAGTGCTGAAGGGCGAAGGCACGGTGACCACAGACGATGGTGAAGCTGTGAGCGTAAAGGCAGGAGATACACTGCTCATCGCAGCCGAGAATAAAACTCTGCAGGTGGATGGCAACATAAAGCTGCTGGAGACTCACATAAACTGATAGAGTATTCGTATACTTGCATACAAAAATAATCCGACGACCTTTAAAAGTCGTCGGATTATTTTTTGCGTCTGAGGTTGCGCTGTGCGGTTATCCGTCAAACGCCTGCTTATGTATTGAAAGCAGTCAGATGAGGGCTGCAAGAGCCCTCATCTGATATATGCTCACATTAGTCAATTGAAGGAGGTACAGCACCATCAGCGCTTCCCCATTCCTTGTTGGGCTTGTCACCCATGATCAGCACAAGCTTGGCACCATCCTTAATGTCGTCGTGGCTGAACCAGGGCTTGTTCCACTCCTGTCCGTTGAGTGTAGCCGACTGAATATACTTATTCTCGGTAGAAGCGTTTACAGCCTCAATTTCGAATATCTTGCCGTTGCTCAGAGTAATCTTGGCATTGGTAAACAGCGGGCTACCGATGTTGTACGATGCAGAACCGGGTGTTACAGGGTAGAATCCCAATGAAGAGAATACCACGAAAGAGGTCATACCGCCGCCATCCTCGTCGCCGGGAATACCCATGAGGTCGTTGCGGAACCATGTCTTCAGCATCTGGCGTATGCGCTTCTGTGTCTTCCAGGGAGCGCCTGCATAGTTGTAGAGATAAGGTATGTGCAGCGAGGGCTCGTTTGCCATAGAGAACTGACCTACGTTACCTGTGTGGTCGGGCAGCTGTGAATAGAATATGAACTTGCTCATTCCCAAGGGCTCAGAGAAGGTCTGGTCGAGGTTGGCAACAAACTTTTCCTTTCCGCCCATCAGCGCAACAAGGTCGGCAACATTGTGGGGAACATCCCAGCGGTATACCCAGCCATTGTTCTCGCCATAGAACTCGCGTGCGCCCATGCCGCCTGAGAAACGGTAGTCGAAAGGCTCTATCCAGTTGCCATCCTTGTCCTTGGGATGGAAGAATGATGTTTCGGGGTTGAACACATTGCGATAGTTGCGTGCGCACTTCAGATAATATGCAGCCTCTTCGTCCTTGCCCAGTGCCTTAGCCAACAGGTGGAGACACCACTGGTCGTAGGCTGTACCCAGGGTAACAGCAATAGGCTGACGTTTCTCCCAAGGAGTCACATTGGGGTCGTTCTCGGGTTCACCCTTGCGAAGGGCAGGAATATATCCCTTAGCGTGGTAGAAGCTGTCAATCCATCCGGCAGGTGCAGAGTTCCAGGGTGCAAGTGTCTTCTCTTCGATACCCTTGCGGCAAGCCTCGTAAGCCTTCTCAAGGTCAACTTTAAGTCCCTTTGCCAAAGCATCGGCTACGGTAACAACAGCATGGTTGGAGTTCATGCGGCGTGTGTCACCAATTACCTCGGGGAAGGTGGGCATCCACATGTTGCCCATCTGTTCAGCCATGCGCAGGTATGAGTCGATTATGTACTCCTCAATATCCTGGTCGATGAGCAGACGGAGCGGATGTGCTGCACGATAGGTGTCCCAAATCCAGTCGTCGGTGTAGAAAGGAACACCATTGTCCTCGTGTACCTTACCATCGAAAGCACTGAAGTAACGGCCATCCTCGCTCATGCAGATAGGACGCTCGAATGTGCGGTAATATGATGAATAGAGAACGGTCTTCTCGTCCTCTGTGCCACCCTCTACAGCAATGCGTGAAAGGGCGCGGTTCCATACCTCGCGACCGGCAGCAGCAAGTGCATCAACATCGAAGTTTTTCTGTTCGCGTTCGAGGTTCTTCTTTGCCTGCTCGCAGCTGATGAAAGAGATACCGTAACGCAGGTTCACCTGCTTTGTGCCATCGGCGAAACGCCACACTGCACAAACATTCTCTCCTTCGGCATCGCTTTTTGCTGCCAACTTGCTATCCTCGAGGATGGCAGCCTCGATGGGTGTCTGTTCGGGCTCTATGTAGAGATACACGTTTGTGTTGCCGCTCAGACGCTGATGACCGCTGATGCCTTTTGCATCGGCGTGCATAGCTCCATTCTTGCTGTTCACCATAATGTACACAGGCTTGTCTGCGCTGCGGAACTCAATGTTGTAGATAGCCGACTGATGCGACAAGGCATATTTAACTGCCATGCTGTTGTCGTCGAGCTCTGTCGAGAACGAATATGGTGTTATCTTCTCGTTGTCGTAGGTGTAGGAACGTACATTCTTCAGCTCCTCGCCCTGATAGGGTGTCAGGTTGAATGCCGAACGTTCGCGGTGGTTGGTGACTACAACGGGCAATCCGTTCACTCGCTCTGATGTGTAGTCGGAGCGTCCGGGATATACACGCAGCATACTGTTAGGCAACTGAATGGTGGGGTAGGTGGGAACCAGCAGATGGCTGATGTTTCCTATGTAGGGATTGACATAGTCCACATACTCCTTTTGACCTTTGCCGCCACATGCACAGATAAGTGCTGCCACAGCCAAAAACGCCCAAATTTTCTTGAATCTATTCATACGTTTAAAATATTTAGTGAATTCTACTTACAAATACGGTAGGTTAATTGCTTGTTAAATTGGCTCTATGCCCCAAAAATGGTAAGATTTACAAAAATAAATAGATTTTTTTAGAAACTGTTTGTGTTTATCCGCTATTTTCCAATGTTTTGCAAATTCTGTTAAATTGTCTGTTGTTGCTATACTTGCATCTGCATTCCTGAGAATGTAACAGCGATATGTGACTCTGCTTTTCAAGGTTGCATCGCTTTGACAAGCATTACTTTTCCCAAAGATGTGACGATAATAGAAGAGAGGGTTTTCGATGGTTGCGGGTCGTTTAAGGTGATAAACGTACCAGTTGGCACGGCCGAGCATTATAAGCAACTCTTACCCGAAGAACTTCACCAATATATTATAGAAATGTAACAAGGGATGCTCCACAAAAACAAAACATTTTGATATTTAATACAAGCCACGATGCCGATTGGCATCGTGGCTTGTTATCCTTACGGAGTCAGTGTCGTTATCCTTGTTTTCTTATTGTTGCGTGAATTGATTCATATATCTCTTCAGCTTCTTTCTTGTTAAGCCCGGCTTTTGTCGCAACGGCTATCAGGTCCGCTTTTGATGGTTCAATGCTATCATTAATGGATGTTGTGCGATATCCGTTCATGCCATCGCTTGGCAAAATATCGTAGGCCGGCGAAAAATGCCATTCACCATCACTATATATAAAGGCGAAGTTTTTGGCATGGTCATCCTTGTTTTCTATCAGATAATTGAACACCATCAAGCGATACACTTTCCACAGTTCTGCCATGTTGTGAGTAAGTGCAGCACATACTTGGAATATATGAGAGTAGTCAATGCTTGGTATGCGATAGTCCGCGCATATAAGGCCGGCAATGCTCACTACATGCAATCTCTTCTCGGGTGTACGGTCAAAGCGTTGTACGCCAAAATATTTATCCTCGAAAAGGTGTGTTTTTGGCATTTCAATGCCACACTGCCGGGCTAACAGGGAGTGCTTATACTCTTCGCGACCAATGTGCGCCGGGTCTTGCTTTGTACGGAACTTTACAAGCCATTCTTTGCCGTCGTAACGCGTGAAAATCTTTGGCCGTGCACCACCGGGCGAGCCTCCACGGTGCTGAAATTCCTCTAGTCCTTCGCCTGTATAATCGTCGCTGTCAAGTATACGCTCTGCCTCCACTGCCAATTTCTCAAAATCGGCATATTCTTGCTCTGTAATCACGCTCTTGTCAGGTCTGAACTCCAATGCTCCACGGCCGGTAGAACCCACCAACGCAAGTCGGTCCAGTATCGTAAGACTGCGAGGGTTTATTCCTTGCAGTTGTAAATACCTGTCAAGAATAAGCTGTCCCCAACCATCGGGCAGACAGTCGTCAAAAACTCCAAAACCTCCATTAAAAGGTCTTGGTCTGGCAACGAATACGCCACTGCGAAGCGGCAACTCAAACGGGGAAATTGAAAAGCCCGATGCAAGCCAAACTGCTGAATACTCGAATGCGCATAAACCCTCTTTGGTAAGAGCCAGGTGGCCAACCAATAATTTGTTATATATAACCTCAATCTGCTTGATACTATTCATTTTTCTTTCCTCTTTTGCGATTTCCGTTCTGCTCATTCAACACATCATCAAGTGTTTGATATTGTTTTTGTGCAAATAGTGCATCAAAATCGGACAGAGCGTTCAGTGCGAAGGCTATTTGAAGAAGACCTCGTAATGAAATCTCGCCAGTCTGTTCAAAACGGCGATAGGTCGCGAACTTGATACCGGCACGGTTTGCCAACCCCTCTTGTGTCAGATTGAGTTCCAATCGACGAGCCTTTACCCTTGATGCTATATGAATGGATTTTTCATTCGGGGTTTCTGTGTTAAGCAATAATATATTGTTCATAATAGCGATTATTATTGGTCAACAAATAATATTTTGTTTATTGCAAAGATACGAATAAACGAGCGATAAATATCAAGTTTACTTGAATATTTTTCACAGCGAGTGAAAGTATCTTGGAGATTTATCTCAAAGATGTCAATAAACGAGCGATAAATATCAAGTTTACTTGAATATTTTTCACAGCCTAGTCAAGAACTTACTTACATCATCTTCGGTCTTGAATTGACTGAGAAACTCTTTTGTCAATACTGAGTCGGGGCTGCGTTGTGATCTTCTTTCTTCATAATAATGTGTGTTGCAAAGTGGTTAATAAAAAATCACAGAGTTCGTTTTTTGGGGACCCTGTAATCTCTATTTACACAAAATTATGGATAGTTCCTGTAAAAAAGAAAAAGAGGAAAATTCTTCCGAAAATTGACAACGCTTGCTTATCGCATCCCTCGCTTCACGCGACTCATTGCTGCAAGCATTGTCTATTAATACAATAAAAAAGAGGAAAATTCTTTCGAATTATCCTCTTTTGTTCAATCGTGCGCCTGATAGGGCGCAAACCAATACTTTTTATTTGATTGATTTTGAGAAGTTTATACAAATTGAATTTCCAAAGTTGCAAAAATTTCTGCAAAATCGTTTCAATGAACGCTGGTTAATTTGAGTGCAAAGGTTGCTAT
>CAJGDX010000066.1 GCA_904502185.1 uncultured Bacteroidaceae bacterium | reverse complement strand
CTCGCTTTGTAACTTGCAAGTAAACTTGCGTTACGCTCGTTTGCACAAACCTTCGCACTTAATCCGAAAAACAGACGGCCTCTCGGCTGTGATGCTTACGGTGCCGGTTGAGTTTTAAGTTACCAATGCTATGGATGGAACCGCATAAATACTGCGGATTGAAACACACTTTAATACCCTTTTAAACTTTTACCGGATACCAATAATTTTGAATATTATTAGTGATCCATTGAACCCCGAGGACAGGCACTGAAATGCATCTTGCAATGTGGTAATGTAATAGTATATTACAGACTGACAGCCCCTTCCGATGTTAATTCCGGAAGGGGCTGTCACTATTTATTGGTTGTCTGTTTGTTACAGTAATTTTGACAAGTCTTTTTCTGCTATGAAGTCAAGCTTGTTCAGCATGATTATTTCGCGTGAACGTTCGGCATTATTGGTGCGGAATACCATGATTCCTTTGTCGCCCAACATGAATGAGTAGAAGTATGAAATGCCTATACCTGCGTCACTGAAGAGCTTTACGGTGTCGGCTGCACGTCCTACTTCATTCTCCAATTTTATGGCGAATACGTCTGAGAGATTTACAGAGATTCCTGCGTTCTTCAGTGTTTCGTATGCGCGGGTAGGCTCTGAACAGATGATGCGGTATATACCATATTCTGTGGTGTCGGCAATGGTGGTTGCTATCAACTGTATGTTGCCTTCTTTTAACAGGTCAAGCACTTTCTGCAGTGTTCCTTGGCGGTTTTCGATGAACACGGATATTTGATGTACTGTCATATTTTCCGAATTTAATGGTTTCTTAATATGCTTTGCGCAGGTCTTTTACTCTGACTGCCTTGCCTTCGCTCTTGGGAAGTGCGCCTTTAGGCATCAGTTTAACGCGTGGGGTGACGAGAATTTCATCTTTCAACTGACGGGTTATTTCACGTGTAAGCGATTGCAGACGTGCGTAGTCGTCGGTGAACATTTCGTTTATTTCCACCTCGATGGTCATTTCGTCGTTGGTGTCTACAGTTTCCAATGTTATCAGATAGTCGGTGCTTAATTCTTTGAATTGCAACAGGATTGTTTCTATCTGAATGGGGAAGATGTTTACTCCTTTAAGGATTATCATGTCGTCGCTGCGACCCTTCATGCGGTCGAGACGTGCGTGGTGGCGTCCGCAGGGACACTCGCCGGGAAGGATACGGGTGAGGTCGCGTGTGCGGTATCTCAGCAGGGGCATTGCTTCTCGGTTGATGGTGGTGAGTACCAGTTCTCCTACTTCGCCCACGGGAACGGGCTCGAGTGTTTCGGGGTCAACGATTTCTACAATGTAGTAATCCTCCCAGATGTGAAGACCATTCTGCTCAGTACATTCGAAGGCTACACCGGGACCGCACATTTCAGACATACCGAATGAGTTGTATGCTTTTACTCCAAGCATCTGCTCTATGCGGCGACGCTGCTCCTCAGAGTGGGGCTCTGCACCAATTACAAGTGTCTTGAGTTTTGTGTCGCGACGGGGATCGATTCCCATCTCTTCCATCACTTCGTAGATGCGTGCTGCGTAGCTGGGTATTGCGTGTACGGCTGTTGTGCCGAAGTCTGTCATGAATTTTATCTGTCGTTTGGTGTTACCTGCTGCTGCGGGTACTGTCAACATTCCGAGCTTCTCTGCACCATATTGGAATCCGAGACCGCCGGTGAACATTCCATAACCCGACGAGTTCTGGAATACGTCGCTGGGACGCAAGCCTACCATGTGCAGGCATCGTGCTACGGCGTTTGCCCACTCGTCAAGGTCTTTCTGTGTGTGAAGGATTACGGTGGGGTTACCTGTGGTACCGCTTGATGAGTGCAGACGTGTTGCCTTCTCCAGGGGTACTGATGCTATGCCAAAGGGGTATGTGTCGCGCAGGTCCTGCTTGGTTGTGAAGGGGATTTTGCGCAGGTCGTCAAGGGTTTTAATATCTTCGGGTTTGAGATTGTTATCCTCGAATCGTTTCTTGTAGAAGGGTGAATTCATGCAGTGACGGACTGTTTTCTGTAGTCTTTCCAACTGCAATTTTTCTATTTCGGGACGAGTCATCGTCTCCAGCTCTTTGTGTAGGTACATGTTATTTTCCTTTTTTTATTTCGTCGTGTATCTGTTATTTCTGTTGCATTGTTGCCGAGATTTCAAGCATGCGCTCGATGGGGCGCAGCGCGTCTTCGCGCAATGTCTGGTCGAGTTCTACCTCGGGCCATTCGAACTTCAGGCAGTTGTAGAGCTTTTCCATTGTGTTCATGCGCATGTAGTCACATTCGTTGCATGAGCAGTTGCTGCCCATGGCAACTTCGGGCGGCACGGGGATGAACTTCTTTGTTGGCAGGCTCTTCTGCATTTCGTGCAGTATGCCGCTCTCGGTGACTACAAGGTAGGTGTCGGCGCTGTCTGTCAGCGCATATTTGAGTATGGCGGCAGTGGAACCTATGTAGTCGGCAAGTGCGAGGACACCGCTTTTACATTCGGGGTGTGCAAGCACTTTTGCATTGGGGTACTGCGACTTCAGCTCTACGATTTTCTCTATCGAGAAGCGTTCGTGTACGTGACAACCGCCGTTCCACAGCAGCATGTTGCGGCCGGTGATTGCATTCAGGTATCCTCCGAGGTTTTTGTCGGGGGCAAAAAGTATCTTCTCGTCTTTAGGGAAACTGTCGACTACCTGTCGTGCATTGGACGATGTTACCACCACATCTGTCAGGGCTTTGACAGCCGCAGAGGTGTTTACGTATGCTACGACTTTGTATTCGGGGTGTTCCTTTTTGTATTTTGCAAGGTCTTCGGCTTTGCAGGTGTCTGCAAGTGAACAACCGGCATTGAGGTCGGGGAGAAGTACCTTCTTGTCGGGGCATAGTACTTTGTTTGTTTCTGCCATGAAGTGTACGCCGCACATAACTATGACATCGGCTGTTGTCTTTGCTGCTTGTTGTGCCAGTGCAAGGCTGTCGCCTACAAAGTCGGCAACGTCCTGTATGTCTCCGGCTGTATAATAGTGCGCAAGAATTACGGCATTCTTCTCTTGGCACATGCGTCTTATCTCACTCTTAAGGTCAATGCCGGCAGGTATAGGCTCGTCGACAAATCCGTTGTTTTTCCACGATTCCTTCATTTGCAAATATTGTTTGATGTGTGTTAACTGGCCCGATTATGTGTCGGGCGTTGGGGTGTTTCTTTTTTTTACGGAGCAGGTTTTGGCGCCGCCTCCCCATTTGAGATGCTAAGATACTTCATTAACTAAAATAATGCAACCTTAACGGTTAAAAAAAACATATAAGTTGTTGCTATTTCTTAAGCAGGGCGGCAAAGTGAGCTAAAATGGTTCGGAACTATGGCTGAAGTGTCTGTCAGAATTGCAGTGTGGCGTGAAAACCGGCTCCTCTGTCGGCCGGGAAATAGGGCATTATGGATAGTTTGTTCTTGCTTGCAAAGGGGGATGTTATCAGCAGCGCGCATCCGCTGCCTATGGCGGCTCCGGCAAGCACGTCCCAAAAGTCGTGTCGCTTGCTGTGTATTCTGCCCCATGCTGTGTAGCCGCTGACCAGGTAGGCCGGAATTGAGTATTTCCACCCGTAGCGCTGCCCGATGAAGGTGGCTCCCATAAAGGCGAAGCCTGTGTGGTTCGATGGGAATGAGTGGTTGTCGCTGCCATCGGGGCGCTGCTTCTTTATGCTGTATTTGAGTGCGTATGCGGTTGCGACGCTTGCTGCTCCGCTGCCGGCAAGCTGCCAGAATCCGTCGCTGTCGTGGTGGGCAAGAGTCATTATGGCACCTGCCACGGGTGGAACAAACATTGTTATGTCTGTCGATGTTTCCACTGCTTTGCGGCTTTGTGCCTGCATGGGTAACAGCGTAGCCGTCAATATAAACAGTATTATTATTCTTTTCATTCTATGGACACTTTTTGTTTCTGGTTGCGATGGCTGCGGTGTAAGTCGATAACTATTTCTGTGGCTGAATATGGTGGCCTTGTGGTGGTCTATATAAACAATATAAGGTTGTGTCGTGTGACACAACCTTATATGTATATCGTGAAATATCCCGATTACTTCTTCAAAGTTTTGCCGTAACGGCTCATGAACTTGTCTACGCGACCTGCTGTATCCACGAGCTTTGCTTTACCTGTGTAGAAGGGGTGAGATGTGTTAGAAATCTCAAGCTTGATCAAAGGATATGTCTGACCTTCGAACTCGATTGTGTCTTTTGTGTTGCATGTAGACTGTGAAAGGAAGCAGTCACCGTTTGACATGTCTTTGAATACAACGGGACGGTATTCTGCGGGATGAATCTCTTTTTTCATGGTTGGTTATGTTATTTTTTATAATTTCTAAAAGTTTGGTAACTAATAAAAAATGTGTAATGGCTTAACAGGGTGCAAAGATAGCTCTTTTCTTTTATTTGGCAAAATTATTCGGAAAGATTTTTTTGCTTTTTGTAGTTGTTCTCTCTCTGCTGCCCGGTTTTTATATATGCAATGTAGTTGCTGTTGGCTGTGATGGGTGTCAGCGGCATATATCCCGATAGTATGCGTCTGTTGTTTATATTCAGCGGATACTCTTCGGTCATGCGTCTGTGGCTCTCTTGCAGTGCTTCGTTTGTCGGGTGGTAATCAATGGAGAAGTGTCCGCGCACGCCATTGGCAAGGTATCTTTCGGCAAGAATTGTGCTTACAACTCCCATGTTCATGCGCATGTTTACCTCGACGCATGGGTGTAGTCTGTTACCGTTGTCTGTACGGCATATTATCATGTCTACACCTATGTATCCGCGGTATTTCTCTCCGTAAATGTCGCTTAATGCTTTTCTTAGCCTTGCGTCGACGTTGTCAAGCTCCTCCAAAGGTATATGCTGCGATATTTCGGTGCGGTGCATGGCTGTTGATTGCAGTATGTTGCCGGAGTATGCTCCCTTGGTGTTGGTGGTGAATAGTGAATATCCGACAAATGTGATATTCCCTTTTCCGTCGCTGTGGTATTCAATGGCAAGGTCCTGTATCTTGTCGTATATGGGTGTTGCGATCACATATCCCTGCTCTTTTATGACTCTGTTCAACCATCCCTCTGTCTTGTCGTCGTATTTGCCGAAACACCACAGCAGTCCTTTGCCGCTGCCCGACCATGGGGCTTTGAATATGCAGCGCGGGTTGCGCGTCGCATATTCATGGCACTCTTCTACCTTGTCTGCGATTATTGCTTCAAAGTGGTTGTCGCCTATCTGTTGCAGAATGTGTGTGTCGTAGCTGCGCCCCGACAATATTCGATACTCCTCAATCTGTTCCTGTGTGGGCAGCAGGTGTGCGCTCATACCTCTGTTTATCAGATGTTTGCGCAAGGTGGGGTTCCATCCCCATGGGCAAACTTCAGTGTCGTCAGGCAGTTTCGACGGGTCTGTCGTTATGGTTGTGTCAATGCCGAAATGGGTGTGTAGCTTGTCGGTGTACTCCTTGTCTGCAACTGATGATGCCAGCAGTGTGCTTCCCGGCTCGGCGTACCACAGGGGCAGCATCTCCAGGTCCCGTTCCATCTGTTTGACCTTTGCCGATGGCATATAATTCTCGCTGTTGTTTGCCAGCGCAAGGTCTGTGGCGGGATTGAAGATATATAGTTTCATTTATGTGACCTCCCTGTTGATTATTCGCAGATGTAGTCCAGATATTTTACAATAGCCTCCTGACATACAGGGCAGAAATTGTAAAGCTGGTTCATCATACATTTGGGCCATGGACGGTATATGCCTTTTTCAAGGTATCCGCCTCCTTCGTATGCACCGATGGGCCATTGTGTGTCGGGCAGTGCCAGCAGTGAGTCGTTGACAGGTGTGGGCACCGGAGTTGTCTCCTTAATCATTCCTTTCCACTTTCTGTCGAAGTCGGTGAAGGTGGTGAGGTTTGCTTCCCATGGCTCTTTGCCGGCAGGGTAGAGGGCGCTGACCGTGTTGCCCTTTTCTACATATTCGTCGCCGAGTCCCATAAGGCTGTGTCCGAATTCGTGAACGTAGACTTCGCCTGTCTTTCCTGTTTTACCTGCCGAGCCGAGTCCGTAATAGTTGTAGATGCCGCCACCGCCATATTTGTCGCTGTTGGTGAGAATGAAGATGCTTTCGTAGGGGGCAGAAGAGGCTACGTCTCTGACTTTCTGAAATTCTGTGGTCATCTGATAGCGTTCGCTGCCGAATGTGTAGAAACGGCAGTCGAGCAGTGTCTTTTTCCATTCGCCCTTGCCGGGAATGCTGATGCCCGACTCGGCCGAGGGTGCCCAGACTGCGCGTATGTTTATGCGCTGTTTGTTGTTGTCGAAGGGTGAGTAGCCAAACAGAGCATCCTGCCATGCCTGGCACGATGCGAGGAACTTCTCTTTCTCTTCGGCTGTGAATCCGTCGGGCAGCAGCACTATGTCGAGGCTGTTTTCTATGCTGCCTCCTATGTGTATGTCTACACATTCGTATTCGGCTGCAAAGGGGGTGATGTTATAGTCGTTGATTGATGCGTTGTAGCTGTATTGTTTTTCGAACAGCTTGCTTGTTTTGTTGCGTGCATAGATTTCTATCGTAAAGTCGTTTTTAGGACAGGGGAATATGACGCTTTCGGGGTACGAACGTGATGTCTTTTCTGCTTCGGCTGTTGTCTGCCATTCGTTGAAGAGGGTGCAGTAGTTGTTCTGATATATAACCTTGTTTTCCTTGTTGTCGATGATTCTGAAAAGCTGTTCGCCGTATCCGAATGGGTTGATGAGTGCCTTTTTGCTTCCTGCCCAGTCGCCTTCCATCTTCATGCAGTCGTAGTAGTAGGTCTCGGTTGTACTGTTGCCTGCGTGATGAAAATCGAAACGCAGGGTCTTGCCTGTGAAATACTTGTCAAAATCTATTTTGCTCTCTTTCACCTCTTGCAGGATTGTGACGTTGCTCTGTTCGCTGTTTTTTGTTTGTGTGGCGCAACCTGTTGCCATCAACAGGGCCAATGAAAGTATTGTGTAGACTTTTTTCATGGTGTATATTGCTTTTGTGTTTCTTGCTTTATGCTTTGCCTGTAAATGTTTCTCTCACTCGACAATAGTGCAAAATTAGCTGATTTTCTTGATAGTACAAAGTGAGTGAGTTGCTTTTTAGCTTGGATGCGTCTATTTGTTTATATGCTTTTGCCTGCTCGTGCCAGAGTGAATATGCTCAGCTTTACATTGGTGGCTCCTGCGAGTATGGCATTGCCGCAACTTGCGATTGTCGCACCGGTAGTCAGAACGTCGTCCACAAGAAGCACGTGCTTGTTGTTAAGTGCGTCGGGGTTGATGACACTGAAGATACCCTGTACATTCTCCCATCTTTCGTCGCGACGTTTGTGAGTCTGTGTCTCGTTTGCAATGTGTCGTATGACGCTTTTTGTGTCGATGGCAATGCCTGTCACGCTAGATATTCCTTTTGCTATATAATCGCATTGGTTGTAGCCGCGCTGTCTCTTTTTCTTTTTGGAAAGGGGTAGTGGGATTATCACGTCTATTCTCTCGAAAAATCCCTCTTGCATCAGCTCTGTCGCTGCTGCGGCTGCCATCCGTGTGCCACTCTCCGGCCGGTCGTCATATTTTATTCGGTGGATAAGGTTGTTGTATGGCGACCCTTTGCTGTAACTGATATATGATGCTGCACGTTCTATGGCAAGAATGCCATAGAACTGTTTCTCCATTTCGTTGTCGGCAATGTAGGCGCCTGTACGCGGAAGCTCCATCAGGCAGTTGAGGCACAGCTCTTTTTCGCCACCTGACAGTGTCTTTCCGCAAACCGCGCAACTGCGTGGAAAAATGATGTCTATGAGGTCAGAAATCCATTTCATCTGGGTCGAATTTCAATAGTTTCAGAATGAGAGGGTATTCGAATCCGCGGCTTGTGGCGAAGCGCAGCAGTTTCTGCCTTGTCTGATAGTCGTCTGATTTTCCTATCTCACGGCGTTTGCTTTTTAATATTTTCTGCAATATGTCGGCATACTCTTCTTCGTCGATGCCGGCAAGTGCATTGGCTATCTCTTCGGCTGGCAGCTCCTTCTCTTTGAGCTTTGCCGATATTTTTATGCGTCCCCAATGGTTGAAGCGCATCTTGTCGTTGACGAAGGCCCGGCAGTATCGTCTTTCGTCAATGAACTTTTCGTCGACGAGGCGCTCGATTATTCGCTGTCGGGCTGCGCTCGCCATGCCCCATGCTATAAGCTTGGCATTGACTTCGGCGGTGCATCTTTCTGTCAATGTGCAGTAGGCTGCAGCTTTGTTCAGTGCTTCGGGTTCGCTGTATTGTTTCATCGTGAGTTCAGTTTTATCTTTCCGTTGTCGGTAACTATCTTCTCCTCGCTTGCGAGGTGACTAAGCACAGCGTTCAGCGCCGGCTTTGGCAGGTGCAGCGATTCTATTTCAGATGGGTCGTGCGGCTTGCCGTCAGCGAGTATTTTCATTATTGCAGCTTCGGCTGCCTGAAGGCTTTTGTTGCCTTTGTTGCCTACACACACGTCGCAGGTGTTGCAGTCGTTTGCCTCCTTTTCGCCAAAGTAGCCGAGCAGTATGCTGCTGCGACATTTGTCGGTGCGGAGTGCATATTCCATCATCGCATGTATTCTTTTTTCGAAGGACTCTTTGCGCTCGTCGTATACCTCCTTCTCGAATCTCAGTTCTTCGGGCAGCACACGTTGGCGGCTGAATGTTATCAGCGAGGTTTTTTTCGATGGTTTGAACATTATTACCCGACGCTGTGCCAGTGTTACAAGTATTTCGTATATGCGATGGCGTGTGATTCCTGTTATTTTGTTTAGCAGGCGTTCGTCAATGTAGACGCTGTCGCTGAATACTCCGCAATATGTGCGCAGAATGGATGTTATCAGCTGCTCGGTGTCGGCGCTGCCTTCGTGCAGCTGGTAAAGTTCGTCGCGGCCGATGATGAATCTGATGCTCGATGCGTACTCCATCTCCTCGACATATTCAAGATAGCCCATGCGTGTGAGTATGCGCAGGGCGCTGTCTGTCTGCAACGACTGGAAATGGTAGACGCGGCAAAAGTCGCTGAGCGAAAACTCGAACGTGCAGTTGAGGCCGTCGCCCAGTGCCATCTTGTAGTAGTAGCAGATGTGTTCGTATATGCTGCGGATGTACTCTTTGTCGGGGAAGTTGTCGCTTATCCTCTTTTTGAGGGTACGGTTGTCGGCGCTGTTGTAAAGTGCTACGGCATAGGCGCGGTTGCCGTCGCGTCCTGCGCGTCCCGCCTCCTGAAAATATGCCTCTATCGAGCTTGGCAGGTCGGTGTGTATCACCAGGCGTACATCGGGCTTGTCTATGCCCATGCCAAAAGCGTTGGTTGCGACCATTACACGTGATTTGCCGCTTTTCCATCGCTCTTCGCGTTCGTCTTTGACGGTTGCGCTGAGCCCTGCATGGTAGTATTCTGCTGTGATGCCGTTGGCTGATATGAATTCTGCTACTTCCTGCGTCTTTTTTCGGTTTTGGGTGTATATGATGGCAGAACCTTCTACCTTGCTGAGGATATGCAGCAGTTCCTGTGCCTTGTTCTCTGTGTTGCGGACAATGTAGGTGAGGTTCTTGCGCTCGAAACTCATCCGGTAGACATTCGCCTCTTTGAACGACAACTGTTGCTGAATGTCTGTTATGACCTCTGCTGTGGCTGTTGCGGTAAGTGCAAGCACGGGGGCAGATGGGAAGAGTGTGCGTATCTGCGAAATTTGGCGATAGGCAGGGCGAAAGTCGTGCCCCCATTGCGAAATGCAGTGGGCTTCGTCCACGGTGATGAGGGTGACCTCTATCTTGCGTATCTTTTTCAGGAATATTTCTGAGGTGAGTCGTTCGGGCGATACGTACAGGAATTTGTAGTCGCCGAAGATGCAATTCTCGAGTGTGGTGATGACGTCGGCATGCTTCATGCCCGAGTAGATGGCTGCTGCCTTTATGTTGCGGCTGCGCAGGTTTGCCACCTGGTCTTTCATCAGGGCTATCAGTGGGGTTATCACAAGACAAAGCCCCTGGCGGGCAAGTGATGGAACCTGAAAGGTGATACTCTTTCCGCCTCCTGTCGGCATCAGTCCCAATGTGTCGCGCCCTTCGCCTATACTGGTTATTATCTCGCGCTGTATGCCGCGAAAATCGTCGAAGCCCCAATATTCTTTCAGAATTTTGCTGTATATGTCTTGTTGGGCTTCGCGATTTTTCATAGTTGCTTCTTTTCCGTTACTTTCTTTTGTGGATGGATGCTCTCTATCTGCAATTGTACTTCGCCATGCTTGTAGGTGTTGTCCTCCAGTGTGTAGCAAATGTCGAACGACTGTTTCGATTTTATGTATCGTGCCTGCTGGCTCTGTCCGAATGCAATTCCGTTGATGACATTGCTTGACTTGTTGTCGACAAGCTCCAGCTTTATATGCTCCTGTTTGCGTCCCACAACTTTACTGGTGCCATAGTCGTATACTCCGTATGTGCAGAAGATGGGTTTGGGATTGTCCGGTCCGTGGGGACTGAACTTCTTCAGATCGTTGAAGAACTTGCGTGTTATATCGCGGAAGTCGAGTATTGCTTCAATCTCTATTGTCGAGTCGCGCTGTTCGGGGCGTATGTTCTCTGCTACATACTCCTCGAATCTCTTTTTGAATTCCGGAATGTTCTTCACAAGCAGTGAAAAACCTGCTGCATAGGTGTGGCCGCCGAAGTTCTCCAGCAGCGGACGGCAACTTTCGATGGCTTTGTACACATCGAATCCCGACACTGAACGTGCCGAGCCTGTTGCCATTTCGTCGGTGCAGGTCATTACCACTGCGGGACGATGGTAGACCTCGGTCAGTCGTGAGGCAACTATTCCTATCACGCCTCTGTGCCACTTTTCGTTGAAGATGACGATGGCGCGCTTCTCGTCGAAGTTTTCAAGCTCCGCCACTATGCGGTTGGCCTCTTCGGTCATGCTCTTGTCAAGGTCCTTGCGGGTCTCGTTGTATTCGTTTATCTGCTCGCTCATGGCAAGGGCTGCCGACAGGTTGGTTTCGATGAGCAGGTCAACTGCTACTTTACCTTGCTGTATGCGTCCCGATGCGTTTATGCGTGGGCCTATCTTGAATATGATGTCGTTGATGGTTATCTCTTTTTCACGCAGTCCGCACACCTGTATGATGGCTTTGAGGCCGGTGCTGGCATTGTGGTTCAGCTGCTTGATGCCATGGTACGAGAGTATACGGTTCTCGCCCATATTGGGGACAAGGTCCGATGCGATGCTTACTGCCACAAGGTCGAGCAGGTTATACAACTGCTCGGCAGGTATGCCGTTGTCCTGTGCAAAGGCCTGCATGAACTTGAATCCTACTCCGCAGCCCGACAGGTGAGGGTAGGGGTAGGTCGAATCGGGACGTTTGGGGTTGAGAATGGCTACGGCACATGGCATCTTTTCGTCGGGTACGTGGTGGTCGCACACGATGAAGTCTATGCCTTTTTCTTTGGCATAGGCTATCTCCTCGATTGCCTTTATTCCGCAATCGAGAACGATTATCAGTTTTACTCCCGTCGAGTGGGCGTAATCTACTCCGCGCTTTGAGATGCCGTATCCATCTTCGTTTCTGTCGGGAATGTAGTAGTCGATGTTAAGCGAGAACTGTTGCAGGAACTTGTATACCAATGCAACCGCAGTCGTTCCGTCGACGTCGTAGTCTCCGTATACCAGAATGCGTTCTTTGCGTCCTAAGGCTTTGTTGAGCCTTTCCACTGCCACGTCCATGTCGTTCATCAGGAACGGGTCGTGCAGGTTGCTCAGCTTGGGGCGAAAGAATTGTTTCGCCTCGGCTGCGCTCTTTATTCCTCGCTGTATGAGGAGGCCGCAAAGGATGGGACTAATGTCTAACTCTTCCGAGAGGCGTTTGGCTTCCTCTTTCTGTTTGCTTGTCGGAGGTTGGTAGTTCCATTTTTGGCCCATTATATATTGTTATCTTTTTATCTTACAAGTGGTTGCGGCTGAAAAATCAGCCGACTTTGGTGCTGTTTTGGTTGTTGCACAGCATTTCAATTTGTAAAGTTATAAAAAATGCTGTTAAAAAGCGGGACTTTTTCGAAATATTTCGAAAAAGTCCCGCTTTTTAAGATTTATTCGTACTGTCGGTTATTCTTACTTGATACCGAGTTTTTTGCGAAGTGCCTTGGGAATAGCGTTCTTGTGTACTACAATGTTCATAGTCTTGTAGCGAACGAATGCTTTTGAAGCGTAGTAGATGCCTTTGTAAGCACCGCCCTGACCCCATGAGTTCTT
>CAJGDX010000065.1 GCA_904502185.1 uncultured Bacteroidaceae bacterium | reverse complement strand
CATGTGATAGGCGAACGTGTGGGCAATGCGTTTGCGGATGGAAAAGCGCTAAAGTAACAAAACAAAGTCTATGAAAGTACTGCTTATCAACGGAAGCCCTCGCAAAGAGGGAAATACAGCCACAGCATTAGCAGAAGTGGCAAAGCAATTAGCTAAGGAAGGAATTGAAAGTGAAATCGTTTGGATTGGGAACAAACCCATCCGCGGCTGTGCTGCATGTGGCCAGTGTGCTGCCAAAGGCTTGGGACGTTGTGTTTTTGATGATGACGTCTGCAATCGGATATCCGAAAAGTTTGCATCTGCAAACGCTCTTATTGTTGGCTCGCCAGTCTATTATGGTCAGCCCAACGGTGCATTGCTCTCTGTAATCCAACGCGCGTTCTACTCCAAAGGAGCAAGCATATCTGGTAAACCGGCTGCCTCCATTGCTGTGTGTCGCAGAGGTGGCGCTACCGCAGCATTCGAGAGTCTGAACATGCCATTTCAAATGATGAACATGCCGGTGGTTACATCGCAATACTGGAATATCATTTACGGCAGGACACCCGGTGAGGCAGCATTGGACAGAGAGGGAATGCAGACCATGCAGACACTTGCCCGCAACATGGCATGGCTATTGAAATCGACCAACGGAGAGAAAGCTCCGGGGCGCCCGACAGATGAACCCTGGGATGCGATGCACTTCATCCGATAGACATATTTGACGTCAATGACTGGAATACTTTTGTTCTTCATCTTTAGTATCAATGTCATCACGTTTTTCGTGTATGGCATTGACAAACTGAGGGCAAAGAAAGGGATGTGGCGCATACCGGAATCCACCCTACTCCTACTGGCCATCGTTGGCGGGAGCATTGGTGCCTGGTGTGGAGTGAAGACGTGGCATCACAAGACCATGCACAAGAAGTTCAGATACGGAATACCCTTTATTATGGCTGTACAAACAGGGCTTTTTCTTTATCTAATAGCAAAGGCAGGGTTTTTGCCTGCCTTTGAATGATTGACGATTTCAAACATAACTATTCAACAGAGTGGTTCTGTTGTGTGCGTTAACGTAATGCCTTGATCCACTTTTTTGACCATTCAAACAATATTCCGGATGTCTCGCTAAAGTCAAGCGACTCTCCGTTTTTATACTTCAAGAAGGTCTCTATAATTGCCCGTTCTACAGGCAAAGCAACTTGAAGCAATTGGCTTTGATGCTTGATATAGTCACCAGTCTGCTTGAAGACGATTGCTTGCACCACGAAAGTAGCAGCCTTATACAATCCTTTCAAAATATCCTCACTCTTTTCGTGCAACATATTGTGGAGACATCCGTGATAGATGTTGCAGACACCCATCTTGATGGCTCTTTCGACAGCAGCATCGTCTATATACGGGAGCAAATCATCCAAAGAGCCCTTTATAGGAGTGGTGTCGTGGTAGAATTGGAAGAGGTCGGATGGTTCCCAATTCAATATCTCATCCTTACCTGACAGAAAGCCACAAATAAATTCTCTATGGGGCAAAGTATCCAACATATCATTGTAGGCCAGAATGTCCGAAGCGTCCAGTTCATCCAAAATCGCCACAACATCTATATCACTGTTTTCTGTTGCCTCGCCACGGCCATAACTGCCTTGTAGGCCAACGAACCATACACGACAGGCAAAAACTTCATTCAGTTTCTGAATAAAGTCATTCATCCAAACATTTATATCTATCATAGTCTCTTAATTATTCTCTAACTTCCAGCCACAATCTCCGTGATAAATCATCTGGCGGGTCATGCCACCATCGATGCAGATATTCTCACCTGTAATGAATCCGGCTTTGTCACTACAAAGGAACAGCACCATATTGGCAATGTCCATAGGGTTCCCCACCCTACCGATAGGTTGCTGTGTGGCATCGGGACCTTCGTAAACGGTGTAGGCAGTATCTATCCATCCCGGAGAAATGGAGTTTACCCTTGCACATCCCGCAAGGCTTACCGCCAATGCGTGAGTGAGTGCAGCTATGCCACCTTTGGCAGCTGTGTAGCTCTCGGTCTGTGGCTGGCTCATGCGATCGCGCGATGAAGATATGTTGATGATTGATGCACCTTCGGCCAAATGGGGCATGAAGAGTTTAACCAGGTAGAACGGTGCGGTGACTCCCACACTCAGCGCATACTGGAACTCCTCGTAAGAACATTCATCAATGCCCTTCATCAGTGGTAGAGCATTGTTGACAATGATATCTACCCTATCGTGCTTACTCAACACCTCACTTGCAAAAGCCTCCAGCACCTCTTTCCTAGAGATATCTCCAACGAAGTGCTCTCCATCCTGCTTGTCAATCACATAGACCACAGCTCCCTGAGAACGGAACTCATCGGCGATGCAACGGCCTATGCCGTTTGCACCACCTGTTACTATGACTACTTTATCTTTGAATGTATCTGATTGCATAATCTTCAATTTTATATCATCAACATAACCCAATCTTCAGCCGGATACCTTTGGCCAACCTTGGCCACGCTCGTTGCAAAACGCAAATATAGAATTATTTTCTAATAAAATACAAACAGTTTCTTAATTAGTCGCAATAATTCGCATGCAGAGTACTTATTATTACGATTTCAGTTTTTAAGAACCTAAAATATTGAATTTATCTTCTGATTGTCGATAATCACAATAACCTGCAATGTGCGGGAAGAGATAAATGTTTCTGCACTAAATTGGTTGAATATTTGCAAAAAATTATTTCCTTTGCAGTGGTATTGCAAGTGCAAACCACACACTATAAATAAAATATTTTAACCTATTCGCTTGCACTTTTTTGCAACGGAACAGTATAATTTGTGAACTATGAAACGCACAATCTTCAGTTTACTGCTTTGTATCGCATCGCTTGGTATAACAGCCCAGGAATCGGACAATAAAGAGATTATAAAGAAGGGGTGGAACTTTGGCCCGTTGCCCGTTGTAGGATGGGACAGCGACCTTGGTTTTCAGTATGGAGTGTGCCTCGACATCTTCAACTTTGGCGATGGCACAAACTATCCCTCGTACGACTACAAGATGAACCTAGAGGCCTCAACCTTCACAGGTGGTTCGTCACTGCTGCGATGCTACGGAGACTTCAAGACACTTATTCCGGATGGAAAATTATTCTTCGACTGTACATATTTCAGCTCGAAGAAATTCGATTTCTATGGTTACAACGGTTATGCTTCGCCCTTCTTCGCCGATGGCATTGGCTTGAACAATGGTGAAACTTCGGCTTTCAACTGGATGAGCCGCAATCAGTTCCGTCTGGTGACCAGCATGCAACGACGCATTACAGGCAACTTGTATTGGGCTGCGGGTTTCGGCTATTACAACATCAGCACCGACAACATAAAATTGGATGAGTACAAGGACCAGACTACGCTGTACGACCTTTACCGCAAGACGGGGCTGATTCGCGACGACGAGGCACGCGGTGGCAATGTGCTGCACTTGAAGGCGGGATTGGTGTACGACACACGCAACCACGACAGCGACCCCACACAAGGTGTCAACATTGAGGCCACATTAGTAGGTGCGCCCGAGATCATCGACCAGGAGGGATACAGCAATCTGGGATTCACTTTCGTTGGCAGTCACTATGTACCTATACTGAAAGAGCGCCTTACATTTGCCTATCGTCTGGGCGTTCAGGCAAATATCGCAGGCGAGATACCATATTACTTCATCAACAACCTGAACACACTCTTCTTCCGCAAGGTATACACCGAAGGATTAGGGGGCAACGCCTCGGTGCGTGGCATCAATCGCAACGGCGTTGTGGGCAATGGCATGGCCTGGTTGAACACAGAACTTCGTTGGCGTTTCGTTAATTTCCGCTTCATCAATCAGAATTTCTACCTTGCGTTGAACCCATTCTTCGACATGGGCCGTATAATTCAACCCTACCGTCTCGACGAGCAAAAGGCTGCCTACAACAGCTATCCCGCATGTCCGGTCAACCCGTTCTATTCGGGCGACAATGAAAATCTGCATGCCACACTGGGCTGTGGACTGAAAGTTGTAATGAACCGCAATTTTGTAATCTCAATAGAGATGGCAAAGGCGCTCGACAAGCGTGACGGCGAGAAGATGTGGAACAATATTGGATTTAACTACCTATTCTAACAGGTATGTATTGAACATTCATTCTACAAATCATTAAATCAGGAAAAATATCACCTACTAAAACCTTTGTCTCTCATTTCAATGGTAACATCCATATACGAACGTTTTCCATTGATATAATCGGCATATATGGTTTCTGCAGCCTTTCCTTTGAGAATACGACACTTACCACACTCCGAGCAATCGTTCAAACATTTCCATGCATCGAGAACATAGGCACGTCGCTCTTCTGCTGAAGAATCTTCTATCCTTGGAGGTGTCATAATACAGTATTCTATGCTAAACGTCAATTATCAAATTCTGTAAAAACTGCGAAGGCAGAAATCACATTATTGAAAAAATAAGTGAACCCATGACAGGGTTCACTTATTTTTTTATTTATCAATACTTTTCTATAAAATCCTTAATCAGATTGAATATAGGCTCGTAGTTGCTGAAAATGGAATTCTTCCATGTATCGTGGATAGTATGGTAATGCTTGTATGCATCGCCATGCTCGTTCATAAGGAAGATACACGGAACATTTCTCTTGGCAAAGGGATAGTGGTCGCTGTTGTCGGCAAGCTTACCCTTGTCGAAAGCCTTGAAATAGCCCTTTTCGGCATTTATCTTCTCAAACAGAGAGAAGCCCGGCATACCCTCGTCGCTCACCTCGCAATACTGCTCGGGATTGTTGTCGGCAATCATATCCAGATTGAAGAGATATTTTATCTGCTTCAAAGGCACTGTCGGATGGTTGGCGTACCACTCGGAGCCTCTGAGGTTGGCATCCTCGCCCGAGAAAGCTATGAAATACATATCGTATTCGGGCTTGTTCTTGGCATAGTGAGCTGCAAAGGTGATGATGGCCGCTGTACCCGATGCATTGTCGTGTGCGCCGGGATAGTAGGTTTTCTTGCCTAGCTTGCCAAGGTGGTCGTAGTGGGCAGTAAAGACATAGCAGCTGTCGCTGCGTTTACCCTTCACTTTCGCAATCACGTTAAAGCATTCATAGTCCTTGAGGAACTCATTTTCCATATTCAGCTTAACGCTCTTGGCATCCTTGGAAAAATCGGGAGTCACCCAGATGACAGGCTTTTCCTGTACTGTTTCGCCGTATGCCTTGTAGAACTTGAGCGGCGCTTCCCATGTGTAAATCATGCCGGAATTGCTGCATTCCTTTTTGCTCTGCAATTTCTTGAAGTCGGCGCCATGCTTGTACGAGAACATAAAGTCACAGACCACAAAGGCACCTTTGTACTGCGGAGTAGCAAGGTCGGCAAACATTTTGTCGGCATTGTAATTCTCCATGTCCAGATAGTAGAGTTTGAACTCACCTTTTACCGATGGGTTGAACTCCCTTATGGTAAAGTCCACTCCCGGAATCTGTTTCTTGCCGTCGATGCTCATTTCCATTTTACCGGGGAAAGTGTTAATATCCAGTTTGAACGGCTGGCAGACAACCTCGTCGGCACCGGCGCGGGCAAACTCCTTGGCAATCCACTTGCCGGCCTTGTTTGCGCCATCCTCGGCATATCCGCGTCCCTGATATTTGGCAGAACTGAGTTTCTTTACAATCTTTTTGTAGTGTGTCAAATCCTGAGCGCCAAGCTGCACTGCGATGACAGCCAGAATCAATAAAAACAATTTTCTCATATATACTTCTTTATTAGAAACAGATTAAAACCGGGTAACAACACATAAGTAAAATGCCATTGGCACCTTACAGCAAATGCAGCGAAGAGTGAACAGATAACTATTTTGTTCCGAAGATTCTGTCGCCTGCATCGCCCAAGCCGGGAAGGATGTAATTCTTATCGTTCAACCCCTCGTCGAGCGACGCCAGATAAACATCTACATCGGGATGATTTTCGGTTACAGCCTTCACGCCCTGCGGAGAAGCCACCAGGCACATCAATCTTATATTTGTGTAACCATCGTTCTTCAGTCGGGTGATAGCATCGCACGCACTGCCTCCGGTAGCCAGCATGGGGTCGGTAAGAATAACCAGACGCTCTTTGTTAGCAGGCATTTTGTAGTAGTAGAAGACAGGCTGGCAGGTCTCCTCGTCGCGATACAAGCCTATGTGTCCGATGCGTGCCGAGGGGATAAGTGTTGTCAGACCTTCAACCATTCCAAGACCGGCTCTGAGGATTGGTGCTATCACCACCTTCTTTCCCGAAATCTTTGGAGCATTCATCGTCATCAACGGAGTCTCTATCTCCTCGTACTCCAACGGGAAGTCGCGGGTAACTTCGTATCCCATCAACATGGAAATCTCTTGCAGCAACTGTCGGAACTTGATGGTAGAAGTCTCTTTTTTACGCATAAGACTGAGTTTATGCAACACCAATGGATGGTCGATAATATGTAAAGCCATAATTCAATTTTTTAATTTCTTAAGTGCAAAAGTAACATATATTTAAAAAATCTCATAACGTTCCTCAAAATATTACTACTTTTGCAAAGCATTTAAATTACAACATATGAAAAACAACAATTTAGGCCACGTTCAAAAGACAATTGTAGGCGCACAATTTCTGTTCGTGGCATTCGGCTCGACGGTATTGGTTCCGCTGTTGGTAGGCATCGACCCGTCTGTAGCCCTTTTCACAGCCGGACTCGGCACACTTATTTTCCACGCAGTAACAAAGGGCAAAGTGCCCATCTTCCTCGGTAGCAGTTTCGCATTCATTGCTCCCATCATCAAGGCAACAGAGTTGTTTGGTCTTCCCGGTACATTGTCGGGACTGGTTGCAGTAGGTGCTGTCTACGGACTGATGAGCGCGTTGATACGCCTGCGCGGAGTAGGATTCATCGCCAAACTCTTCCCGCCCATTGTTGTTGGTCCCGTCATCATGCTCATAGGCTTGTCACTGGCAGGAGCAGGTGTAAACATGGCAAAGAGCAACTGGCTACTTGCCATCATAGCACTGGTGACAACAATCATAGTATCGATGTTCGGCAAGGGACTGCTTAAACTCATTCCCATAGTCACCGGAATTATTGTGGGATACGTCGCAGCCATCATTTTCGGAGTAATAGATTTTCAGCCTATAGTAGAGGCATCCTGGTTCGCATTACCCAACTTTGTTCGTCCCGAGCTATGCTGGGAGGCAGTCATTTTCATGGTTCCCGTAGCCATTGCCCCTGTCATTGAACATATTGGCGACGTCTACGCCATCAACGAGGTTACCGGCAAAGATTTTATTAAGGAACCTGGATTGCATCGCACCATGCTTGGCGACGGATTGGCATGCACATGCGCGTCGTTCATCGGTGGCCCTCCCGTAACCACCTACTCTGAAGTTACCGGTGCCATCTCACTGACTAAAATAGCCGATCCCGTAGTAATACGCATAGCAGCCATTTTCGGTATTCTGTTCTCTCTTCTGGGCAAGGTGAGCGCACTGCTTAAGACCATCCCCGAAGCAGTTCTTGGCGGCATAATGCTGTTGCTGTTCGGTACCATTGCGGCGGTAGGCATCAACAGCCTGGTGAAGAACAAGGTAGACCTTGGCGACACACGTAATCTGATAATCGCATCGCTCATACTGACTTTGGGCATCGGTGGTGCCGAACTGACATTCGGAAGCTTCACAATCGGAGGCATCGGATTGGCTGCGCTGGTGGGTGTAGCGCTGAACCTGATACTTCCACGCAGCAAGGCAAAGTAGAAAACAATAAAACTATTCACAGAGAAATATTATGGGCTGTTTCCGCATTTGCGAATTCAGCCCTTTACATTTGTATTCAGCCACACAAGTATATTAATTTTGCCGCATGCTAATTTTTTATATAAATTGGTACTAAATTAAGTTAATACATGCAAAAACATTAAAAACTCCGTTTTTTGCACAATCTAAAGCTTTTTTCAAAGTTTTTTTCATAATTTTGTAAACTACACAATCTAAGCTATGAAAGAACAACTGGAATCACTTAATTCCGTAACAATAAATTTTGGCGAAGGAGGTATGATGTTGGTAAACATCATTCTCGCATTTGTCATGTTCGGAGTTGCCCTTGGCATAAAGCCACGCACCATAAAGGATGTAGTTAAAAAACCCAAGTCGATAATCACCGGAATAGTGCTGCAATGGGTTGCTCTCCCTGCGATAACCTTTGCGGTAGCAATGATATTAAGTCCGCTGATAACTCCAATGATAGCACTAGGAATGATACTAGTGGCATCGTGTCCGGGTGGTAACATCTCAAACTTCCTTTCGTCGCTGTCGAAAGGAAACATCATGCTATCTGTTTCGTTGACAGCAATCACCACAACAATGTCACCCATCATAACCCCGATAAATTTCTTCTTATGGGGTTCGTTGTATAGCCATTTCATCAGCATAAAGAGTGAAATTCCCCTGCTGATTATACCATTCTTCCCAATGCTGATACAGATATTGTTGCTACTGGGACTTCCCATTGTACTGGGACTGCTGTTTGCACACTATTTCCCTTCGGCAACAAAAAAAATCATAAAACCTTCACAGGCATTGTCGGTGATGCTCTTCATTGGAATGGTAATAGTTTCATTCGCGCAGAATTTCCAGATTTTCATAGACAATATCTTTTACGTATTCTTCATAGTGATGCTTCATAATGGAGTCGCATTGGCAACCGGATATTTTGGCGGAAAGTTTGCAAAACTGCCACAGAACGACATAAAAACCATGACAATAGAGACCGGCATACAAAACTCGGGACTCGGTCTTATACTTCTGTTCAACCCTGCAATATTCCCTCCCGAAATATGGCATGGCCACTATGGCGGAATGCTCTTCATAACAGCATGGTGGGGAATATGGCATATTGTATCGGGACTTTGCGTAGCATCATACTTCCGTAGAAAGCTTTGATTATGAGAAACAAAAAAACAAAAAAAATACAAGACTATGACAGAGCATACAGTCTGTTGCACCACTATGTAAACTTTGCTATAGACCTATCATACCGAAAAATCATTCACTCAGGAAAAGAGAACATCCCCAAGGATGGAGCAATAATCTTTGCGCCCAACCACACCAACACACTGATGGATGCGCTGGTGGTACTGAACATGGACCACAAGCCCAAGGTATTCGTTGCACGTGCCGACATATTCAGAAACCGCAAACTGGCAAAAATACTCACATTCCTGAAAATAATGCCCATCATGCGTCAGCGCGATGGCTTCAATGCAGTAAAGAAAAATCAGGAGATAATAGACAAGTCTGTCGACGTTCTTAAGGACAGAATACCCTTCTGCATATTCCCCGAAGGAACACATCAGGCAAAATACTCGCTGCTGCCCATTTCGAAAGGAATATTCAGAATAGCATTCCAGGCACACGAGCAGATGCCCGACACACCTTTATATATAGTACCTGTGGGATTGAGATACGGCGACCTGTTCAGATACCGTTCCACCGTACATATAAAGTTCGGACAACCAATAAATGTAGGAGAGTTTATTTCAGAGAACGCCCACCTAACACAGCAGGAGCAGATGAACAGCATGAAAGAGCTGTACGCCGAACGTATAAGTTCTGCTATTCTCCGCATTCCCAACGACGAAGACTACAACGCCACATACGAGATATGCAATGCTGCAGAACCCGTTGAAGTGAAGGAACTGCTTAAAGATAAAAGCAACAAAAGAAAGCATCAGATTGAACTTCAGTTCCAGGCACACAACAACACCCTGAAGCGCATTGAAGCAATGAAAGAGAGCGCCCCCGAAAAGGCTAAGAAAATGCTTGACCTGGGAAATGAAGCAAGCAAATTACGCGAAAAGAGAGGCATAGACATTGATTCGGTATCTACCGACAAGCCTTTGATTTCACGCTTGACAAGAACAATACTGACTATTGTCACACTGCCCTACACCATCCTTGCTTCGCTATTTGCAAGCCCTGCGGTGCTGATATGCAAATTCCTCTTCACCAAGCTGAAAGACCGTGCATTCAGAAATTCCGTACGATTCCTGATAAATCTGTTCGCATGGCCGCTGCTTGTTCTTATATATCCAATAGTATTGTTCGTGCTGCTGCCATGGCAGTGGGCTCTGTTGGCAACACTGCTTGTAATGCCCGCCCCCTTTGCCGCACACGAGCTGTGGAAGAGTTTCAGATTTATTGTTTCCGACATTAGACTGCTGAGAGAGAAGCGACTGACGAAAATATATTCTCAGATCAGAGCCATGATAGCTGAACAATAAAAAAAATATCACATTAATATTGGAATAAAATATATGCGAAAATTAATGATCACACTATCAACAGCCGCCACACTTCTGTCAGCGTGCAGCGGTAACATACAGAAACAGGAAGAAACAAGTTCCGACAATTTCACCTACCAGGTAGAGAGATTCGCCGACCTGGAGATTCTTCGATACCAGGTACCCGGATTCGAGGAGTTGTCGTTGCAGCAGCGTACACTGCTCTACTACCTGTCTCAGGCAGCACTGGAAGGTCGCGACATACTGTTTGACCAGAATGGCAAATACAACCTGCAGATAAGAAGAACACTGGAAGCTATATACGAGAATTACACCGGCAACCGCGACGACAACGAGTTCAAGGCACTGGAACTCTATCTGAAGCGCGTATGGTTCAGCAACGGCATACATCACCATTATGCAGAAGACAAGTTCAAGCCCGGCTTCTCGGCAGAGTTCTTTGGCAAATGCATCAGCTCGTTGAACCCCGAGACACTGCCATTGAAAGAGGGACAGAGCGTACAGCAGCTGATTGAAGAGCTGACCCCCGTCATTCAGGATTCTACCATCATGGCAAAGCGCACAGTCCAGAGCGGGAACGACGACCTTATTCTTGCCTCTGCCAACAACTACTACGACGGCGTGACACAGGCCGAAGTTGAGGCTTTCTATGCTGCGATGAAAGACCCCAATGACGAAAAGCCCGTAATGTACGGACTCAACAGCCGTTTGGTGAAAGAGGATGGAGTCATCAAGGAGAAGGTGTGGAAAGTAGGAGGACTCTACTCCGAAGCCATCGAGCGCATTGTCGGATGGTTGGAGAAGGCTGCATCGGTGGCAGAGAACAACGCACAAAAGGCTGTGATTGAATCACTCATTGAATACTACCGCACCGGAGATTTGAAAAAATTCGACGAGTACGCAATCCTGTGGGTTCACGACCTGAATTCGCGCATAGATTTTGTAAACGGCTTCACCGAGTCCTATGGCGACCCTCTGGGTATGAAAGCAAGTTGGGAGAGCGTTGTAAACTTCAAGAATCTCGAAGCCACAAAACGTACAGAGGTTATCAGCGACAACGCGCAGTGGTTCGAGGATAACTCCCCCGTTGCCAAAGAGTTCAAGAAAGAGAAGGTAAAAGGAGTATCGGCAAAGGTCATCACAGTGGCAATGCTCGGTGGCGACTGCTACCCTGCTACCCCAATTGGCATCAACCTGCCTAACTCAAACTGGATAAGAGTGGCTCATGGCTCGAAATCGGTTACAATCGAAAACATAACAGAGGCATACGATCGTGCAAGCGCCGGCAGCGGACAGACCAAGGAGTTTGCATGGAGCGACGTCGAAGTGAACATGCTTAAGGAGTATGGATTCATCACCGACAACCTGCACACCGACCTTCACGAATGTCTGGGACATGGCTCGGGCAAGTTGCTTCCCGGCGTAGACCCCGACGCATTGAGATCCTATGGTTCTACAGTGGAAGAGGCACGCGCCGACCTGTTTGCACTCTATTACCTTGCCGACAAGAAGATGGTAGAGCTGAAACTGCTTCCCAACGAAGATGCCTACAAGGCCGAATATTACAAATACATGATGAATGGTCTGATGACACAGCTGACTCGCGTGGAGCTTGGCAACAATGTAGAAGAGGCACACATGCGCAACCGCCAGCTGATTGCTCGCTGGGCACTGGAGAATGGTGGAAAAGAGTGTGTCGAACTGGCTAAGAAAGATGGCAAGACCTATGTGGTTATCCACGACTACGACAAGCTGAGAGAGGTATTCGGCAAATTGCTGACCGAAGTACAACGCATAAAGTCTACCGGCGACCACGAAGCTGCCAAACAGTTGGTTGAGGGCTATGCAGTGAAGGTAGATGCAGATTTGCACAAAGAGATTCTGGAACGCTTTGCACCGCTGAACATTGCCCCCTATAAGGGTTTTGTAAATCCACGATATGTAGTGACAACAGACGACAACGGAGCCATCACAGACGTACAGCTCGACTACACCGAAGGCTACACCGAGCAGATGATGCGCTATTCAAAAGAGTACTCGTTGCTGCCATCTGTAAATAAATAAGTTGCCCCTACCACGATATTCAAGAATAATTACAATGAGAAGGCTGTGTCGTGAAAACCAATTACGACACAGCCTACATTTTACACAAAATTCACAACTCACAAATTAACAAAAACAATTATTGGTGTCCGGTAAAAGTTTAAAAGGGTATAAAAGTGTGTTTCAATCCGCTGTATTTATGCGGTTCCATCCATAGCATTGGTAACTTAAAACTCAACCGGCACCGTAAGCATCACAGCCGAGAGTCCGTCTGTTTTTCGGATTAAGTGCGAAGGTTTGTGCAAACGAGCGTAACGCAAGTTTACTTGCAAGT
>CAJGDX010000064.1 GCA_904502185.1 uncultured Bacteroidaceae bacterium | reverse complement strand
GTATGCTTCAAAAAAAGAAGCGAATTGTCTGTTTGATGCTGACCGGATTTCTACGTTTATTTGGTTGATACCTAATATAAATTATATTGACGGTTCGTTTTTTGTTCCTGTACTTAATATAGCTGATCTCTCACTCTAAAAGAATCAAAGACCGCTGTACTGCTATGTCTGTATGGAATGTTTTCAAGGATCGTTGTGCCTCCGTTTCAAGTGAACTGCGTTCCTTGTCGAAAGCGAGTGCAAAGGTACAGCTTTTTTTTGAACTACAAAACTTTTTGAAGGAAAAATTTTAAGGGATTTTTCGTATATATCACCAACAACCTATTCCTCAACAATTTAGCTCAGAAAAAAAATTAAAAGATTATTTCGCTAATATACTCTCAAGTTGCTGAGCATTCAACCCCAACTTAAATTTTCCTTTATTTGCCACCGATATAGAACCGGTTTCCTCAGATACAATTATAGCCAACGCGTCAGTTTCCTGCGAAATTCCTAACGCCGCTCTATGTCGCAAACCTAACTTTTTAGGAATATTCAGTTCGTGAGATACCGGAAGTATACACGAAGCAGCCATCAAACGGCCATTTTGTATAATCAGGGCACCATCGTGAAGTGGCGAATTTTTAAAAAATATATTTTCTATAAGCCTTTGATTGATATTAGCATCAATTTTTTCACCGGCCTGCATATATTCATCAAGACTTTCGTTGCGTTCGACGATTATCAAAGCACCAACTTTCTGCTGGCTAAGGCTCATACAAGCCATAACTATAGGAAGAAGATGTGACTTGTCCTCTTTTTTCTCTTTATCCTTGAAAAATATATCGGAGATTATCTTAAAGCGATTGTGCGAACCAAGAGATTTGAAAAAGCGCTTAATCTCTTCCTGGAATATCACTATCAGCGCAAGGACTCCGACACTCATCATCTGATCGAAGATTGACCCCAAAAGGCGCATCTCCAATACACGAGAAACAAATATCCAAACAACTATAAAAACCAAGATACCCGTAAAAATAGAGAGCGTGCCCGACTCCTTCATCAGTTTATAGAAGTAGTAGAGCAATGCCGCCACCAGCAGTATATCAATAAAATCCATTACGGAAAAGTCAAAAAACATAACTTATACCTTATTTATATAAATAACTATTCTATATATCACCAACAGCTGCAACAAGTTTAACAGCCTCGACAGCAGCACGCACATCGTGAACACGCAATATATCGGCACCCTTCATCAGCGCAATTGTGTTAAGAACCGTAGTTCCATTCAATGCCTCATCCGGCGACACGCCGAGAACTTTGGTTATCATCGATTTTCGCGAAACACCAACCAACAGCGGGGCATCCAGTATTGAAAACTCGTCAAGCAACGACATCAGTTGATAGTTCTGCTGCAACGACTTTCCAAAACCAAAGCCTGGGTCGACAATCACATCCTTCACCCCACGCTGGCGCAACTGCCACAGTTTTCGGGAGAGAGCCTCTAAAACCTCCGGAAAAAAATCAGAGTAAGAAGGCTCATCACCAGCAACACCTTTTGTATGCGTAAGCACATAAGGAACATTAAGTTCCGCCACCGCATCAAGCATTTCTGCATCCCAATCGTATCCGGAAACATCGTTGACAATCGAAACAGCATGCTCTTTGACACATTCACGTGCAACAGAGGCACGAAAGGTATCTACAGAAAGCACCGCATCAGGAAATTCACGATTAAGCAGTTCCAGCGCAGCGTGCATACGGCTCAACTCCTCTTTTTCGCAGACAAACTCACCCGAGGGACGTGTGGAACATGCACCAATATCAATAATATCCGCGCCCTCTTCCAGCATCTTTCGACAATGAGCGACAAGAGCATCGCCGGCAACCCGCGATGCATCATAGAACGAATCGGGGGTAACATTTGCAATACCCATCACCAAGGGACGTTCCATCGCCAGGAGACGACCATTTACATTTATCGAATAAGCCGGTTTCATTTTAAATTAGATTAGCGCAGTTGCAAATTTACAAAAATCCGCTAATTTTGCACAAACATCCCCACAGCAATACCTTTTTAAACAGGAAAATAAACCACATTTAACACAAAAACATACAATTATGAAAATCAACAAGGGATACGAATTACAAGTTGTGTGCGACGAAGCCCTGCTAACCCCCATAGATGAAGAGAGCGGCGAGAAGACAATAAGCCTCGACCCACTGAGCGCAGACCTGTGGGAAGCGATGTCCGACATGGACAATTTCACAATTGAAACAATGGTGGAGTCACTGATGCAGCAATACGACGTAGAAGAAGAAATAGCACTTGAAGACTGCAGCATGATTGCCCAGGCATGGATAGAAATGGGAATTGCCGAGCCATAGCAAACAAAGCAGCATACCCCATATAATAGAAACAAGCACCCGTCGGGGTGCTGGGTTCTATTATATGGAGGCCTTTAAAAGACTACTCTTCTGTTTCTGCCTTTTTGCGACACTTACGCGCAGGCTTCTTCAACGCAGCAAGTTCCTTATTAAGAGCAGCTATCTCCTCGTTCTGATTAGCAATCATTTTGAGCAAAGAGTTCAACTCTTCGTTGTCGATATCTTCGGGGAACTGAGCATTGACGCGAGCGATAAAGTCGCCTACAATATTCATAAAGTTGGTAAAGGCATCGAAGGGCGAATCGTAAATTCCACGTTCAATGTGCATACCGGTATTCTTGGTAGTCATGAAGCGGAAGTTATTGCTTGCCTGCAAATAATCCCAATCCTGTTTGATGCGACGATCCTGGCACATCAGCACTCGCTCGGCCACACTGTAAAGTTTGTCGAACGCCTCGCGCTGAAGAATATTACCCAAGAAACTGCTGACATCTCTCTCTTCGTCTGTCCACGACATAGGATAGGGAACATCCACAGCATCCACCGACTTCAATTTTGTGATAATCTCAGTGGGAGTAGAGAATGAGATACCCTTCTCCTTAGCACATACGGGCAAAGCCTTAAGGAATTCGAGAATATTTGACGACAGGGGCTGCGCAACACCCAATGCCGAAAGCTCCATGAAGATGTTGATAACCTGCTCCTCTTCGGGCATATCAGCGATCCAGCCAATATACTTATCGGCGAACAGAGGATACTCGTTCCACTCTGAATTATTGAAACGTAGGCTGATGTCATCAGAGAGTTTATAGTCACGCAACAGCACTTTCAGCTTGTTGTTGTAGGCACAATGGTAGAGATAGTGAGCGCTCTTCCAGCCAAGAACATGCTTTGCACCCTCGGTAAGAATACCCTTGAAGCCCATGTCGGCGATGATGGCACCAATCTCGTTTGAATATATCAGGCTGGAGTTACGGAACACCTTGGGAGCCTTGCCGAACATCTGCTTAACCTTTGTACGCATGCGCTCCACGTCGTCACGGAAACACTCTTCGTTAGCCAATGATGAAAGACCGTGAGAATAGGGCTCACAAAGGAATTCAACACAACCCGTGTCGTTAAGTTCGTGCAGCAGCTCAATTACTCTGGGGGCATATGTCTCGAGCTGTTCGAGAGCAACACCTGAAGTAGAGAGCGCCACTTTGAAAGCGCCATTATTACTTTTTGCCATCTCTATGAGAGCGCTCAAAGCAGGGATATACGAACGTTCGGCAACATCATTAATGCTACGCTCGTTCTCGTAATCGTCGTAATAGTAGTGGTCGCGACCAATGTCGAAACAGCGGTAACGTTTAAGATTTATAATATTGTGAATCTCAAAATACAGACAGATTGTTTTCATATCTATTTATTTATTGTTTCTAATTAACTCATCATAAATGGCACGGTGACGCAGTCCGACCTTTTCCCAAGTGATGCCATCGACCTCTTTTTTACCCTCTTCCTGCAAATATTTAAAAAGAGCCGGATTGGTACAGATTGAATATATAGCATCTGCCATAGCATTTATATCCCAATAATCGACCTTTATCACATTGCTGAGAATTTCGCCACAACCGGATTGCTTAGAGATAATCGAAGGAGTTCCGCACTGCATCGCCTCCAGTGGCGCAATACCGAAAGGCTCGGAAACAGACGGCATCACAAAGACATCGCTGTTCTTGTATGCCTCGTACACCTGCTTTCCACGCTGGAATCCGGGGAAGTGGAACCTATCTGCAATACCACGTTCGGCAGCAAGGTTAACCATAGCTTCGTACATATCGCCCGAACCGGCAAACACGAAACGGATATTCTTGGTACGCTTAAGCACAAGCGCAGCAGCCTCGACGAAATATTCGGGGCCCTTCTGCATGGTGATACGTCCAAGGAATGTAACAACCTTCTCCTTGGGATGCTCTACGCGGGGAATTGCATCCAGTTCGGGAGAGAGAGGATACACAGCATTGTGCATTGCCACACACTTGCGTGGATCCTGATGATAGTGATTGATGACTGTCTGACGTGTCAACTCAGATACACACATGATACAATCGGCATGATCCATTCCGTTCTTCTCGATAGAATAAACGATGGGGTTCACCTGTCCGCGCGAACGGTCGAAGTCGGTAGCATGTACGTGAATACAGAGAGGCTTTCCGCTTACCATTTTCGCATGCACGCCTGCCGGATATGTCAACCAGTCGTGAGCATGAATAATATCAAACTCACGCGAACGTGCAATGACACCCGCTATAATCGAGTAGTTGTTTATCTCTTCGTGAAGATTCTGCGGATAGCCACCTGCAAACTCCATACAACCCAGGTCATTGACATGCATGTATGAAAAATCGGCATAAATATGGTCGCGGAACGCATAGTACTCCTCGGGTGTAGTATAGTTGGGCAAACGATATTTCAAATAGTCATAGTCCACATCGCGCCAAACGATAGGCACCTGATTCATGCCTATGATTTTCAAGAACTTTTCCTCATCACCAGTGGGCTTAGGCAGACAGAATGTAGTTTCAACATCCCCTTGCAGACTCAAGCCCTTTGTTATACCGTAAGAAGCAACCGCAAGACCACCTAAGATTTTGGGAGGAAATTCCCATCCAAACATTAATACTTTCATATCGGTACTTCCTATTAATAGTTATACTTGCTTAATAAATAGAGTGTTCTCAGAATTTCGGCAACATTCATTGCAAACGATACAGCTCCACGTCCTTTGAAAGGCGGGTTACCGTCGAAGAGTTCCGGAAGCGAACCGATGCAGTGCGATGTCATCTCATCCTCGATACCAATCATGTGACGCTCGATGAAGCCAAGCGCACTCATTTTATATATCTTGAGATATGCCTCGAAATAGAATCCAGCCAACCAAGGCCATGCAGTACCCTGATGATAAGCATAGTCGCGCTGGTTCTGCGGACCCACATAGTTAGGATTGTAACCACCACTCTTGGGGCTGAGCGAACGCAGGCCCTTAGGTGTCAGCAACTCTCTTGAGCATATATCGACAATGCCTTTTTTCTGGCGTGTATTCAGAGGAGAATAGTCGAATGCCGCAGCAAATATCATATTGGGGCGTACACTCCAATCCATCATTCTGCCATCGACATAATCCAACAGATAGCCATGTTCGTTCAGGAATGTTTCCACGAACGAAGCAGCAGCCTTTTCTGCCAGCTCGTTCAAACCATCGCTGAAACTGCCTTCACCCGAAATGTCAGCCACAAAGCGAAGCGCATTGTACCACAAAGCGTTCACCTCTACAACATAGCCTGTACGGGGAATGACGGGACGACCATTTGCTGTTGAGTTCATCCATGTAACAGCCTTGTCGTGACCATTTGTATAGAGCAATCCGTTACCATGCAGGAACAGATTGGGATGTTTCTCCTGACAGATATACTCCATAATCTCCTTGAGCAATGCACCATATTTTGCGACACACTCCTCTTTGGATACCATCTTTGCAAACTGCTGTATGCACCACACTGCCCACAACAACACGTCGGGGTGTTCCATTTCGGTAACCTTCAAGTCATTTGGTTCGCCATTCATGAAACAGCGCAGAGCCTTGCATGCAGTCACCATCACCTCGTCATATTTGAACTGCTCGTTGATAGCCAATGTCAATCCGGGCAGAGATATGAACATATCGCGTGCACGGCACTTGAACCAAGGATAACCGGCAAGAATGTAGGCCTCGCCGCTCTGACGGTTGGTAAACTGATGAGCCGCATTCACCAGGCAGTGCTGGAAATTGTCACGAGGTGTACGTTCGTCCATTTCCTCTTCGAAAGTCTTCTTAAGACCACGTGTCTTAACCTCTTTCACGCCTGCAGCAAAGACAATGCTTTCGCCTTTCTTAATCTGCATTTCGAAGTAGCCGGGTACGTAGAGGTCCTCATTTGAGTCGTAGCCTCTCTCCTGCTCCTTTGGATACTCCATGCCACGATACCAGTCGGGCTGGAATATAAATTCATTCTTTTTGTTGAACTGCATGTACAAATCGGGATAACCGGGATACATACAGGTTTTAATGCCATTGTCGACAAGCTGGTATTCGCGGCTGGCAGCAGAATTCTCATGAGTATACTGGCGCACGCTTCGGAAGGCGAGGAACGGGCGGAAACGCAATGTAGTCGCCGAATGTGCATCCACCAATGTATATCGTATAAGGATGCGATTCTCGTAGTGTTCGAAGAGAGTCTCTTTCTTGAGTATTACGCCACCCACACGATACCACGTTGTAGGCACCTTCTCACATTCATATTCACGGATATACTTATGCCCTCTGGGGGAATAGTTATCGCCACGGAACTTATGCAAGCCCAAGTTAAACTCCGCGCCGTGCTGTATCACCGTTGCATCGAGTGATGAGAGCAATACATGGTTCTCATCATCGAGTTCAGGGATGGGAATAACAAGCAGGCCATGATATTTTCTTGTATTACAATCAACAATAGTAGTACAATGGTAGGCTCCCGAACGGTTCGTGCGAAGTATCTCCCTGGGCAGAGTCTCTTCAAGATTCGTCATGAGAGTCTTATCAAAGCGTAAATAACTCATCTTTTACAACTATTTTCTTAAAAAAATTCTTCATTCGCGGCATGCTACAACATGCACTTTTCAAATTTAGGGATTATTAAACACATTAACAACTTAAACGGGATTTTTTTTCAAAAAAAGCAAAAAATAGATGTAAACGGCTGTTTTTATTTCCATTATCGAGCCGAAAACAAGATTATTGTCAGTCGGAGAAGAGCGAGAAACTGATTTTACAGCCTATGCGATGTGGTTTTAAATTTTGCGAACTTACAAACAGTCCGGCATCGACATAAGGGGTGGCGACGCCATAGCCTGCTTCCATGTAGGGATGGAGTTGGGAAATGAATAGCACGTTGTAATAGATATACTCATTCTGCAAATATTTCGTCTGCGGGAAGAGGCGGTGAAGAACAAGGAACGGCGCCTCAAGGGTGGCATTTGCACGCAGATATTTACTTGCCGAGTTATACCATTCCGAGTCGAGCAGTTGGAATACACCACCCAGCTCTTCGCTGCGGTTGACAGGCAGGTTATTCTGTTTCAGGAAGCTGTAATCGACAAAATAGACATCCTTAGTATAGAAGTATCCACCTGCACCAAAACGCAGATACAGAGTATTGCCCCCTTTCACGCCACAATGATACTGTACATCCAGTTCGGAACGCATATATTTGCTATTGGAACCAAGAACTCCACTCATACCCTGCTCCACATCCCACGCAACTACCGGATGCGACGAACCAAGATTGATTTTCCTGCCACCATTCATATAATAATAGGTTCCCGGTTGCCATGTAAGGCGTAGGTGCGGGGCGAACTGTACATACTTTTTTTGCAGCAATATATCGTGCTGTCCCAGCTGCTTGTTTGCATCCCCTTTCAAGACCCTTCGATGGAAGTTAACACCAAGCAGCATCTGTAGGCCGTTGACCAGTTCCGACTCGTGGAACGCCTCGGCATAAAAGTTACGAAAATAGTTAAGGTTCAAATTTTTAAAGTCAAGCGAGTCGAGCGCAACCGACTTTATTCTGTCGAGCGCGACACTGCTGTACATACGGTTACCTTCACCGAAATCGACACCCACACGCGCAGGACGCGACACATTGTAGGCGTAAGTGCCTGCCACATTCCAGTAAAAAGCCTTTTGCTTAAAATTGTATCCCACCTGAGGTTTCAAGCGCAACTCCCGAACGCCGCCAAACGTACTACGCACATTCATAGAAAGTTTATAAGAGAGTCCGCGACTTGTACTGTAATCGACATGCGAAGGATCTATCAACGGAGAAAACTTAACACCGCCACCGCGCCACTCATACGAAAGGCTGCTTATCATTTGGTCGCCGACCTCCCACGCCCACGACTTACTACTGCTGACCCGTCTGTCGAACAGTGTGTCAAGTTCGCCAAGCAACAGGCGTTCATCCTCTTTAAGCGACAATGGCCTGTGAGCCACTGCATACGCCGAGTGATTGCGTACACGCGCCGTATCCCACGGGACATCAGCCCCACTACCAAGATTATACTTATCAGTATCAGAAGGGAGATATTCAGCCGTCGACACACGGTCATAACTATAAACGCCCTCACCGACTATATTCAACTTATTACCAAGAAAATTATAATCAATATCCACAGAGACCCTGTCGACCACATTACAGCCACTATATAGTTTCATCTTATAGAGCGCACTAAACCGGCTCTGCTCATCCCAGCCCTGCATAAAGAACTCCTTCACACGGCACGAATCGTCAAGCAGCAGCCATCCACGTTCAAGAAGCCTGATATTTTCAAATTTATGCTCATACACGACCCTGACTGTCCGTGCAAGAGTATCAATGGAATCTATGCGATAGGTGTAATACTTGCTAAATTCAGGCGACAGCGGCGAATAGACCCCACCCAGAAGGAATCGTTTTTCATAGGGATTGACCTTTAAAAAATCGACAAACCTCTCTATTTCACCCTTACCGTGTTTGAAACTGGTATTGTAACTTTTACGGCGCATCTCCAGCACCCCATACCTGTTACAGCAGACCTCGTAGAAGAGCTCCGTGACATAATCTTTCACCCCCTTGTCGAAGCGTGTCATATCTGGGAATGTATTCAACGCAAGATTATTCTTTATGACTTCGACTCGTTGCTTCACATATAAATCGCCGAAAAACTCGCAGGCCTCGTCACCATTGGCAACCACACTGAACAACCTGCCCATAATGCTGTCAGCCGTCACACCCTGCCCCGCCACGTTCACCGGCAGCAGGAACAGCAGGCACAGGAAAAAGCATATTATATGTCGGTTATTCAAATTCATCACACTATATATATTATTAACGTGAGGCATGATTGTGGTGGTTCAAAAAAGCTGTCGCAGCCAACATAAACAGCAGCAAGAGACACCGGCTGCCGTCACACTGCAAAAAGAGGCTGCACATTTTAACGTCACAGCCTCTTTAATCTAAAAAACCACTCGGTTATTAACGGACAGCAGCCCTGATACGCAGCAGTCTGTCAAGCAATCCCTCGAGAAGGTCAAGTTTCAGCATGTTGGCACCATCGCTCTTGGCAACAGTGGGATCCTCGTGTGTCTCAATAAACAATCCGTCAACACCTACGGCAATGGCAGCCTTAGCCATAGTCTCTATAAGTTCAGGCATTCCACCCGTTACGCCGGCAGTCTGATTGGGCTGCTGCAACGAGTGAGTAATATCCATTATCACCGGATAGCCAAAAGCCTTCATCTGCGGAATACCACGGAAGTCAACAACAAGATCCTGATAGCCGAATGTAGTACCACGCTCGGTAAGCATCACACGACCCTCGCCACCCTCGGCGACAACCTTCTCGGCAGCAAACTTCATCGCCTGAGGCGAAAGGAATTGTCCCTTCTTGATGTTCACGATGCGGCCGGTCTTTGCAGCAGCCATCAACAGGTCCGTCTGACGGCAGAGGAATGCAGGAATCTGCAGGACATCGACATATTCAGCAGCCATTTCAGCCTCTTCGGCAGAATGAATATCTGTGACAACAGGAATATTAAAAGTCTCTCGCACCTTACGCAGCACACGCAAAGCATTCTCGTCGCCAATGCCGGTAAAAGAGTCCAGACGCGAGCGATTAGCCTTTCTGTACGAACCTTTGAACACGTAAGGAATATTTCTGTCAGTTGTCAACGAAACAATCTTCTCGGCAATTCTCATTGCCATATCCTCGCTCTCGATGACGCAAGGGCCTGCGAGCAGAAAGAAATTGTCGGTAGCGGTTAAATCACGTATAGTCATATTTCAAATATTTTGTTTCACTTAGGTATTATCAAATTCAGTTCCTCCTTCAGTATGCCGATAGTCAGTGGATAGGTAGGCGAGAACGGACGTCCGTCAATTCCAGCCGCAGCACCACCAACGCTCTCCACAATCACCTCTTTGGTACGGAACGGCTCCATCAGTTTGTAGTTCATTATGCGACGTTTGAACATCATATAAAGCCCCTGTACAAGGCCAAAGAATTTGGGTTTCTTTATTGCCGAAACATCCATAAAGCCATTGTAGGGCACAGCACTGGGAGTCATTCCATAGCCACGGGCATTACCCACACACAGCAACATCAACGGAGACTCCACCGTGCGATTGTTCAGGCGCAGCTTCATGTCGTAGCTGTTGCGGTTCAGCAACAGCAGGAACAGGCTTCGGGCATAAGATATATTCTTGGCAAACGGAGATTTCACCTTTCTATTGGAAAGTTCCACAATGTTTGCGCTGAGTCCAAAATTCACAGCATTAAGGAAATAGCGTTTCTTTTCGCCCTCCTCGGTTGAGTAGGAGCAATAACCTACATCAATCAGTCGTGAACGGCCGGCAACAATACAATCGACCGCAGCCTTGTAGTCCTTCTCGCTCAGTCCCCAATAATTTGCAAAGTCATTTGCAATACCATTGGGAATGATGCCAAGCGACACATTACCGCGCTTCTCCGAAGACATAATTCCATTTATGGCATCCTGCAGCGCACCATCGCCACCGACCACCACAATTGTTTCGTAGCCATTGTCGGCCAGCATACAGGCCAGACGTTCCACCGAGCCATAGTCCTCGGACTGTATGTAGTCGTACGTCACACCCCTCTCCACAAGATAAGACCTTATCTCGCGCCATTTCTTTATTTTGTTCACCGCACCGATGCGTGGGCAGTATATTATACCCCAACGGCGACGGTCGTTAAGCTTTGCTGCAACCATCGTTGTACATATTCTTTATAATTTCCACCTTTTCCGCCATGGGCAAAGATGCATCTATCCAATTAATTTTCAGTCCACGGCGCTCCATGCCCCTGAACCACGTCATCTGCCTTTTGGCAAACTGATGTATGGCAGTTTCCAGCCCCTTTGACATTTCGTCGTAGCTCATGACACCCGTAAGATAGAGTGTCACATACTTGTATTCAAGGCCATAGTATATCAGTTGTTCGGGGGTAAGACCTTTGTCGAGAAGCTGTTTGACCTCGTCGACAAGTCCCTCTTGCAGACGAGCCGCCAGGCGTCGACTGATACGTTCGCGACGAACATCGCGCTCAACATCCACACCAATTATCAGCGAAGAGAGCAGAGGGAATTCACGCTCATCCACCGGAGTACGGGCATAATACTCCTCTATTTCTATGGCACGTATGGCACGTTTAGCCGTATCAACATCCGTCGTATTATGCAGCGTCTTGTACGAAGCCAGCATACGGGTCAGTTCCTCCAGCGATTTTCCAGCCAACTGCGCACGCAGCTCCTCATTTTCGGGAACAGGAATCAAGCGGTAACCCTTCAACACAGACTCGACATACAGACCACTGCCACCGCACAGCACAGGGAGCGCACCACGCGAAACAACATCGTTGTAAGCCGACAGGAAATCACGTTGAAATTCAAAAAGATTATACTTTTCGCCAGCATCCACAATATCAATAAGATGATAGGGAACAGCCGTCGCGCCACAGCCATATTCGGCAAGATCCTTACCGGTGCCGATATCCATTCCACGATAGACCTGACGACTGTCGGCACTCAGCACCTCGCCACCCATGGCACGCGCAACCTCCACAGCAAGAGCTGTCTTTCCGCAGGCTGTGGGTCCCACGATTGAAATTAAATCATATCTTTCTGACATCGGTTGCATGTTAAAGCATTAATCGGATATAAGAGAAGACAAAAATAGATATAATCTTCCTAATCTCGAAATAAAACCGCAACAACTTCACCGACACACCACCGCGTCTGCGAGCGGAAAATGCTGCCACGTAGTTAAAAAAACAAAATATGCGGCATATCTTGCGACAATTGCAGATAAATGAGAGTATCTTTGGCATTAGGCCGAACATAGCCTGCACTCGCAGTAAAATACGACGAAGCAAGCTTCGAATATTTTGCTCGTTTGGACTATATAGGGATAAATCTGAAATATTTTATTACGACAATGTACGAAAGCCTGATGTGCCTACCCTACTTTCAGGGTATGAGCAAAGACGATATAACAGCCATACTCGATAAAGTGAAACTGGAGTTCACCCACTACAACGAAGGCGAACTTATTGTATCACAAGGAGCGCCCTGCAACAATCTGATGACACTGATGCGTGGAACCATCGTATCGCAATGCATGTCACCGGGCGGAGAATACACACTGACCGAGGAGCAACAGGGACATTTCACATTCGAACCCTACTCACTCTTCGGACGCTCGCCATTCTACTGCCGCAGCTACTACGCCAAGAGCGAATGCGACATACTGACGATAGAAAAATCCTATCTGTTCAAGGAGTTTGCAAAATACGAGATATTCCTGATGAACATCCTGAACCAGATAAGCCAACGCGCGCAGCAGAAAAGCGCACAAATATGGAGTCAGCAACCTCTGACGCTCCCCGAGAAAATAATAGAATTTCTTGTAGTAAGGGTGGATAACATCGAAGGTTGTAAAATACTACAGACCAAAATGGAAGACCTTGCCGCCATCAT
>CAJGDX010000063.1 GCA_904502185.1 uncultured Bacteroidaceae bacterium | reverse complement strand
TATAAAAAGCGTCCATGCGCAGAGCTCTTTGGTTCTTTTAATAAAGCACTCACGCTCGGCAATTTCCAAGCAAGCTTACATTGCACTCGCTTAGTCGTGCTTTTCTGTCGGCACAGAAAGAACGTAATGTTTGCATAAATACTGATAATAAGAACTGCCTGTATATACCGGAATCAACCTTACATCAATACTGCTTAATAGTAACATAGATAACGTGATTTATTTTAAGTATTCAGTATATTTTACCCTTAGTCTTTGATTGCAATTATTTAAGGGTAAGAACTACCGGAGAACGCAAAAGTAAGCATCATCTTACGGCAATGGATTCCTAAAGCAACAGAATAGTGGAAGAAACTTATATCCAACTCACGTTAAATAGATGCAACCCACACCACATATACACATTCAGCAACATGATGTTCAATAAGTAAAACCCACACGCTGCGTGGTGCTTACGGCAGCTGCCGTACGGCTGACGAAACGGGCCAGTGCTGTTTCCACATCACAACGTTTGACAAGCGTAAGCGATTCGCGGTCAACGCTTTCACAGTTGCCGACAACGCGCATGCTCATCGCCGGGATAATACCATCAGCGACCAGCTGTTCGGCCCATCGGGCATTGCTGAAATGTTCACTCTTGCCGGCAAGGGCATCCCTGACTCCGCAACGCAGAGCCGACTCGGCGTCAGCCGCAAGTTCATACTCGTTTTTGGCAAAGAGGTTCTTGGCTATCTGCATAAGCTCATCCTCGGAATAGTCGTCGAAGTTGAACTTGTAAGGGAATCGTCCATCAAGCCCCCTATTCATCTTCATCATTTTCTCCATATCCCCTTTGTAACCTGCCATGATTACCAGAATATCGGGATTGCGCTGCGACAGCACCGTCAACAAAGAGTCAATCACATGGTAGCCAAAATCCTTGCGGTCGTCTAAAGTATCGCAAAGGGTATATGCCTCGTCGATAAAAAGCACGTTTCCGCGTGCCTTTTCAAGCACAGCCTGCATATTGCGCTCTGTCTCACCGATGTAACGACCAACAAGCTGCGAACGTTCGGTAACAATAACTTCTCCTTTGGAGAGCAACCCCAACGAATGAAAAATGCGGCCAATCTTTTTGGCAACGGTAGTCTTTCCCGTTCCGGGATTACCTGTAAAAATCATGTGATGGGCCGTTGCCTCGGGAACCTTAAGACCTGCCTTGCGGCGCATCTCCTCGAACTTAACATTGTTGAACATCACATTCAGCTGCTCCTTCAGGTTACCCAGTCCCACCATTTCGTTAAGTTCACGCATAGAGGCTTCGAACGGCGACAGCTCCTTCTCGTCGAAAGTAATGTCGAGGTCGGAAGCAATCAGCACGGAGTTGTTGCTCGGCAGCAGACGGCTATAATAGTGGGTGGAATTAACCACACGTTCGCGTATGCGGGGATAGATGCGTTCATCGAAGAAGAGTTTTAATTCGTCATATCCCCATCGTGTAGATACTCCCTCATCCGACATACGGGTAAGAAGCTTCAACAAGGCATTTTCGGCCTCCTTATTGTCGAGCAGAAAATCCTTATCAGTTATAATGTCCTGCATCATATGCACCTGCTCGGTCAGCGTAAGGAGCTCTCGACGGACGACATTCTCTTTTGGCAGTATACGCTGAAGAACCGGCGAAGTTTCTATCAACATACGTGTTTCCGACTCCGTTCCGCAAAGAAAGAATTGGGTGGACGATTTCTCCTTTACAAAGGATTCTATTCTGCTAAGCACACCTTTGCCATTGGATGCGAGCAGGACACCCACATTGCGCAGAACCACTGCCGGCACAGAACAATTGTCGAAAAAGTCATTTACCGCTTCATTTGTATCCAACGACATTTTCTGCTCAAGAAATTTTGCACAATCGCCCACCTTATAATTATTGCTGCCAACAACAAGAGGGAGAAATGCCGAGAGAAACTTTTCGTCGTCGGTATCCAGGCAATAGCCCCCGGAAGAAGTAATGGAGCCAAACGACCTGTTGCGCAAGCTGTTCATCACAAGGTTTTTAACCATGGAGGCTACTATCCTTTTGCAATCGGTGTATCCGGGAATCAAGGCCAATTTGCGCCAGCTTTCGGCAAAAGAGCCTATAAGCATGTACTTTGCAAAAAGAAAATCAGATGTACCCTGTTGCAGGTACTCATGTGTCAGAACTTCGAAATCGGTTCCGTCATATTTGAAGTTCACACGCAGGAATGGTTCGTTGTTGTGCAGCACATAGACGGAATAGTTGCCCGGCACCCACATGTATCTCGAACCGAGTTCAACGAATGCCTTTGTTTTCACCTTTCCGTTGAAAACAAAATCGCTATTGTAGCCGATAGGTTCGTATGTATCTGTAATACAACAGAATGTATAAACATCATCACTACCCTGCGAAGTATCGAAAAAGAGTTCCAGCTTTGGGTCGCACTGAAATGGCTTCCTCTTTTTGCTAAAGGAGACGCTCTTTACCTTCGGATGCACCAGATTCTCGCCATGCTGCATAATTGCAAAATCGAAGCGCACATTGCCCCCCATGACCACATGCTGTTTGCCTATTGCGTCGGTGTCGGCACCGCAAACAAGGATAAAATAATTTCCAATGCCGAATTCAGGAGAATCGCAATCGACAGAAATGACCGATTCCGCATCAGTTGCTGCACGGGTTGTAACGAAGAGGGGGTTCGCAACACCCTCTTTGTAAAGAGCTATAACAATATCCTCCGGATCGGCATAGACATCATCGACATCGAGAGAGAATCTTATCCTGTAATCGGTGATGGTGCCGTAAATAAAGAAACGAGAGGTTTCGGGCACAACCAGCTGCAATTTATCCTCTTCGACAGCCAATTTGAAATCCTCTTCGAGGCTTATCGATGGATCCCCCTGAGGTTTCGGGATTCTGTACGTGGTTCCCCTGGAAGTATAATCCTTGAACTTAATTCGTTTAATCGGGATACTATTCACCAGCTCGTCAAAAACATCCTCTTTGGATTTTAGTTCCTTCTCAAGTTCCTCTTCCAGGAATTGTTCCAAGAGTGCATCAAAGTCGTCGTTACAAAAATCATCGTTATTTTTTTTATTAATCATAGTCCATAGAATTTAAGATGAAACAATCCGGCCTTTGCTGAATCAAAAGCCGACAACAATTTGGCCACACTACCCAGGCAGCATGGCATAATAAATTGGTTATTAACTACAATGTCAGTAGAAAGCCTTGTTTCAAAGGCTCGAAAAGAGGGTTAGACAGGTTCCTGCAAAGCGAGGAATTCTGCCATAGAGCTAAAAATTAGAGAGATAAAAAGAAACCCACATCAAAAAAATGACGAGGTTTCACCTTTCCGACCCCATGAACAGGGAACACATAGGATTCCCGTGCTTGTCGGAGGGTGTCCAACAATTCAAAGAAACTGCATACAAGAGACTATGACACTGCGAGCCGTGGCCCGGTGTCGATGTCTGATTGCATGTTTTTCTTTGAATTGTCGTACATAAACTATGATTTTATTTTTGCCCTTTACGGACGATGCAAATATATAACGAGTTTTACAATTAACAAGAAGAGCATATATTATTTTTTGTTAATTGGATTCACAGGCGCTCATTCACGCTTCAATTCGTAGAACTTTACCCAATCGACAATCATCTTTGCGGGAAGTTCTTCAGGCGAAGGGATACCCACCCATTTACCACCTATCTGCATATCTATCAACAGATAGAACGGCGTATTGAACGGAAATTGTCCTTTCTCTGTCGTCTCTATACGCGGATAGGTAAATGTATGCTCGCCATTGATTGAGAATCGCAGACTGTCGGGAAGTATCTCCACCGCGTACACATTATAACCGTCGGGACGTATAGGAGAGCATTTGCTCTGTGGAGGGGTACTCTTCTTAAGCACATATGTATAATAGGAGTGAACAGTCTGGTAGGCCTGCGCCTCGTGGCTGAGGCGTTCCATTATGTCAATCTCGCCACAATCGGGCCATCCTCCTTTTTCGGGAAGCATCCAAATGGCAGGCCATGCACCTTGCGCACCGACCAAACGTGCCTTAATCTCGACCTTGCCATAAGTTATAGAGAATTTGCCTTTTGTGTAGACACCGCCTGTAAGATAGGGGGCTGTATCGTTTGGAAGAACATTGTTAACCACTCCCAAAAGGGTGAGCTTGCCATTAGACACGTCGTAACAGCCATCGTAACTGCTCATATAGTTGTTCCAGTCGGAGGTTCCGCGAGGAATCCTGGACCAGCGCTCTTCGTTTATCTGCTTACCCTTGAAATTCTCTTTCCACAGCAGTTTGTAGCTTTGAGCTGTAACAGTTGAGGGCAACAACAAAAACAGCAGCACGATTGTATAAACTATTCTCATATCTGTTCGTCAAGTAATTTATTAATAAGCGGTATCAGGTCTTTCTTCACAACTTTATCGTTCAAACGATGTTCGCCGTCGAACCATAAGCAGCGCTCCTCACCATAAAGGCGCGACATCAGCGGATGGAAATGCACCACGGGGTCTTTGTCGCCAAAAAGTCCGTAGACAAGGGACTTCTCCTGCTCGTTAATGCCATCGAACTGTGTCTGTTCCATCAGTTTGAAGCGTTCGACAACCTTTTTGTCGATGCGGAATTCCATTACGCCATCCTTGCGCTTGGCAGTATATTTATGCTTGCCAATATGGTTAAAAAGCAGTGTACGCGACATTTCGAACGAAGGATTCACGACAATGCGCGGAATACCCCAAAGCTGCTGCGTGTACATTCCACCCATCGATGTTCCGATTATGATTTTAGGCTGTTCGCTGCGTATTGTTTCGTGCAACAGTTCCAGAGCCTCGAAAGGGTCGACAGGAAGGTCGGGAGCTATCACACGCCAGTCGAGAAAATTCTTGCGCAGGTTCATCACAGTACCCGATGAGCCTGAAGAGGCAAAGCCATGCACATACATCATCTTTTTTTCGCCACTCATATTACCATGGTTTGGGGGTTATTTCCTGCACGAAGATACAAAAAGAAGAGATATTTTTGATACTTTGCAACCACAAAAAGCATATCTTTGATATAAAATCGAAGATAGGGTACACTCGCTGTGAAAAATATTGAAACAAGTTTCATATTTCTCGCTCGTTTCAGTGTATCTTTGATATAAAATCGAAGATAAGGTACACTCGCTGTGAAAAATATTGAAACAAGTTTCATATTTCTCGCTCGTTTCAGTGTATCTTTGCAATAATAATAAGGAAATGCCGTTATATAAGGGATGAAAAAGAGAATTGCCATATTAGTGCTTCTTATGTTACCGCTGCTGGCGATAGCACAGGAACGCAAAGTGCAGAACAGGCCTTACATTGATTTTCGCCGTCTGCACTATGGATTCTTTTTTGGACTGCACGCACAGGACATGGAACTTGCAAACAACGGTTTTGTCACAGAGAACGGCGAACAGTGGTACGCTGACGTATCGGCCTACAACCCCGGATTCAGCGTAGGTGTGCTGGCCGACCTCAGAATAAACACATACGTAGCCCTGAGACTACTGCCTACACTGCACTTCGGCGAAAAGCAGGTGGTGTTCCGCGAATACAACAGTGGCAACAGAGAAAGGCAACAGATAAAATCGACATACTTCTCGCTGCCGCTGGACGTAAAAATATCGGCGCAGCGCTTCAACAACTACCGCCCCTATGTGATAGCCGGCGTAAGCCCAATGCTGGACATGACCGTAAAGAAGCAACGGCAGCTGCTGATGAAAAAATTTGATTTCATGGTTGAAGTGGGAATGGGATGCGACTTCTACATGCCGTTCTTCAAACTGAACCCTGAACTGAAATTCTGCTTCAGCATGCTCGATGTGCTAGACAAGAACCGCAAGGATCTGCTCGACGAGAACTATAAAAAGTTTACAGAATCCATCGACAAGGCTACCACAAAAATGATTGTCCTCTCACTATACTTTGAATAAGAAGCACTTTGCTTTTAACAGATGTTAAAAAACCTTATTTAGGCGATTCAATATAATAAATACACTATTTTTGCCGAAGATTAAACCAATAAAAATTAATACAACTATGGCTTACGTAATTTCTGACGACTGCGTTGCATGCGGTACATGTATCGACGAATGTCCTCAGGGTGCTATCTCTGAAGGCGACAAGTATTCAATCAACCCCGAATTGTGCATCGACTGCGGCAGTTGTGCAGGTGTATGCCCCTCAGAGGCTATACACGAAGGATAAATTCAGGCAACGTGTAAGATACACGTGAAAATTTATTCCAAAGTAAACATAAGAGGCTGTTCGACTATATGTTGACAGCCTCTTTGGTTAATATATCCCGACAACACCGGTAAACGGACAATCAGATGAAAGATCTTATATACTACGTTGTAAAATCAATAATAATTACAGCAATAGCAGTAGTATTGTACCTGCTATACACCAACTTCTTTGCATAGTAAATGAAGCTGATAGACCTGCACACCCACAACAGCAACAACGACGCTGAGATATACATTCTGAACAGCAATAACAACATTGCCACGAATGCAGAGCGCATATCCGTAGGACTGCACCCGTGGAACATCGACGACATGTGGGAACAACGTATGCAGGAAATTGCCACCATTGCCACCGACCAAAGAGTAAGAGCGATAGGCGAATGTGGCATAGACCTTGTGAAAGGCAGCAGCACCATCAGCCTGCAAACAGAGATTCTGCAACGCCACATAGAGTTATCGGAAAGACTTCATAAGCCATTGATACTGCACGTAGTAAAGGGGCAGGAGATTATTCTGAACCTGCGCCGCACCATGCACCCCGAACAGGCATGGATAATACACGGATTCCGCGGGAAGCCTCAACAGGCAGCACAATACATGGCTGCCGGACTCTATCTGTCGTTCGGCGAACGCTGCAACAGCGATGCACTCGCCGCAACACCACTGGACAGGTTGTTCATCGAGAGTGATGAAAGCACACTGCCTATAGCCGAACTATACAAAAAAGCTGCAGACACCTTAGGAGTGCCACTTGAAAAGCTGGCGGCAGCAGTAGAAGAGAACTGCAAACGGTGCGGCATTGTCGAACTGCGCACTTAACAAACTTTAATTGCAGACATAATTCGCCAATAATACAAAATAAGTACCTTTGCGCCCTTAACAGACACAACAAACAGACCCGACAAAGTGCAATACCTGATAATCACACTTTTAACACTATTCACACCCATAACCGACAACGACGGGATTGCCGACAGCCTGACGCTGCAAGCGGTAGACATTGTCGCACCGCTAAAAGAGAGCAACGGCAACGACAACCCCTATTCGGCAACCACCTTCACGCTGAAAGATTTTGAGAACAGACACATAAACTCGCTGAAAGAGCTGTCGGCACTTGCCCCCAATTTCTATCAGCCCGACTATGGTTCACGTATGACATCGTCGATATATGTACGCGGATTCGGTTCGCGCATAGACCAGCCCGTCATAGGCATGAACGTTGATGGCGCACCGGTGATGAACAAGAACAACTACGACTTCGAACTGTTCGACATTTCCAAAATAGAGATTATACGCGGAGCACAAAGTACCCTCTATGGACGTAACACAGCTGCCGGAACCATAAACATACAGACCCTTTCGCCCCTTAATTTCCAGGGAAAAAGGTTCACCATGGAGTATGGAACAGACAACAGCATACGAGTAAAGGCCTCGCACTACGATGCGCCCACCGACAACCTCGGATGGTCGGCAAGCATACACTACAACCACACCGACGGACACTTCACCAACCACTACAATGGGCGCAAATGTGACGCCGGCGACAATTTTGCCACCCGTCTGCGCGGACAGATGCTTATCGGCGACAGATGGAGCATAGACAACAGCCTTACCATCGGATACACCGACGAAGGAGGTTATGCCTACCGCTACTACGACAAAAGCAGCAGCACGCTGCAACCCGTCAACTACAACGACCCGTGCAGCTACCGCCGTTTCGGAGTGAACAACGGACTGACAATAAAGCACACACTGCCCAAGGTTATACTCTCATCCACCACCGGATACAACTACACCGATGACCGCATGCGCATAGACAACGATTTTCTACCGGAATCGTATTTCACCATGGGACAGTATCAGCGCGAACATTCGGTGACACAGGAGTTTATAGCAAAGTCCAATAACAACAGCCGTTTCAACTGGCTGGGCGGTCTGTTTGCCTTCTACAAGCACCAGAAGCTCAGTGCACCTGTACTGTTCAAGGAGCAGGGTATAAAAACACTGATACTCGACAACGCCAATAAAGGATTGCAAAATGCCTTCCCCGGTTCGGAACTTCAGTTCGACAAAGAGGAATTCACCATCTACGACGACTTTACAACACCGACATATGGTGCAGCCCTCTACACCCAGGCTGGCTACGACACAGAGCGATGGAACGTAACAGCCGGGCTCAGAGTCGACTACGAACACACCTCGATGGACTACCACAGCAGTTCGCAGATAGGCTTCAGGCTCTACCCCAACATGAAAGATTATCTGCCACTGAATACAGACTTCAAAGGCAGCAATTCGCTCAATGCCACAGAGATAATGCCTAAACTGTCGGCCACATTCAAACTGAACCGCGGTACCATTTACGCATCACTGGCTAAGGGATACAAGGCTGGAGGATTCAACACCCAGCTATTTTCGGACATATTGCAGAACCGCATGAAGAACGACCTGATGCAGAAGTTTGGTGTCACTCTTGACAATGCCACATACTACGACGATGCCTCGGCAACCACCTACCGCCCCGAAGAGAGCTGGAACTACGAGATTGGCACACACCTGTCACCCCTGAAAGATGGCACTCTTGACATAAGCGCCACGCTTTTCCTCATAGACTGCACCAACCAACAACTGACAATATTCCCCGAAGGACTAAGCACCGGACGAATGATGTCAAATGCCGGAGAATCGAGAAGCTATGGTGGTGAATTCAGTCTAACTTACCGCCTGCAGCGACTGACCCTCGATTGCAGTTACGGATACACACACGCCACTTTCCGCACATACGTCAGCGGCACTAACGACTATTCGGGCAAACACCTGCCATTGGCTCCACGCGAAACAATGTCGGCCAACCTATCGTACCGCCTGCCGGTTTCCGAGAAATACGCCAAACATTTGATAATGAACATAGGATGGAGCGGCACCGGACGTATATACTGGAACGAGAGCAACAGCCTTTCGCAAGCCTTCTACGGACTCACTTCAGCATCGCTCAACTGGGAGAGAGGACACTTTGGAGCATCCCTTTGGGGAAAGAACCTCTTAAACGAGGAGTATAAGGCATTTTATTTCGTGTCCATGCAACATCCATTCTTTTCGCTTGGAAAATCAAGACAATTTGGTATATCTTTGCACTATTATTTATAAACATAAAAAAAACACAATGAAAAAATTTTTATTATTCCCTCTGCTGGTTTTTATGACAGCACTTATTGTTCCCGCATGCTCGGATGAGGACAAGGAGATTTTCCCACCCAACCCCAATGATACGATTACAAACGATACGATAGACGATGACTCGTTGCACACAAATATCCATAACACATTGAAATTTGGCGGCGACCTTATCGTAAACGGTAATTTCAAGAAGGAGAACACCGTCTGCATAGTAAGAGATATCAACGATTCGAAGTTGTCATTGGATATATACAAAGTAAAATTTGCAGAGAACATGCCCGTTGAAATCAACATCACCATTCCCGACATACCCATCAACCACAAGGATGGAACATTCAGTGGCGACACTATAGTCCCCCTTATCGGAGTGGCACCTGCACCTGCCTACACTTTCAGCAAGATCGAGGGCTGTTTTACAGACTCGACACTCACCTTCTCGGCAACACTGACAAGAGGAACATTCAGTTTCACTGGAAGAAATGCTAGAAAATATTAACATAATACTATTCACATAATAAATAACTCCGATGAACGCATGCGTTCATCGGAGTTATTTATTTTAGCAAATGGCATCTACAATACTCCCATACTGACCAGCACCACCACCCTCTCGATAATGGCATCCTCGCCCTCGGGGTCATAAGTTTTCTTCAGACTCGCCCCGAACATCGCTGCAAACGACTGATAAAAAGCCGCCTTGAACGACCCCATGAAGAGCTTGACAAGGTGATAGGCATCCTGATCGCACTGACGGTCGACAAGTTTTATCAACAACTTGCCCTGACGAAGAGTAAGCCTCTTCATCTTGGGAGTATAAACCTCTTTCAGCTCCTTTTCGAGTTTGTCGATATGCTGTTTTTTTGCCTTTTCATCGGGTAAAAGCTGCAAAGTCTCGTACGTTTCGATAATGATTCGACGTATCTCCGTTGCCAGAGGCAATGTCTTTTTCACATCATAGACCAGACGATTGTATTTTTTCTTTTCGCGACTGCTCTTGAACTTCAACGGTGCATATATGTAGACTGTAGGAAGGTGAATCTGAGGAATGGTTTCTCCATCCTTCACAGTCACCCCCACAATGTAAGCCTTACGCTCATCCTGTTGCGCCCACGCCGAGAGCGGAAACAGAAGCAGAAAGAGAAGAATATGTAACACCGTGCGTTTCATGGTTGCAAAAATAGAAGTTTTCTGAGAAGTAGAGCCATTCTTTTTCTTTTTTAATATATGAAGTAGGCTCCAAACGAATAAAAATCACTATCTTCGCGGAATGAAAAGAGCCTTGGCTGAATCTTTTAATCAGGCAGTTAGCAGTTATGATTTAATTTACACAAACTGCTTGAAAAGATTAATGCGGGGCAATGAACAAAATTAAGCAGATTCAAAAATAACAATACACAAAAAGCATCCTACTATGAAAGAGTTCTTCAAGGTGTTGAAAAGATACATTCCGCCTTACAAAAAGTCGCTTATATTGTCGCTTATCTTCACATTTGCATCGGCAATACTCAACGTATTTTCTTTCATGATAATTATCCCCATCCTGCAGATACTGTTCAAGATAACAGACACATCGGATGTGGTTTTTATCCCATGGAGCGAAATGAACACTGACAATTTGAAGGAGGTTCTGCTGAACAACGGAAACTACTATCTCAACGGATTCATAGAGAGCTACGGTGCATCGACAACACTGCTGCTGCTTGGTATATTCCTGATTGTGATGACATTGCTGAAGACAGCAAGCTACTTCGGTTCGTCGGCAGCCATCATTCCCCTGCGCACAGGTGTTGTACGCGACATACGCACACAGTTGTACGACAAGGTGTTGAGCCTACCTCTGGGATTCTTCTCTAAAGAGCGCAAAGGTGACATTATAGCACGAATGAGCGGCGACGTTGTGGAGGTAGAGAACTCCATTGCCGGTTCGATAGATATGCTCATCAAGAACCCCATCTACATCATAATCTATTTTACAACACTGATTTACGTAAGCTGGGAGCTGACACTCTTCACCATTCTGGTATTCCCCGCAATAGGTTGGATTATGGGACTGGTGGGACGCAAGCTGAAACAAAAATCGCTGTTGGCACAGTCGAAGCTGAGCGAAACTATGTCACAGATGGAGGAGACACTCGGCGGTCTTCGCATTGTGAAGGCTTTCCTTGCAGAGAAGAAGATGTCTGGACGATTCATGAAGGTGAGCAACGAACTGCGTAACGCTACCATGCGCGTGACCATGCGTCAGGCGATGGCACACCCCGTGAGCGAGTTTCTTGGAACCTGCGTAATAGTCATTGTACTGTGGTTCGGCGGCACACTGATACTCGGCGACAATTCGCCCATTTCGGCACCTGCCTTTATCTATTATCTGACAATACTTTACAGTGTTATCAACCCTCTGAAGGAGTTCTCAAAGGCATCGTATAACATCCCCCGCGGTCTTGCATCAATGGAGCGCATCGACAAAATTCTCAACAGCGAGAACCCCATTTGCGACAAGGAGAATGCCATAGCCATAAAGGGAATGGGTAAGGGAATAGAGTTGCGCGACCTAAGCTTCTCATACGATGGCGAGAAAGAGGTGTTGCGTAATATAAACCTGAACATCGGCAAAGGAAAGACCGTTGCACTTGTAGGACAGTCGGGTTCGGGAAAATCGACACTCGTAGACCTTATCCCCCGTTACTACGATGTTACATCGGGTGAGGTGCTTATCGACGGTACAAATGTCAAGGATATGACAATAAAGTCGTTGCGTTCGCTCATTGGAAATGTCAACCAGGAGGCGATACTCTTCAACGACTCGTTCTACAACAACATCACTTTCGGAGTGGAAAATGCCACAATGGAGCAGGTGATAGAGGCTGCAAAGATTGCCAACGCACACGACTTTATCATGGCTACGGAGAATGGCTACGACACGAATGTGGGCGACAGAGGCTGTCTGCTTTCGGGTGGCCAGCGTCAACGTATAAGCATTGCACGCGCCATCCTGAAGAACCCTCCCATACTCATTCTGGACGAGGCGACATCGGCACTCGACACCGAATCGGAGCGTCTGGTACAGGAGGCACTCGAAAGATTGATGAAGACCCGCACCACAATAGCAATTGCCCACCGACTGTCAACCATCAAGAATGCCGACGAAATTTGCGTGCTGATGGAGGGTCGCATAGTGGAGCGCGGCAAGCACGACGAACTGTTGCAGCTTAACGGTGTATACAAACGACTCAACGACATGCAGAGCCTTGCATAAGGAGGTGAATATGAGCAATCAAAAAGCAATAGGAGTATTCTGCGCAGCGTCGGAGACGATTGACGCCGCCTACGCAGATGCAGCCCGTGAGTTTGGCAGCTGGATGGGCGAGAATGGACACACACTGGTGTACGGAGGTGCGTCGAAAGGATTGATGGAAACCACTGCTGCGGCTGTTAAGAGCGCAGGCGGAAAAGTGGTGGGAGTAGTCCCCGACATTCTCGTCAGCCGCAACTGCGTCAGCACACTGCTCGATAAGCAGATAACCGTAGCCAATCTGAGCGAAAGAAAAGATGCCATACTCGACAGAAGCGACAT